>JBKDVK010000029.1:0-59257 GCA_046338875.1 Cyanobacteriota bacterium | reverse complement strand
GTCGTGCTGGGCGATCAGACCGGGCACGATCACCTGATCAGCGAAGCTGGTATCGAGCCGATATGGTCTGGGGCCCAGGGCTGTGCGCACCTGATCCAGGCTGCCCGTGGCCAGGATGCGGTCCCCCGCCACGGCCACGGCCGCCACGCTTGGGCGGGCCGGATCGAGGGTGACGATCTCCTTCGCCGAGTAGATCACTGCCGGCGGCTGCGGCGCAACCAGAGCGCCACCAAGATCTTGCAGCGAGGATTCCTGTGCAGATGCCCCCAGGGGAAGGGCAAGAACGGTCAGCGTTATCAGGGACCGTCTGAGTGCAGGCAGGACAACCATGGCCGGGGTGATGTCAAGCTCCTATAGAATAGAATGGCATTCTTCCCGCCTTTTTTCAGTGCGGTGTAGTTGCATTATGGAAGTTTTCCACTGATTTTATATCTGCTATTTAAATTTAATATGCTTTAGGTTGGATCCCGTCGAGTTGCCTTCGCCTAGATGAGGGGACTTTTGCACGATGTGGCAGTGCGCATATCTGAGGTCAATTAGTTAACGCTCAAGATCAGCGGCGAGCACTAGATGGACGACTTGGACACTCTACTGATCTCGTCCGCTGCATCTTAATGTTGGGCCGCTCGTCAACTACCAGGAAGATAAAATGCTCATCAACTCGTGTTTGGCCTTCTCAAGACTGCTGCGCCGAGACTCCTCTCCCAAGTCAAGACCACATGCATGAATAAAGCTGATGTCAGAAACTCCCATGAACTGGAATGCATACCTTAGCCCAGGCTCTTGCGCATCCCATCCCCGATAGGGCGAGCCTGAGCCATACTCAACGCCGCGAGCGGTCACAAAAAGAACCTTTTTCTCTTTTGCAAGCCCTTGGTAGCATCCTTGCTCAGATGTAAATGTTCGACCAAAGCGAACAAGATTGTCGATATAAGCTTTGAAGTTGGATGGTATACCGAAATTATACATCGGAACGCTGTATAAACATCTGTCTGCTTCAAGGAACTCATCTACCAATATGTCGGACAGCCCAAGAACCTGGCGCTGCTCCGCTGTCAATGCATCCCTTGGAGTGAAATCTGCGGCAATCCATTCTTCTGTGATATGAGGTATGGACGTGTTCCTAAGGTCGCGATAGATAACTTTGTCGTCAGGATGGATCTCCTTCCATGCTGCAGTAAAGGTGCTGGCAAGTAGTCGCGAGCTGGAATTTTCGCCGCGAGGACTTGAGTCAATGTGCAGTAGCGTTCCCATGTACTAGCGTTGGGCCTGTTCGGGGCAGCGCAAACCTCGCGCCATCCTCCGCAAAAGTCAATTAGCTTCCATTTGGTAACTACCTACTCCGTCCAATGGTCAAGCAGATGTGCTGCCCGCTTGAACTGTTAATGGGACATATTTCTGCACAGTGGACCATCTACATCTTGTGGATCCTAAGCTCACATGGTGAATTACACTTCGGTGAACTGAAGCGGAAGGTCAATGGAATATCTACAAAGGTACTTGCAGATAGACTGCGCTTATTGGAGTCAATTCAGCTTGTTTGCAGACAAGTGGAGGAAGGCGCGGTTCCAAGAGTTGCATACAGATTGACAGAGCGCGGGAAACAGCTTTCTGAGGTTCTTGACAGTCTTTATGAATATGCAGTGGAATGGTATGGAAATGAGAGTCCCTCTCCCCTGTAGGTTTCAACAGAAAAGCTATGCATCTGTTCTGGCCTTGTAGTTTGCCGTCGTTAGACAGCCCAGCTACTAATTGGGTGGATCTGCCGAAGTCGCACCGAAGCCACCGGCTGTCCGCCTAAGTCGCAGTTTTAGCCTGGTTGTCGTTCGGCTGAAGCACTGCGAGGCAATGGATCTCACTGCTCAAAGACCAACGCTGGTTTATCTTAGGTGGGTCCCATATGATGTGTTCACCATGTAACACAGAAGTGCAGCGGGAAGTTAGTGACGCTATATCAGATTCTCGCATGATTGATCTATCTTGCTACGTGAAACGTGCAGGGAGTGCCGGAGCCGCTACCTAAATTAAATGAAAATGGTGTGCTTATTTAGATGTATATGGCCTGTCTTGTCAGCCCTTCGAGCTCTTTATTGGCAGGTTCCGAGGCCACGCGATCGCCCCGGTAGTTGCCTAAAGCCTGTTCGATTTCGTCTGGCTCGCGGGCGATATTTAGCACCATCGCTTCGGTGGTTTCGCGGGGGGTGGCGCGGGGTGGCCATGGCGGATTAGTGGGAAAAGGGGGCCATTGTGGGCCGGTTTTGGCAATTGGCGGCAGCCAGCTTTCCCCTTTGCAAGCCATGGCCACGACGGCCAGAAGGTCTTAAGACTTGAACTAACAAAACGTAAGACCCCTGCGCACGGCTGCTTGTGTCATGGCTTCTTCTCCTTATCGCGTCACCCCTGATGGCGCTGAGCCGGAGGACGGCAGACCCATGCTGGGCCTTTCCCTTCTCCCTATGAGCCTCCCGGGTCTGAGGCCCCAGACCCCCTAGGGCCATGATGGTTCGGCCCCTCCATGGCTGTTTGATGGAGCCCCAGCAGAACCGCCGGCCCAGCTGGCTCAACTGGCTGATCCTGGCTGCTTTTCTCTGGTCGTCCTGGCAGTTGGCCGGTCTTTGGGTGGCACGGCTGCATGGCTGAGCCCCAGGCGGCAGCCGCCAGTGCCACGCCATCGCCGATAATCAGTCTTCACTGCGTTGCCCTGCCCATGAACCCTGTGCGTGTCGGGGTCATCGGCATCGGCAACATGGGCTGGCACCATGCCCGGGTGCTCAGCCTGTTGCGGGATGCGCAGCTGGTGGGGGTGGCGGATCCCGATCACGATCGCGGCCAGCTGGCGGTTCAGAAATTCGACTGCCAGTGGTATCCGGATTACCGCGACCTGCTGGGGCAGGTGGAGGCCGTCTGCATTGCGGTGCCCACCTTGCTGCACCACCAGGTGGGACTGGCTGCCCTCCAGGCTGGTTTGCACGTTTTGATTGAAAAACCGATCGCCGCCACCCAGGAGGAGGCGGCCGATTTGATTCGGGCGGCGGAGCTGGCCGGCAAGCTGTTGCAGGTCGGTCACATCGAGCGCTTCAACCCCGCCTTCCGCGAGCTGCTCAGAGTGGTCAGCGGCGAAGAGATCGTTGTGCTCGAGGCCCGCCGCCACAGCCCCCACCCGGACCGGGCCAACGACGTGTCCGTGGTGCTCGACCTGATGATTCACGACATTGACCTGGTGCTGGAGTTGGCGGCCTCGCCAGTGGTGCGCCTGGCGGCAGCCGGCGGCCGCAGCGGCGATGGGCCGATTGACTATGTCAATGCCACCTTGGCCTTTGCCAATGGCGTGGTCGCCAGCCTGACGGCCAGCAAGATGGCCCATCGCAAGATCCGCAGGCTATACACCCACTGCCGCAGCAGCCTGATGGAAACCGATTTCCTCAACCACAACCTGCGCATTCATCGCCGCTCCCATGGTTCTGTCAGTGCTGACCATGGCGAGCTCGTTTATCGCAACGACGGCTTCATCGAGGAGGTCAGCACCACCTCGATCGAGCCCCTCTATGCCGAACTGGAGCATTTTCTCCAGTGTGTGCGAGGCGTCGAAAAGCCCGCCGTCGATGGCCTTCAGGCCTCCCGGGCCCTGCAGCTGGCCGACCTGATCGAACAGTGCGTCGAACAGCCCAATCTCTGCATGGCCCTCAATGAACCGATCTGATTAGCGAACAGAACTGACTAGCGAAGCGAACTGACTAGCGAACCGATCTGATTAGCGGCGAACCACAGAGACGCCCATGGCCGCTCAGACCCCATTGCCCCTCAGACCGCCTGCCTTTCAGTTCGCCACCGGCTCGGTGAGCTGCTGCAGGGCCAGCAGCTGCCAACGCCGACAGGCGGCCGGGGAGGCGCGATAAAACTGATCCCAGGCCTGGGCCTTGTGCAATCCGTATTCCGTCGTCGGGGTCGCTGGATGCAGTTCTTGCCAGCCCACCCGCACCGCATGGCCGATCACCACGTCCATGGCCAGGTCATCGTCAAACTGCACCTGGGGGTTGGCGGCCACAAAGGCCATCAGGGTCAGCAGGGTTTCGGTGCAGAGCTGGCGGTACTCCGCAGCCTCGATTTTGCTGAGCAGGTGATCGACGAGGGCGGCGAAGTTGCGCTCGCCCGGGGTTTTCTCACTGAGCAGGGGGGCACTTTCGAGCCGGTTGCGGCGCTCCAACTTGTCGCCGATGACGATGCCGCGGCAATGGTGCAGCAGATCCCAGATGCCGGCGTAGAAGTCGCGCGGCACCCTTTGCAGGGCCCCCAGTCGCAGGCGGTGCTGCAGCCAGCAGCCCCCCTTGGGCAGCTCTTCCAGCGGGTTGGGCACCTCCCAGCGCACACGGCCCCGCAGGTGCAGTTGTTCCTTGCGCTGCAAGGAGGCCTGGGCATGTTCGACATCGGCGAGCACGGCCCGCAGCCGTCGCCGGATCACATGGGGTGCTTCGCTGCAGAGTTGGTCATAGGCCTCGATCGGGTTGAGGTTGGCTTCAGCCGCCAGCTCGCCGGTGAGCAGCAGCAGCAGCTGGCCCAGCTGCAGGGTGAGGCTGCCACTCAGCAGGTTGGGTTCAAGGCGGGCCAGGCCGTCCAGGGCTAGAAGCAATTCCTGCTGCAGCATCCATTCCCGTCCGTCCTCTCCCCCGAAGCGGCGAATCATGGCGGCGATCGTGCGGCTGCCTTGGGGTTGGGTGATCAGGGACTCGTTGGTGTAATTACGGCCGACCACCACCTGCTTCTGGCGCACCAGCAGGTCCGTGAGGGCGTCTTCCAGCTGGGGATGCACCAGCCCCATGGCTCCTGCCACCCGCCGCACCACACTCCAGTTGGCTTCGGCCAGGCCGCGGCGGTAAAGCTCTTCCAGCAAGGTCATCAGGCTCACCGCTGCTCCGCCGAAGGGGCCCTGCAGGCGGGCATTGGGCCCCAGGCGCCGCCCCAGCAACTCCAGCACCTCAGCCTGCTCCGGCAAGGAGGTGCTCTGCCACAGACGCGCCACCAGAGCGGACACCGGAATGTCCTCCAACTCCTGTTCCTGGCGTGCCGTCAGGGGCTGCTGGTTGGTGCTGGCTGGCAGCAGGGTGTGGCCCTGGGGCCACAGGCTGCAGGCAGCGACCGCGTGGGGGGGCAGATCGATCCAGCTGGCCTGGGCCCAGAGATCCTCGGGGCTGGCGAGTCGCACCGGCACCCCCTCCAGCAGCCCCTCGCGCAAGCGGCGGCCCAATTCGAAAAAGGCCTCCGGGTTGCGCTCGAACGGTGCCTGGGCCACCGGAATCAGCAAGATCGGTGAGCCGCTGCCGCGCCAGTGGCGTTGCAACAGCCTCAGTTCGCTCTGCACCGTGTCGACCAGCTGGTGGGCGTCGTCCACCAGATAGAAGGTGTCGTCGTCCAGCACGCTGGGCAGGAAGGCAAGCGCCTCCCCCTCGTGGTGGTAGATCCGCGCCGTCGCCATCGTCTCCATGCGGACCGCTGGATGGCCACTCAGACCCAGCCGCGGGTTGGCGCCAACGCTGGCCATCCGTTGGGCCAGCTCCCGCGCCGATGTGATCCGCACCGCAGGCATCAATTCACCGGCCCCAGCCCGTTCGCGCAGCACCGGCAGGTCCGCTGCCGTCAGCAGGGTGGCGATCGTGTCATCCGCCGGCACCAGCGCCACCAGCACCCGGTCGGCCCCGGGGCCAGCCCCGAAACGGCGGCCGATCGGATCCAGGTCCTCCGGCAGAATCAGGCCCGCCAACAGCAGATCGGCCAGCCAGGTGAGGCTCTGGGTCCAGAGCAGGGGCACGTTTTCGTTCGGCACCCGGCCCTGGCTGCCGGGGTTGCGCCGCTCGGCGGCGATCGCGGCTGCCGGCACCAGGTACAACTCGGGCAGCAGGTCCACACCGTTCACCGTCACGCTTAGTTCGCTGAGCCGCTGCCGCCACTGGCGCGCTTCTTCCCAACGCTCCTCGCAGCAGGCGGTGATCAGCTCATAGGCCAGAAACAACGGCCATTCGCATTCGATGTGCTCGAACTGGGCCAGCTCCTCCCGCTCGTAGTGGAGGCGGGTCACATCCTCGATCAGGGTCTGGTGTCCATCACGGCGGAAGCGTTTGTAGCCGTAGGCCCCGCCCAGCTCGCGCCGGATCTTCTCGCGGGTTCGCCGCACCAGCTCTGGATCTTCGACGGCCCAGGCCGGGTAGCCGATGATCGAAAGGCAGGCGCTGTCCACCTCCTTGCTGGCGGACTCCCTCGGCAGCAGGCCGCTGAGGGCCCGCCGCAGCCGCACGATGGCGTCCTGGGGGATGATCAGGCAGCAACTGCCATCGCCGTGGGGGCCATAAAGATCGAGGTTTTCCAGGGCTTCCAGGGCCGCCTTGACCATGCCAATCGAGCTGGCATTGCGCTCGGGCAGGCCATGGTTGCCCTTGTCGCCCCGTTCCCAGATGCCGTAGTCGGCGACCCGGTAGGCCCGGGCCACGTAATACACCAGATTCTGAATGAAATCCCGCTCGTGGTGGTTGCGCACCACCACCAAGCCTGAGCGGGTCAGCTGGGCAAGCTGGAGCAGGAACAAGGCCGTGGCATCGAGCTGCAGGTGGCCCCAGCCGTCATCGGCCACCACGGATTCGCCGCTGCTGGAATCGAATTTGGCGTGCAGGGCATCGAGCGGATCCAGGCTGGTTTTGAACCGCTCGACCTTGCTGCCCTGGCGCATCATGGCGTTGAGCAGTCCGCGCATCAGCTGCAGCACCCGCTGCTCCAGTTCGTAGGCCCGGCGGGCCGACGCTTGCTGTCGGCGGTAGGCCATCGCCAGCCCCCAGACGCATTGGATCGAATAGACGCAGTCCCGCACCCAGGCATCGGCGTAGTTGCCGTGAACCGTGTTGGCGGTGCTGGCCGGCAACAGGCCGCTCACCGGGTGTTGCCGCTCGATCACGACGGCTTCAATCTGGGCATCAAGCTCGTGGAGCACCTCGGCGGCACTTCGAGCAGACGCGCCGCTGGCGCTGGAGGTGGCGCTGGAGGTGGCGCGGGTGGGGGAGGGGGTGGAACCGCTGCCTGTCATCAAATCTGGCCGTTCTTCCTGACCGCAGCCATAGATTCTCCACTGCCGGTGCCCCCCCCATGGCAGCAACGATCACTTCCCCGCGCCGCAGCCGTGTTTTGGGGGTTCCCGTCAACATCGAGCCCGATTGCCTGGCGGCGGCCCTTGCCCTGCATCGTCGCGGCGGCGGCCAGGTGGTCACCCTCAACGCCGAGATGACCATGGCGGCGCTGGCCGATCGGGCCCTGGGCTCGGTCATGGAGCAGGCCGACCTGGTGATTCCCGACGGGGCGGGCGTGGTCTGGGCGCTGGGGCGGCAGGGCTACCGGGTGCGCCGCTGCCCTGGCATCGAACTGGCCCGGTCCCTGCTCGAACGGGCCCCGGCGGCGGGCTGGCGGGTCGCCCTGGTGGGCGCCAGTCCGGCGGTGATGGCGAGTCTCAAAGCTCGGCTGCAGCAGGAGATCCCCGGGCTTCAGATCGTGGTCAGTAGCCATGGCTATCTCTCGCCCGACCAGTGGACCGACCTGGAACATCAATTGCAACTGGCTCATCCTGACCTGATTCTGGTCGCCCTGGGGGTGCCCCGCCAGGAGGTCTGGATCCAAGAACGTCCCCGTCCTCGCACGGGTTTGTGGATGGGGGTCGGCGGCAGTTTCGATGTTTGGGCCGGTACAAAAAAAAGGGCCCCGCAATGGATGGGGGCCCTGCAGATTGAATGGTTGTATCGGCTGATTCAGGAGCCTGCTCGCTGGCGACGCATGTTGTCGTTGCCTCGGTTTGCCTGGGCAGTATGGCGCGAGAAACGCTGAGGGTTTCAGCGAAAGCTGAGTCTTTCAGCGAAAACTGATCCTTTCAGCGAAAGCCGACGGAGGCTTGCCAAACGAAGGCAAGCAGCAGAAAAAACACCGGAATGATCGGCAGGATGTCGACCAGGGGTCCGAAAGCTTGATAGGCCTCTGGAAGTTGACCCAGAAGCTGGGGTGATGCGGCAGCCGACAGGGAGGCCAGCAGGTGGAAAGCCATGGATCCTGGGGCCGATCTGGCCCTTTTCGCAGTGGCTGGAACCTACCACGTGTGGGCAGCCGGGGAGGCCGGATCCCAGGGAGCGAAATCCTCTGCAAAACAACCCTCGCCGATGGCCCGGGCCATGGCGTCGCTGAAGCGCAACAGGGTGGTGAGGTTGTGCAGGCTCAGCAGCGTGCGGCCCAGCATCTCCTCACAGCGCAGCAGATGGTGCAGATAGGCGCGGCTGTGCTGGCGGCAGGCCAGACAGGGGCAGCTCCCATCCAGGGGACTGTGGTCTTCGCGAAAGCGGGCGTTGCGCAGGTTCCAGCGTTCGCCGCCCACCAGGGCACTGCCGTGGCGGCCCAGCCGGGTCGGCAGCACACAATCAAACAAATCGAAGCCCTGGGCCACGGCAATCGCCATCTCCCGCAGGCTGCCGATGCCCATCAGGTAGTGGGGCTTGGCCTCCGGCAGCACCGGTCCGAGCAGGCGCACGATGCGGTGCATTTCCGCCACCGGTTCGCCGACGCTGACCCCGCCCACGGCGATGCCGGGCAGATCCAGGGCCGCCACCCGCTCGGCTGAATCGAGGCGCAGGGCGGGGAAGCAGCCCCCCTGCACGATGCCGAACAGGGCCTGACCGGCGCCGCTGTGCCAGGCGCCCCTGTCTCCGGTGCCGCAATGCTCGGCGACGCAGCGCTCCAGCCAAAGGTGCGTGCGGCGGCAGGCCTCGGCCACCTCGCTCTCGCTGGCCGGATAGGGCGGGCACTGGTCAAAGGCCATGGCCACATCGGCCCCCAGGGTCATCTGAATCCGCATCGACGATTCCGGGGTCAAAGTGTGCCGGGATCCGTCCCGGGGGGATTGAAACAGCACCCCCCCATCGTCGATGCGATTGATGGCTGCCAGGCTGAACACCTGGAAGCCGCCTGAGTCGGTGAGTAGCGGCCCCGACCAGCCCATGAAGCGATGCAGCCCTCCCGCTGCCGCCACCAGCGCTTCGCCCGGTTGCAGATGCAAATGAAAGGTGTTGGCCAACACCATCTGGGCGCCGGTTTCGGCTAATTGGGGCGTGCTGATGCCCTTGACGGTGGCCGCGGTGCCCACCGGCATGAAGCGCGGCGTGTTGACGACGCCATGGGGGGTGTGGAAATGCCCGCAGCGGGCCCGGGTCTGACCACAGCGGGCCGACACCGTGAAGGAGAAGGGTGGGGGCGGGGAGCTCAAGGGGGCAGCGCTGGGGCCGCGGCGGCCATGGGGCCGAGGCTAGGGGCAGGTCGGCGCCTGCAAAGCTGCGGCTCCTGCGGCAGGGTGGGGCCCCTTGGTGCCGCCCCCGCTTGGCCCCTCCCCTTCGTGATAGAACCCCTGCCGGGCCCAGGTCCGGATCTGGTTCAGGGCCCCGCTCGCCGGGGTGGCTGCGGGATCTGGCCGGGGCCTGGATCTTCTATTCAGTTCTGCCTGGCTGGACCCGCATCGCGCCTCGTTTTGATCGCATCGCCCGATTCGCCCCCTGGGTGGCCGTGGTGCTCGGCCTCCTGCAGGCCGCGCTTTGGGCCCTGCTGCAGGGGCGGGTGCCGTTGCTGACCCAGGTGGCCCTGGTGCTGGCCCTGGGCCTGCTGCTCAGTGGCGGTCTGCACATGGATGGGGCGATGGATACGGCCGATGGCTTGGCCGCAGGCGATCGCTGCCTGGAGGCCATGCGCGATAGCCGCATTGGCGCCAGCGGCGCCCAGGCCCTTGTGCTGGTGCTGCTTCTCAAGGCTGCGGCCCTGGCCAGCCTGGGCGCCATCGTGCCGGTCGTGCTGCCCTGGGCGGCCTTCTGGAGTCGGGTCGCACCCCTGGTGGCGATCGACCGCTTTCCCTGCTTGCGGCCCAGTGGCGGCGGGGCATTGCATCGCCGCCACTGGGCGGGATTGGCCGTGGAGCTACGGCCGGCCCTGCTGCTGCTGGTGCTGCTGCTGGTAGCGACCTGCAGCCAAGGCTGGCCGGCCGTGGGTCTGTGGGGTGGGCTGCCAGCCGTACTGGTGCCGCTTTGGTTGGGCCGGCGCCTGGGGGGCCACAGCGGCGACAGCTATGGAGCCTGTGTGGAATGGAGCGAAAGCCTGGCGTTGCTCCTGGCTGCGGCGGTCTGGCTTGGCTGGGGCGGGGGCGCCCTGGCTCAGCTCGGAAGCCTCTGGAGCCCCTGGATCGGCTGAGCCGTGGCTTGGGGCGGCAGGCTGAGCCGAAACGCATTGCCCTCCTTGGGCAGGCTTGGGTCGACGGCCTGGGGGGGGATCACTAGTTGGAGTTCGCCGCCGAGGCCCCGGGCCAGGTCCCGGGCCAGGGCCAGCCCGATGCCAGTGCCTGGCAGCGGTAGGCCGCGGCGGCCCCGCTCGCCCCGTTCAAAAATGGTTTCCCGCTCGTCGGCGTCGATTGCCTCGCCTCCGTCCCAGACGGTGAGGCTGGGACCACCGCTGGCCCCGACCCCGCAGTGCAGCCCCAGGGGGCACCCGGCTGGGCTGTAGCGAAAGGCATTTTCGAGCAGATTGGCCAGAATCTCAGCCACGGAGCCACTGTCACCGCGCCAAGAGGGCAGGTTCGCGGGTCCATGCCACTGGCGGCCCTGCAGGCTGGCGGTGGCTTCCGCTCGCCGCAACAGGGGGAGTAGCGGGCCGGCCAGATCCACTCCGCCCGGTCCGGTGAGCAGGGGGGGCAACAGCAGGGGCTGGGGGTTGGCCGCGGCGGGCAGCAGGGCGTCGGGGCGGGCCAGATCGCTGATGGCCTCCACGTAACGGTTGAGTTGTTGTTCTTCGTTGAGCAGCCCCTCGACCAGGGGCCGGTTTTTGCTGTCCTGGTCCAGACGGCGCAGCAGCAGGTGCCCGAAGGTGCGCAGGGCCGAGAGGGGGTTGCGCAGCTGATGCACCAAAAGCCGCAGATGTTCTTCGCGGGCCAGCAGGCGGGCCTCGAGTCGCTGCCGCTCGATGTCGATCCGCAAGGCCTCGGTGAGGGTCAGGGCCATGGCCTGGAGGCGCTGGCGCAGGCTTTCGGACCAAACAGTGCCCAAGGTTTCCACCTGCATGGCCCCCAACAACAAGGCCCCGTCCCGCAGGGGCAGCCAGCGTCGTTCTTCGGCGGGCACCCGCAGTTCACCGGTCATGTCGGGGGCCGGCAGGGCGCGACCTTCGCTGGGCCATTGGCCCACGGCCATCAGGGTGGGCTGGCCTTGGGGACCCTCGTGGGTGACGTACACCACCAGCGAGCGCACATCCCGGCAATCCACCAGTTGGCCCAGTTGCCAGCGCAGCAACAGTAAAAACCTTTCAGACACTGGAATCACCGGCGGCCAATCCGAAGGAAAAAGCGCAAATCGCCAAAAAGTTTCGGCGGGATGATGCGAAAACTGAAAAAAGCCGTAGCATGGACGTATCGACCACTACTTCGCTGTTTTGGAGCGAGTTGGGTGTCGCCATCGGTGGCTAGCCACCTTCCTTTGGGTCTGAGGTTGCATTCACCCTGCAGCCGAAGCTACAGCAGAGGAAGAAGCAAGCCTTCCCAGTTCCGCCGCCCTGCAACAGGTCGGCGGGGCTTCTGATCGTGCCCACGATTGCTTGAGAACGACAGATGTATTGGCCTCGATCCAGGCCTCGCCAAGGGCGTCTGGATCGGCCAGCCCAGGTGACCGTCCCCAGATGGACCTTCGCCCCTGGTTGCTTCCCCCCCTGTTCACCTTCAGCCTCCCCACTGGGAGTTCTGCCATGTCCAAGAAGCGCAAGCGGATCAGCCGTCGTCGTCTCGCCGGCCAACGGGTTCTTGCCCACGTTCCTACTTTCAATCTCGAGACCGGTTCCCACAAGCCTGTGACAGCAGCGCGTCGGTATATCGCCGAAGCCGATCTCATGGCCCCGGCGATCCTCAACGTCCGCCGCAACGAGCACACCACAGACCGTTTCTTTTGGGGGGAAAAGGGACTTTTCAGTGCGCAGTACGCCGAAGAAAATCATTTTCTTTTCCCTTCCCTGCGACTGATCGTTGACCGCATCGGCGAGGATGTCTTGTTTGAAGGCATCGAAGCTCTGGCGGCCGATGATTGGGAGGAGATGGAGGAGTACGAGTACGCCTTCGTCTGAACCCTGACGCTCCGTTGTCCCTAGCTCCAGTTCTGGGCCAGAAAAGCGCGTAACTCCGGTAGGAGTTGGGGGTCAATGCCATGGCCCCCAGCGAAGCTGATCAGTTGCACCTGGCCTCCCGCCCGCTGCACCAGATCCTCGATGGCCTGGCTCGCCGCCACTGGAACCACAGGGTCTTGTTCGCCGTGGGTCAGCATGGTGCTGGCCTTGGGCTTGGCAGCCTGCCAGCCTGGGTGTGGGTAGCCGCTGCAGGCGATCAGGGCAGCCACGGGTAGTCCTTCACCCAGGATCACATCCACGGCCATGGCGGCGCCCTGGGAAAATCCCAGCACCGCCGTGCGTTCAAGTGGCACAGTTTCTGATAGTTCCTGCAGTCGTTGCCGCAGGTTCGACCTGGCGGCAGCCAGACCGGGCCATTCCGGTTGTTGCAGGTCGTACCACTGCCTGCCGAAGCCGCCTGGATGCGGTTCCGGCGCTCTCAGGGCCACCAGGCTTACTTCCCCAGCCTGCCCATCTTCCGCCAGCAGGGCGCTGCCCAGATCCAGCAGATCATCGGCATCGGCTCCCCAGCCGTGCAGCAGCACCAGGCGCCGCTGCGGCTGGTCCGGTTCCAGCCGGATCGATTGCCCATCATCCCGGGGCAAAAAATTGGTCATGGCCTCTCGGCAGCTCCTGCTTAGGTTGGCCCCGATTCTGAACTCCGCCGCCATGGCCCCCACGGCCCTTCTGAGCGTGTCCGACAAAGCGGGCCTGGTATCCCTGGCAAGTGGCTTGCTCAGCCATGGCTATCAACTGCTCTCCAGTGGCGGCACCGCCACCGCCCTGGCGGCCGCAGGCCTGCCGGTGACCCGGGTGGCTGACTACACCGGGGCCCCGGAGATCCTGGGGGGTCGGGTGAAGACCCTCCATCCCCGCATCCATGGCGGCATTCTTGCCCGCCGGGACGATGCCGGCCACAGGGCCGACCTGGAGGCCCAGGCGATCACCCCCATTGATGTGGTGGTGGTCAACCTTTATCCCTTCCGCCAGACCGTTGCTGACCCAGCGGTGGATTGGCAGACCGCGATCGAGACGATTGATATCGGTGGGCCAGCGATGGTGCGGGCCGCCGCCAAGAACCATGGCGATGTGGCCGTGCTCACGGACCCTGCCCAGTACCCCACCTTCCTGGAGGCCCTGGCGGCGGGACGGCTGGATGCGGCCCTGCGGCGCCGTTTGGCCCTGGCGGCCTTCCAGCACACGGCCGCTTACGACGGGGCCATCAGCTCCTGGTTGGCCCAGCGACTGGGCGATGGTGCTGGTGCTGGTGCTGGCGATTCCGGCGCCGATCCGGTCGCCCCGCTGCGGCTCGAACTGCCGGTCCAGCAGCGGCTCCGTTACGGGGAGAATCCCCACCAAAGCGCCACCTGGTTCAGTGATCCCCAGGCGGGGTGGGGTGCCGCGCTGCAGCTGCAGGGCAAAGACCTCAGTTACAACAACCTCATCGATCTCGATGCGGCCCTGGCCACGGTTCGCGAATTTGGTTATGGCGAGGGCCCAACGGACCGATCCGCTGGCTCCAGTCCGGCGGCCGTTGTCATCAAGCACACGAACCCCTGCGGCGTCGCCTTGGGCACGGGCGTGGCCGAGGCCCTGCAGCGGGCTCTCGATGCCGATCGCACCTCCGCCTTTGGCGGCATCGTCGCCCTCAATGGCCCGGTTGATGCCGCAGCGGCGGCGCTGCTCACCGGCCTGTTTCTCGAATGTGTTGTGGCGCCTCAGTTTTTGCCGGGGGCCCTGGACATACTGGCCAGCAAGGCCAACCTGCGGGTCCTGACCTTGCCTGCGGCGGCGGTGGCCGCCGCCCCCCGGCTGCAGCGCCGCTCCGTCCTGGGCGGGTTGCTGGAGCAGGAAGCCGACGACCTTGCCAGTGATCCCCAGCAATGGAAAGTAGTCAGCGCCCGCCAGCCCAGCGCCCAGGAGTTGGCTGATCTGGATTTCGCCTGGCGGGTGGTGCGCCACGGTCGCTCCAACGCCATCGTGGTGGCTGCCGGCGGATGCACCCTGGGCATCGGTGTCGGCCAGACCAACCGGGTGGGGGCCGCCCGAGGGGCCCTGGAGACGGCCGGAGCCTCGGCCCAGGGGGCCGTGCTCTCCAGTGACGGCTTCTTTCCCTTCGATGACAGCGTGCGCCTAGCGGCCGCCCATGGCATCACCGCGATCATCCAGCCGGGGGGCAGCCTCCGCGATGCCGATTCGATCGCCGCCTGCGACAGCCTCGGCCTGGCGATGGTCATGACCGGTCGCCGGCACTTCTTGCATTGAATTCCCCGGCATCTGCGGACTGGGGGTCGGCAGTTGTAGCTTCACATCCCCCGCACGCTTACCCCACAAGATGACTGAACTGATCTCCCCTTCCCTGGCCTACAAACTCAACTTCTTCCATCCATTACTGATGTGGGCCCTGTTGGGGCTCTCGCTCTATTCGATGTACCTGGGCATCAAGACCAAGAAGCTCCGCACCGCCAGTGCTGAGGAGCGCAAGGATCTCATCAAGGGGCAGTTTGGCCGTCGCCACCACCTGGCCAGCAGCTTGCTGCTGGCCTTGATGGTGCTGGGCACCTTCGGCGGGATGGCCGTCACTTATCTGAATAACGGCAAGCTTTTCGTAGGTCCCCATCTGCTGGTCGGCCTGACCATGACTTCGCTGGTGGCCCTGGCCTCCGCCCTGACCCCATTGATGCAGCAGGGCAATTTGCTGGCACGCAAGGCCCATATCGGTCTCAATATGGGCATGGTGACCCTTTTCCTTTGGCAGGCCCTCAGCGGCACCCAAATCTTGCTCAAGGTGCTGGCCAATCCAGTCGCCTGAGTTTGTTGGCCGCTGCTTTGCCCCTATGGCTTGCCCCTGCAGGTTAAGTCGGGCCGGTCAAAACCGGGCCCGACGCCGGGGGGGACAGGGGATTCCATGGTTGGCGTGGAAATCCTCCTGAACTTTCCAGGTGAGTTTGCGGGAGATTTGGCGGACGATTTGTTTCAGCAAATGGTCGCCACTGCTCTGCACCAGTCGCTCGGGCAAGAGGTTGAGCATCGAGGGCAATCGGATCCACACCGCCAGATCCAGTTGCCAGCGCACCAGGGTGTGGGCCATCAGTCGGTCCACTTCCTCGTTGGAAACCTCCCTGGGCCCGGCGGCGGTCAGGGACTGAAAATCGGTTTCGTCAAGCCGTAGCGAGGCATTGAAATCGACGTCGTAGAGCCCCTGCAGGTTGGGGCTTTGATCTTGAATCGGCAGGGTGACTATCTCGTAGACGCCGTTGTCCTGGGGCAGCAATTCCAGAGCGATTGTCGGTTCGACTTCAAAGCCGAAATTGCCGAACCGCCCCAGGGTCAGGAGATAGGCGTCGCGGTCCAGGGAGGCCACGTCCATGGGAGCTGCGCAACGCCGAAACCAATCCTCATGGCGATCGAGATAGCGACCCACGACGTCGGCGGGGGCCCGCATTTCCATCAGATCGGCAAAGTGGCTGGCATAACGGCGCACCTGAGGATCGCTGCTAAAGCGCAAGGTGGACTGCTCCCCAGATTGGCCCGCCTCAATCCCGGAATCGGCAGCTTGATCAGTCAAGGCGGGCGAAACCAAAGGGGACGGGGGAAAGGGCATCCAAGGGTGGAGAGAAGTCCCAAAGGGTGGGTTGTGGGGGCTTGGCCCGTTGAAGCAAGGGAGCGAAGCGGGGGCAATCTTATGGGACAGGATCGGCCCCGGGGACTGTGGCCCGCTCCGCCGCCGGGACACAGAGGTGGATAAGGCGGCGGATCACATCTTCGACGACCCGATCGGGAGTGGAGGCGCCGGAGGTGATGCCGACCCGGATCGACCCATCAGGAAGAAAGGGGGTCACCACCTGCAGGTCGGCTTCCAGGGGTTTGTGTTCGATGCGATTGCCAGGACCGATGCGTTCGGGGGTATCGATGTGATACGAGCGAATGCCGCGACTGACGGCAATCTCCTGCAGGTGGGTGGTGTTGGAAGAGTTGTAGCCACCGATCACCACCATCAAATCCAGCGGTTCATCAACCAGGGCAAACATGGCATCCTGGCGCTCTTGGGTGGCATCGCAAATAGTATTGAAGGCGAGAAAATGCTCATCCAGAAGGTTGGGGCCGAAGCGTTGCAGCATGGTTCGCTCAAACAGCCGGCCGATCTCCTCGGTTTCACTTTTGAGCATGGTCGTTTGATTCGCCACCCCTAGTCGCAACAGGTCCCGGTCTGGATCGAAACCTGGCGAGCAGGCTTTGGCGAAGCGGGCCATGAAAGCCTCGCGATCGCCCTGGCCATCGGCGCTGGCAAGGATGTAGTCGCAGACGAGACGGGCTTCCTTGAGGTCGAGCACCACCAGATAGGTGCCGGCAAAAGAGCTGGTGGCCAGGGTTTCCTCGTGCTTCACCTTGCCATGAATGATCGAGGTGAAGGAATGTTTCTTATGTTTCTCGACGCTGTTCCAGACTTTCGAGACCCAGGGGCAGGTGGTGTCAACAATGTGGCAGCCGAGTTCGTTGAGGAGTTGCATCTCCTGCACCGTGGCGCCGAAGGCCGGCAAGATCACCACATCGCCGGTGCCGACTTCGGAAAAATCCTTGATCCCCTCGTCCACGGAAATGAACTGCACGTTCATTTCGCGGAGATGGTCATTCACTGAAGGATTGTGAATGATCTCATTTGTGATCCAGATCCGTTCACTGGGGTAGTGGCGCCTGGTTTCGTAGGCCATGGCCACTGCCCGTTCCACCCCCCAGCAAAAGCCGAAGGCCTCGGCCAACCGCACCGTCAGCCTTCCTTCCCGCAGTTCGTAGCCGTTTTCCCGCAGGCTGGCCACCAGATCACTTTGATAGGCGGTCTGCAGGTTGCCCGCCACCTCCTCACCCAGACCGAAGCCGCGGCGGTTGTAGCGCTCGGAATGGTGCAACGAGCGTTTGAAGGCACGGGTATCCACAGACCACCGGCAAGTGATTGGACTCTATGGGTGCGGGGCGTAACCCGTTGGCCTCAGACGCCCTCAGGCGGTGCTGGCCGCCGGTTGGTGTTCCAGCAGCTCGGCCAGTCCCAGCCAATGGACCGCCTCGGCGCTGAAGGCAAAGCGGCAGGGAAGCACCTCCATCCCGGTCGCCAGGGCTTGGCGGAACAACTGGCCGTAAAGGGGATCGGCCGTGTCGCCGGGGGCGAAGCGGGTCACATCGCCCCGGCTGAGGCAGGGCACCAGCACGGCCCGGGCTGTCGGAACCAGGGCCATCAGTTCACGCAGATGTTTTTGACCGCGCTCGGTGACCGTGTCAGGGAACAGGGCCAGCTCGCCCTGGCTCCAGGTGGTGTTCTTGACCTCTACATAAATGGGTCGGGGGTCGGCAGGCGCTGCTCCAGCCGGACCTGACCCTGGGGTCAGCAACAGATCAATGCGGCTGCGGCGGCCTTCGCCGTAGGGCACCTCCGCCCGGATGGCGGCGATGGGCCCCAGCCAGGGTTCCAGGCAGCCCGCCTCAATGGCGGCGCGCACCAGTCGATTGGGCAGGGCCGTATTGATCCCCACCCAAACCGGCTGGCCATCGGCCCCGGGCACCTCCGCCTGTTCCCAGGTCCAGGCCAATTTGCGGCTCGGGGAGGGATCGTGCCGCAGGCGTACCCGGCCCCCTGGGCACAGCACCCCCGTCATCGGGCCGGTATTGGCGCAATGGGCCGTGACGGTCTCACCTCCGGCCAACTCCACATCCGCCAGAAACCGCTTGTAGCGCCGCAGCAGGATCCCCTCCACCAGGGGACCAAGGGTCAGCAGCGGCGGCGCACTGGCAGAGATGGCGGAGCAAGGCAGCGGCGGCATCGGCCGAGGAACCCGGAGGTGTGGGGGTCATACTGCCGGGCGATTGCAAGGGACCTCGTCCCCGGACGGCCGATGGCGAAGTCGCTCAAACGCATTGCCCTGGTGGTGGCGCTGGCCACGGCCCTCAGCAAGGTGGCAGGCCTGTTGCGCCAGCAAGTGATCGCCGCTGCTTTCGGGGTCGGCGCCGCCTATGACGCTTACAACTACGCCTACGTTCTGCCTGGTTTCCTGCTGATCCTGCTGGGGGGCATCAACGGTCCTTTCCACAGCGCCATGGTCAGCGTGCTGGCGCGCCGCAGCCGGCAGGAGGGGGCCCATGTGCTGGCTGCCATCAACACCATGGTGGGTGCCGCTCTGGTGGTGGTGACGCTGCTGTTGATCGTTGCGGCGGATCCCCTGATCACCCTGGTGGGACCCGGCATGGATGCCACCCGCCACGCTTTGGCGGTGGCCCAGCTGCGCTGGATGGCGCCGATGGCCCTGTTTGCCGGCCTGATCGGTCTTGGTTTCGGTGCCCTCAATGCCGCCGATGTCTTCTGGTTGCCCGCCGTCAGTCCCCTGTTGTCCAGCCTGGCCGTGATCGGCGGCATCGGCCTGCTTTGGTGGCAGTTGGGCAGTGCCATCACCCTGCCCTCTTCAGCCCTGTACGGCGGCATCGTCTTGGCTGCATCGACCACGGTGGGGGCCTTGCTGCAGTGGCTGATTCAGTTGCCGGCGATGGCCAAGGAGGGCCTCGGTCGGCTGCGGCTGCTTTGGGATTGGCATGATCCAGGCGTGCGCGAAGTGCTGGCGGTGATGGGGCCAGCCACCCTCTCTTCCGGGATGTTGCAGATCAATGTCTTCGTTGATCTTTTCTTTGCCTCCGGCATCGCCGGAGCGGCGGCGGGCCTGGGTTACGCCAATCTCCTGGTGCAGACGCCCCTGGGTTTGCTCTCCAATGCCCTGCTGGTGCCGCTGTTGCCTGTCTATTCCCGGCTCACCGCGCCCGCCGATCGGCCCGAGTTGGTCAGTCGCATCCGCCAGGGGTTGATGCTCTCCAACGCCAGCATGTTGCCCCTTGGGGCCCTGATGGTGGGGTTGGCCGGTCCGCTTGTGGCCTTGGTCTACGAAAGGGGCGCCTTCGATAACCAGGCCGCTGCTTTGGTGGGAGGGCTTTTGATGGCCTACGGCCTGGGTATGCCGGCCTACCTGGCCCGTGATGTGCTGGTCCGGGTGTTCTATGCCCTTGGCGATGCCAACACGCCCTTCCGTTGGTCGGTTGGGGGCATCGGCCTCAATGCCCTCTTCGACTGGTTGCTGGTGGGGGGGCCGACCCCATGGGGTCTTCAGTTGCCCCAATGGAATTTCGGGGCCCCTGGCCTGGTCCTGGCCACGGTCGCCGTCAATGTGATCACCTGTCTGGGGCTGCTGCTGGTGCTCTCCCGTCAGTTGGGGGGACTGCCCTTGGCCCGCTGGGGAAGGGACACCGCCTTGCTGCTGGGAGCTTCCCTGCTGGCCGGTCTGGTGGCCTGGGGCCTGGCCCATCGGCTGAGCTGGCCGCCGGGGTTGGTCGGCCTGCTGCTCCAAAATGGCTTGAGTGCGGGCCTGGCGATCGCTGTTTTTGCTGCCCTGGCCACCCTGGCTGGGGTACCCGAGATCCATGAGCTGAAGCGTCTGGTGCTGCGCCGCCCGGCCTGAATCAGGGCAGCCGCACCTGGCGCTCTTCACGCACCTGCATCGGCAGCTCCAGGTGGCAACGACCAATGATCTGGGGCCCGTCGACCGAGAGGATGCGGGCCTCAATGCCGTAATCGCGGAAGGCCGTCTCCAGCTCCTGGATCAGAGCTTTCTCCACCTGGGCTTCGGCGTCTACAACCTTGCCGATCAGCCGGCCTCCCAGCTTGCCGATGCGCTTGCTGACCACCTCGCGGGCATTGGTGACCTCGATGATCAGCACGGCCACTGAGCGAAGGCAGCCACCTTATCGAGCGGTGCTCCAGCAGGGGGAGGCAGCCGGATCGAACCGAGCCCTCAACAGAGTGGTTCGAGCAAGTCTTCCAGGTCCCGCAACTGACCGGCTGGCACCAGTCGGGAGAGGGGCAAGCGGGTGGCGCCACCGCCAATTGACACCTGAACGGCCTCCAGCGCCTGGCGGGCCGAGACCCCCGCGCCCTGATCCAGTCGGCCGGCGCATTCGATCGCCAGGGCCTGGGCCAGGTGGGCATCGCCTAGGTAGAGATGCCAGTCACCCACCTGGATGTAAAGACGATCGGCAATCGCTCGGGTGAGCTCGTCGAGTTCGCTGGCTGCCAGTGTCATGGGGAAGGGGAGGGTCGAAGCGCCACCACCACGCTGCCATGCACCAGGAGTACCGCCGCCCAGGCGAGGCTGAGCCAGCCCAGATGGGACCAGGGGTGCCGCAGTTCTTGTATGAACCAGAGGCCGCTGTTGATCGCCGCAAACAGGGCCGCATGCAAGGTGAGATTGACGATGCGGGCGAAGTGCCGATAGGTGGGGTCGGTCGGATCGGCGGGTCCGTACCAGCGAATGGGCATGGTGGCGTCGGCAGAAAGGGACGGGCGGTTGACGGATGGGCCCCCTGTGAGGTGAGAATGTGGGGGCAGGCGCTTGTAGCTCAGCGGATTAGAGCATCTGACTACGGATCAGAGGGTCGGGAGTTCGAATCTCTCCAGGCGCGTTGTTCTTGATGGTCGCCCTTCGGGGCGATTTTTTTTTGCTCAGCCCCGTGTTGATTCCATTCCCCTTCTCGCGTGAGCCGCCTACGATCTTGGTATGCGTCAGGCAAAGGGTCCGCCCTTCGGGAACCGCTCCCTGCCCCTTGATCGCATTGCCCGTCCGCTGATCGAACCTCATTTCCATGGTCGCTGCCTCGATCGATAATCCTTTGGCCACCGGCGATCCGGCCGTTTCCGACCTGATCGCCGCTGAGCTGAATCGGCAGCAGAGTCATCTTGAGCTGATCGCCAGCGAGAATTTCGCCTCCCGGGCCGTCATGGAAGCCCAGGGCTCGGTGCTCACCAATAAATATGCCGAAGGTCTGCCTGGCAAGCGCTATTACGGGGGCTGTGAGTACGTCGATGGTATTGAGGCCCTGGCCATCGACCGTGCCCGTCAACTGTTTGGTGCGGCTTGGGCCAACGTCCAGCCCCACAGTGGGGCCCAGGCCAACTTTGCGGTATTTCTGGCCCTGCTCCAGCCCGGCGACACGATCCTGGGCATGGACCTTTCCCATGGCGGCCATCTCACCCATGGATCGCCGGTCAATTTCAGTGGCAAATGGTTCAAGGCTTTCCACTACGGCGTTGATCCCGAGACCCACCGGCTGAATTTCGACACGATTCGTCAACTGGCCCTGGAGCACCGGCCCAAACTAATAATTTGCGGATATTCCGCCTATCCCCGCATCATCGACTTTGCCGCCTTCCGGGCCATTGCCGATGAGGTGGGGGCCTATCTGTTGGCGGACATGGCCCACATCGCCGGTCTGGTGGCTGCCGGTGTCCATCCAAACCCCATTCCCCACTGCCATGTGGTCACCACCACCACCCACAAGACCCTGCGGGGCCCGCGGGGCGGACTGATCCTCAGCGGCGATGCTGAATTCGGCAAACGCTTCGACAAGGCCGTTTTCCCCGGCACCCAGGGCGGCCCCTTGGAACACGTCATCGCCGCCAAGGCCGTGGCTTTCGGTGAAGCCCTCCAACCTGCGTTTGTCGACTACAGCCAGCGGGTCGTCGCCAATGCCCAAGCCCTGGCTGGCCGATTACAGGAGCGGGGCATTGGCGTGGTCAGTGGCGGCACCGACAATCACATCGTGCTTCTCGATCTGCGTTCGATTGGGTTGACGGGCAAGGTGGCTGACGCCCTGGTCAGTGAGATCAACATCACCGCCAACAAGAACACGATTCCCTTCGATCCCGAGTCTCCTTTTGTCACCAGTGGCCTGAGATTGGGCAGCGCCGCCATGACGACCCGTGGCTTCGATGGCGCCGCCTTCATTGAGGTGGCGGACATCATTGCCGACCGGCTCCTGTTCCCAGATGATGGTGCCGTGGCCCAGCGCTGCCGGGATCGGGTTGATGTCCTTTGCACCCGTTTTCCCCTTTATGCTCCCGCCCGTGCCTTGCAGCCCGCCTGAGAACGGGTCCAAACCCCTTACCGTCTTCTCGGCCTGATGGCGGCCCGTCTCTTGCCGTGAATCTTGCCCAAAGCCCCAATGCGGCCGCCCTGCTGACGGCGCTGCTGGCCGCCCTGCTCACCGCCGTGATCGTGCCCCTGGTGCGCCGGGCGGGACTGCACTGGGGCGTTGTAGATGCCCCGGACGCCCGCAAGCACCACCAGCGCCCGATCGTGCGGCTGGGGGGAGTGGGCATTGTGGCCGGCTTCAGCCTGGCGTTGGCCCTGACCTGGGCCTGGGGGGGCTTTGCGGGATTGGCCCCCGATAAGGATCAGTTGATCTGGACGACCCTGGCCGGCTCGCTCTGCTTCTTTGTGATTGGCCTGGCGGATGACCTCTTTGCCCTGCCTCCGCTGCCGCGGTTGGTGGGCCAGGTGGCCGTAGCCATGGCGGTCTGGAGCCAGGGGGTGCGCATTGGCAGCATCGATCTGCCCTCCACTTTTTTGGGTACCGGGGCGGTAGTCACCCTCCCCCCCTGGATCAGCCTTGTGGCCACGGTGTTTTGGCTGGTGGGCATCACCAATGCCATCAATTGGCTTGATGGGCTCGATGGCCTGGCCGCTGGTGTCAGTGGCATCGCCGCCGTGGCCTTGCTTTCGGTGAGCTACAGCCTGAATCAAAGCGCCCCTGGCTTGTTGGGGGCCGCCCTGGCGGGTGCCTGCCTGGGCTTTCTGCGCCATAACTTCAATCCCGCCAAGATCTTCATGGGAGATGGGGGGTCCTATTTCCTCGGCTTCGCCCTGGCTTCAATCAGCATCGTCGGCCCGGCCAAAGCCCTCACCAGCGTCAGCTTGCTGCTACCCCTGTTGATTCTGTCGCTGCCGCTGGCCGACATGTCGGCGGTGATCATGGGGCGTCTGCGGGAGGGCCGCTCACCCTTTTATCCCGATCGCCGCCATCTCCATCACCGCCTGTTGCGCAGCGGCCTGAGCCAGCGGCATACGGTGCTTTTGATTTACGCCTTCACCCAGTGGCTGGCCTCCCTGGCGCTGGTGGTGGCCAATGCCGAGTTGCGTTTTCTTTGGCTGGGGCTCGCCACCGCCGTCTTGATCGGCGCCTTGGTGCTCACCCGCCGCAGCCTGGCCCAAGACTTTTGATGACCAACCCAGCCCCAGACCCCCGGCAGGGGGCCGAGCTGCTTTGCATCGGCACCGAGTTGTTGCTCGGCAACATTCTCAACAGCAATGCCCGCTGGCTCGCCGAGCGGCTGGCGGCCCTGGGGGTTCCGCATTTTCGCCAGGAGGTGGTCGGCGACAACCGGGAACGGGTGATCACGGCGGTGCGGGCCGCTAGCCAACGCTCTCGTGTGCTGATCACCAGCGGCGGCCTGGGTCCGACCCCCGACGATCTGACTACCGAGGCGATCGCCGCCGCTTTTGATACCCCCCTCCAGGAGCGGCCTGAGGTGTGGGAGTTGATCCAGGCACGGTTGGCAGGTCGGGGTCGCCCCCTGGCCGCCAGTAACCGCCGTCAAGCCTGGCTGCCCGAGGGAGCCCAGGTGCTGCCCAATCCCACCGGCACGGCCCCCGGGATGATCTGGAGTCCCGTGGCGGGCTTCACCGTGCTCACCTTTCCGGGGGTGCCGTCGGAACTGAAGGCGATGTGGCTGGCCACGGCGGAGCCCTGGTTGCGGCAGGCCGGAGTGGCCGAGGGGGTCTTCGCCAGCCGCCTGTTGCGCTTTTGGGGGGTCAGTGAATCGGCCCTGGCCGAACAGGTGAGTGACCTGCTCGCCCAGGACAACCCCACCCTGGCCCCCTATGCGGGTCTGGGGGAGGTGAAGTTGCGTATGACGGCCCGGGCCAAAGATGAAGACTCGGCCGCCGCTTTGCTGGCACCACTGGAGGCCGAACTGAGGCGGCGCAGTGGCCAGAGTTGTTACGGCATCGATGGGGACAGCCTGGCTTCGGTGGTGATCGAGAAGCTGCGCCAGCGGGGCGAAACTTTGGCGGTGGCTGAATCATGCAGCGGCGGCGGATTGGGGGCAGCCTTGACGGCGGTGCCCGGTGCCTCCGATGTGTTTCTGGGCGGTGTGATCGCCTATGCCAATGCGGTGAAGCAGGGCCTGCTGGGGGTTGATCCGCTGGAGCTGGAACGCTGGGGGGCTGTTAGTGATCCAGTGGCGGAGGCGATGGCCTTGGGGGCCCGGCGTGTCACCGGTAGTGATTGGGCCCTGGCGATCACCGGGGTGGCGGGGCCGGGGGGTGGCAGTGACCAGAAGCCGGTGGGTCTGGTGCATATCGCCGTGGCCGGGCCGGCCTCCTGCCGCAGTGAGGCGGTGCGTTTTGGCAGCAGCCGACCACGGGCCTGGATTCAAGCGCTGAGTGTGGGTGAGGCCTTGAACCGGCTGCGTTTATCCCTGGCCTGAGGCCATCGGGGCAGCCAAAAAATGCATTTATTGCATCGCAGTGGCCTGGGCAAGAGCAGGGCGCCGATGCAATGCAGGCCCAAGAAGCGAAGGGCGACCCTGATGCAATTGATGTCATCTGGTGCTGATTACACACTTGCTTTAGGGACTCGGGGCGTTAGGGTAAATTGAACCTCAATTGCTGCCACGCATCATGTTGACCGGCCCCGATCTCCTGTCCAAAGTCAAGGAACTCGGCGATGCATCCAAATCCGACTTGGTGCGCAGCTGCGGCTATGTGAGCACCAAGAAGGATGGTTCGGAGCGCCTGAACTTCACCGCCTTCTATGAAGCCCTCTTGGAGGCCAAAGGTCTCAGCCTTGGCGACAACAGCGGCAAGGGTATAGGCAAGGGGGGGCGCAAGCTCAGCTATGTGGCCACTGTTCAAGGCAACGGCAACCTGTTGGTGGGTAAGGCCTACACGGCCCTTCTGGACCTCAATCCCGGTGATGAGTTCGAGATCAAGTTGGGACGCAAGCAGATTCGTCTTGTTCCCGCAGGTGGTGAAGACGAGGAGTGATCCGTTCGGCCTGGCCGTCAAGACCTCCGTGGCAGAGATACGGAGGTCTTCTCTGCGCCAGGCCATTGATCACGAATCCTGAGGCTTGAACTTTTCCAGCCTTGGGCTGGTGCTTTCCCCATCCCTCCCCAGGGTTTTCCCCAGCGGTTGATGCCTGCTTGGCTGCCCTGGCTGACCACCAAGATTGGTTCTGTGGGAAACCCCTCTCCCCCTTGACGATCCCTGGGGTATTCCTCCGTTGTTCCGCTGCAAAATTGGCCCGTCTGCGGCCAGACGTTTTCCACCCCTTCCAGGGTTGAGACGCATGAGACTTTGGTTGATCGGAGCGCTTTGACGGCTGGGGCCTTGCCGTGGCCTGATGGGGTCGTCCTCGAAGTGAGCCGTATGACCCAGATTCCCGATCACGCCCCCTGCACGGTGAGCATCGAGAACCAAATGCCGGAAGATCTCTTCATGGCGATGCGCGAGTTCATCTCCCTCCACCCCCAGTGGGATCAGTACCGACTGATGCAGGCGGCCCTGGCGGGTTTTCTCTTCCAGCACGGTTGCGAGGACCGCGCTGTCGCCCGCCACTACCTGGATGGCCTCTTCCGCCGCGACCGGGACATTGAGCGGCCCGAACTGCCTCGGCGTGGTGGCCAGCGGTGAGCACCCCAACCGGCTCACCCGGCTTGGTTGTGCTTGATGGCCACACCACCAACCCAGGGGACCTCTCCTGGGAACCCTTGGAGCGCCTCGGTGCCCTCCAGGTCTTTCCCCGCACGCCAGCATCCCTCGTCGCCGAACGCTTGGCCGCAGCCACGGTGGTAATCACCAATAAAACCCCTCTGGGGGAGGCTGAGTTCGCCGCAGCCCCCCACCTCAATGGGGTGGTGATGTTGTCCACTGGCTATGACGTGGTGGACGGGGTGGCGGCGGCGGCCCGGGGTCTGCCCCTCTGCAATGTGCCCGAGTACGCCACGGCCTCCGTGGCCCAGGCCGTGTTTGCCCTCATCCTGGAGCTGACCAACCGCACCGGCAGCCACAACACCGGCGTGCACCAGGGGCGGTGGAGTGCCGCCGCCGATTTCTGCTACTGGGAGGGCCAGCTGCAGGAATTGGCCGGCCAGACCCTTGGCGTGGTGGGAATGGGGCGGATCGGGGCAGCGGTGGCGCGCATCGCCGCCGCCTTCGGGATGGAGGTCCTGGTTCATCGCCGCACCCCGGGGCCGGACCGCACCGATCTGGCTGCCCTGTTGGCCAACAGCGATGTGGTCAGCCTGCACTGCCCGCTGACCAGCGAGACCCGCCAGCTGATCAATGCCGAGCGGTTGGCCTTGATGAAACCTACGGCCCTGCTGATCAACACCGGCCGCGGCGCCCTGATCAACGAAACCGACCTGGCGGCGGCCCTGCATCAGGGCCGTCTGGGCGGCGCCGGACTGGATGTGTTGACCCTGGAGCCCCCCGAGGCCACCAACCCCCTGCTGCAGGCCCCGAACTGCGTGATCACCCCCCACATCGCCTGGGCCACCAAGGCGGCCCGGCAGCGGCTGATTGCCGAGGTGGCCGCCAATGTTGAGGCGATTCTGGCCGGCCGGCCCCGCCATGTGGTTAATCAGCCGCAACTCATCGGCTTGATCTAAAGCGGCAAATCCCGGTGGGTGAACAGGCTGGCTCCGCTGGCGTAATCCGCGGCGATATGGCCATCGCCGCGCAGCAGGTAGCGGTAGGTGACCAGACCCTCCAGGCCCACCGGGCCTCGCGGCGGCAGGGTCTGGGTGCTGATCCCCACCTCGGCGCCAAAGCCGTAGCGGTTGCCATCGGCGAAACGGGTGGAGCAGTTCCAGTAAACGCCGGCGCTGTCCACCGCTTTCAAGAAGCGCTCGGCCGCAGTCTCGTCGTTGGTGCAGATGGCGTCGGTGTGGCGGGAGCCGTAGCGGGCGATATGGGCGAGGGCGGCGTCCAGGTCGGCGACAACCTTGATGTTGAGGATCAGGTCGGCATATTCGGTGCCCCAATCCGCTTCGCTGGCCGCCAGCGGCACCCCAAGGGAGCAGGCGGCCCCATCTCCGCGCAGTTCGACGCCGGCTGCGGTGAACATGGCGATGGCTGCCGGCACAAAGCTGGCGGCGATGCTCTGATGCACCAGCAGGGTCTCGATGGCATTGCAGGCCGCTGGATACTGGGTTTTGCTGTCCAGCGCCAGGCGCAGGGCTTGCTGGCCATCGGCGGCCGCATCCACATAGAGGTGGCAGAGGCCGGCGGCGTGGCCCAGCACCGGAATGCGGGTGTGGTCCTGGATGTAACGCACCAGGGCATTGGAGCCGCGCGGAATGATCAGGTCCACCAGGCCGTCCAGTTTCAACATCGCCAGGCTTTCCTGGCGACTGGTCAGCATCTCCAGGCTGGCGGGGGACACACCACTGGCCGCCAGGCCCTCCTTGATCGCGGCCAGGATCGCCTCGGCGCTGCCGGCCGCCTCCCGGCCGCCCTTGAGCAGGGCCCCATTGCCGGAGCGGATCGCCAGGGCCGCGATCTGGATCACCGCATCGGGTCGCGCCTCAAAAATCACCCCCACCACCCCCAGGGGCACCGAGATCCGCTCCAGAACCAGTCCCGCAGCCAGTTCGCGATGCAACTGACGGCGACCGACCGGATCGGCCAGGCCCGCCACCTGGCGCACTGCCGCAATGGCCCCAGCCAGTTTGGCCCCATCCAGTTTCAGTCGGGCCAGCAGCGTTGGCGCCAGGCCCTCGGCGGCGGCCCTTTCCAGGTCGGCCCTGTTGGCGGCCAAAATCGCTTCGCTATGGCGCTGCAGCGCGTCGGCCATGGCCACCAGGGCCTCTTGCCGTTCGCTGTCGGCCTTGCGACCCAGCTCCATGGCGGCAAGCCTGACGGCCGCGGCCCGAGCCAGCAGCTCCGGGCTTGGATCGGGCGGCGTCGAGGCCGAAGCGTCGATCGGGGGGGAGGTCAGCATCGTTCCATCATCCCAAGCGATGGGTCAGCCCAGGCGCTGCAGGGCCAGGCGAGCGGCCCCCAGCCGGCCGGCCCCATTGCCCAGGGCGCAGCGGCGGATGGCCAGCCCCTCGCGGCTGACCTCCAGCACCCGTTGTTCCACTTCCTGCCAAACGGCCGGCAGGAAGTGCTCGCTGGCCCCGCTGAGGCCACCGCCGATCAGCACCAGCTCCGGTGTCAGTACATACAGCAATGAGCTGAGGCCAACCCCCAGCCAGCGCCCGTAGGCCGCCCATACGGCCAGGGCTTCGGCATCACCCGCCGCCGCCCGGCGTTCCAGTTCCCGGGGCGACAGCGGGCTCAGTCGGCCCAGACCGCCAATGCTGCAGTACTGCTCCAAGGAGCCCCGGTTGCCGCTGCGGCAGGGGGGCCCCTCGGGATTGACGCAGATCAGTCCCGGTTCAGCGGCGGCGCCACGGTGACCCAGAAACAAGCGGCCTGCCAGCAGCACGGCCCCCCCGACCCCGGTCCCCAGGGTGAGCAGCAGCACATCGTCATGGCCTTGGGCCGCCCCCTGCCAGGCCTCACCGACGAGGGCGCAATTGGCGTCATTGGCCAGGGTCACGGGGCGCTGCAACTGGGGTTCGAGCCATTCGGCCAGGGGCACCTCGCGCCAGCCCTCCAGGTTGATCGCGATCCGTGCCACCCGCCCCTGGTGGTCGGTGGGGCCCGGCAGGCCGATGCCGACCCGGTCGGCACGACCTTCAGGATCGAGCTGGGCCACGGCCTCGACGATCGCCACGCAGGTGGCTCCAGGGACCGCTGGCTGGGGTGTCGGCACCTCCAGGGCCGCCAGCAACTGGCCTTGCTGATCAAACCGGCCCAACTTGATGGCGGTGCCGCCCAGGTCCACGCCGATCACTTCCCGGGCGGGGGCGGCTGGGGCGGCGTCATGCCGGTCCGTCGCAGGAGGTTGCGCCAAGGGGGGTGCCGGGTGCCACGGCCCGGTGGGACTGGTGCAGCCGACCGTACGGGGGCGACCGCCGCCATTGGGCTTAGAAGCGCAGAAACAGCCGCAGCTGGGAGCCCCAGGAGCCTTGGCTGTCCACCGAAGCCTCAATGTTGATCAGCTCGGAGGCCTTGTAATTCAGGGTCATCTGCGGCGGTATGTCCGTACGGTTCGGGGCCGCCAGCAGCGAAAGATTGACCCGGTCGCTGAGGTCGTAGCCGATTTCGGCCCCCAGCACCAACTGGGGAGGCAGCCGTCTGGAGGTTTGATTGGAGCTGAAGGAGATTTCCGGACTGACATAGGTGGGATAAAGCGCCAGGCTGACCCGCTGCCCCATGGCATCACTCAAGGAGGAGAGCAGCGGTGACAGCAGCGACTGCCCCAGCACCGTCGCCAGGGCCGTGCCCGCCCCGCCCGATCCAAGCCCCGCCAGGGAGTTTCCCCCCACCAGGGCCACCAGCCGTTCCTGGGGCAGGGGGGGAGTGCTGCGCATCTTGATGTTTTCCCCGAGGCGATCGGCAGGACCGCTGACGCTCACCGTTACCAAGATGAGATTGAGTTGGCGCAGGGAAGCCCCGCCGGGGGTGAGGGTTGTTGTCGGCGCTCCCGCCACAAAGGCTTCCCGCGAGGTTGGATTGAAGCCGTTGGGCGCGATCAGCCCCAGGCTGTCGGAGATGCGGGTGCGCATGGCGATGTCCAGATAGGGCACCAGCCCGAGGGAGGGCGTGAACACCGCCACGTTGGGGGCCTGGGGATCGAGGCTGAAGCTGGTGGTGAACAGATTGAGCCGGCCACCCAACAGGCGAACCACCCCGGAGGCCCGCAGGCTGGGGTCCAGGCGGCCGCTGATGCGCAGGGAGCCGCCGGTGTTGAAGCTCGCCACCCTGGGCAGGACCACCCTCAGGTCGGGTCCAAAGCGCAGCCTCAGGTTGTTGAAGGCCAGGTAGGGGAAGTTGGGCACGGTTTCGGCCAGGGAGTTGGCCGTGGCCGAGGCCACGTCGGGGCCGAGCAACACCAAGGGCTTGTCAAATTTCCAGTCCTCTTCGATCAGGCGCTGCACGCTGGTGGTGGCACCGCCGGGGCCTTTGCTGATACCCGCCGGCTGGACATTGAGGGTCCCCCGGCTCACGGTCACCTCCCCGCCCAGCTCCGGCGAGCGCAGGCTGCCGCCCAGGGTTAGCTGCCCCTGGCCCATGGCCTGCAGCCGGTTCATCGAGAAGGGCACCTGGCGCAGCTTCACCATCAGGCTTGGGGGGCCGTCGAGGGGACGGATCAAGCCCAGCTTTCCCTCACCCTGGATCAGCCCGTTGCGACCCACCTGGGCAGTGAGCTGCTGCAGCTCAAGTTGTTTGAAGTCGAAAAGGACAGTCGCTTCAACCTTTTCAAGTTTCTGGCCAAGGAAGCGGCACTGGCCACGGCGCAGCCTGACAAAACCGTTGGCGATCGGCTCGTTGAGGCTGCCGCGCACCAGCAGCCGCAGGTCGGCGCTGCCCTGCTGCCATTCAATGGCGGAGCCGGCCAAGGCGGAGAGGAAGGTCAAGCCGTCACCCCGGCTGGTGAGCCGTAGTTCCAGCCCGCTCTGGTTGGGGTTCAGGGGGATCTGACCTACGAGGGCGACGTTGCTTTTGGCGCCCTGGGCCCGCAGGGCCAGGTCTAGCTGGACAACGGCTTGCCGCAGCTCAATCCGGCCCCGCTCCAGGGTGATGGGTTGGGGACCAATCCGGGCCTGATCCAGGGCCAAATTCACCACCAGTTCGGGATTGGCCCCTCCCAGCCGGTAGGTGCCCTTGAGGCCCAGGCCGCCGCTCAGGCCCCGGGGCACCGGGGCCAACAGGCTCAGCAGGCCCAGGGTCAGACCCGCCAGCTCGAAATGACCTTCGCCGCCCCGCAGGGGACCATCGAGTCGGAAGGTCAATGGCTCGCTGCCCAGGGCTACGTCGCGGTCGCGCTGGCCCAACCAAAGGTGCCCTCTCGCCTCCAGTTGGGCCCGCAGCCGGCCCGGGTCCGGACCGCTGAGGCGTAGGTCGGCGTCCAGGCTGGTTTGCAGTCGGGCCAGTAGCTCCTGGCGACTCAGCCGTCGCAGGTCGGCCTGGCGCTGGTTCGCCAGGGCCTCGGCCCGTGCCAGGGCCTCCAATTGCTGATCGATGCTGGGGCCCAGGATGTCCCACACCAGGCTGCCCAGATCGCTGGCCTGGCCGATGGCCATGGACTTGGGGATGGGGCCCCGCGCCAGATCCCAGGTGATCGCCATTTGGCGCAGCAGCCCCGCATCCAGACCCCGGGCTACCCAATGGGACTGCAGCGGTCCATTGGGCCGGCCCTTCAGGTCGATCCGCAGGCGCCCGGCGGTGAGGGGCACGAGATCGGCCTGCAATTTGTAGCGGTTGCGGCTGTAAGCAAAGCTGGCCCGCAGCTGGCGGGCGGCCAGGCCGAGGAAGCTCGGCTGCTCGATCTGCGCCGTCCCGGTAACCGAGAGCGGTTGCAGTTCGAGCACGCCACGGCCCCCCAGTTGCCCCTGCAGGTTTCGCAGCGGCTGATTAGGGGCCAGCGTCAGGGCCAGACCCTGGAGGGAGAGGCCCTTGGCCTGCCAGTCGTAGTGGCTGGGTCGCCCTTTCATGGTGAGCTGCCCGCCGCCCCGATCCAGCTGGATCCGCACGGGATGCCATTTGGCATCCAGCCAGGTGTCAAGCCGCCCGGGGGGGGCCGGGGCCGCGGCCACCAGCTGCAGCTGGCCGCCGGAGCGAGCCTTTTGGCTGCCGCTGCCCACCAGTCCCTGGAAACGGCCGCTCCAGGTTTCGCGCAGGGCCAACGGGCCGGCGCCCGGTTGCTGCAGCCTTAGTCGCAGATCGGCCGCCAGCAGGTTGAGGGGGCCCGTCACGGGGCCTTGGGCGTCGAGATGGCCCTGCAGGCGGGTGCCCACCAGGGGGCTGAGGCGGCCCAAGGGGTAATGGCGCAGGTCTAGCTGGCTGGTCAGATTGCCCATCACCAGCCCCCGGCCTGGCTTGAGGTTCAGGGGCAGCTGGGCGCTGGCCTCCAGTCCCTCGGCCCGCAGCCGCTCCAGCCGCAGCAGGCCATCCCGCCAGGCCACCGCCGCGCTCCAGGCCCCCAGCAGGGGATGCTGGCCGGCCAGTTCGGACCCCAGGCTGAGGGCGGGGGCCGCCAGCCGTCCCTCCAGCTGCAGCCGCCCCGCCAGGGGCTGTTGTCGCAGCCAGACGGGCAGGCGGGCCAGCGGCGGCAGGTCGCTGGCATTCACCTGCCAGGGGCCCTGCAAATTCAGCACCCTGCCGATCGAGCCGCTGAGATCGAGCCGGGAGGCGCCGCGCCGAGCCTGGACGCTGGCGCCCAGGATTCCGTCCTTGCCCAATTGCCCCCCCAGCCTGGCGAGCAGGGGCGAGGGGCCGAGGCCGAGACCCTTGGGCGGTTCGGCCTGCACCAGCAGATCGAGGCGTCGCTGGCGGGTCAGTCGCCCGGCGATCGTTCCTGCCCAGGTCTGATACCGCCAGCGACTGGCGGCCAGCTCCAGCTGCTTGTCATTGCAGCGCAGGGGCAGGGGCGCCAGGGTCAGGTCCGGGGCGTTGGGGCTGGCTCGCCAGCGGACGTTTTGGGCCTTGAGGAAGCCGCTGCAATCGGCCATCCCCTGCTGCAGGCTCAGCCGCACCTGGCCATCGGCGTATCCCGTCAGGCGGGAGGAGGGCGGCAGGGGCAACAACGGGCTGAGGGGGGGGAGGGCCAAGCCCCGGGCCGTGAAATCCCCCTGCCAACGCTGACCCTGACCCCATTGGCCCTGGCCCGAAAGCAGCAGGGCGCCGGGATCCTGGGGCCATTCCAACCGGGCACGCACGTCGATGCGACTGGCCGGCAGGTTGAGGTCGGCCTGGCCGCGGACCCGGGCCTGCAAAGGCCCACGATTGGGCTGGGAGAAGCCCCAAAGCCGCACCTTGGCCGGCTCCAGCAGCCGAAAAGTCAGGTTGAGCCTGGGGGGCCGGCGGCCCGGCGCCAGGGTTCCCAGTTTCCAGATCTGCCCGAGGCGGTTGCGGCGCAGGTCGACTTCGGCGCCGATGAAATCCAGCTCCAGCTGGAGGCTCTGCTGCTGCCAGCTGGCCAAGGGCCGCACCCGGGCCCGCACCCCGCGCACATTGATGCTGGAGTCATCGCCCTCGCCAGGCAGGAAACGGCTGGGACCCACCTCCAGCCCCCCAGGGCCAAAGCCCTGATAGGAACCCAGTTGCAGCGGGTGGCCCATGACGGTGCCCACCTGACGTTCGATCCAGGGTCGCCAGTGGCCATAGAGCCCGGCCAGCAGCCGATCGGAGCAGATCCAGGCCAACAGCGCCAGTGCTGCCACCGCACTACCGGCCAAAACCAAGGCCAGCAACAGCCGAGCGGGGAAGCGGCGGGGCGAACGAAAGCCCTTGGATGGCGGGGGCTCAGGCAGCAAGGTCATCCACCTTGAACTGTCACCGCCTGGGTCGGCCGCAATATAAGGGGCCTGTGCCGTTTGCCCAGTCCCCATGGCTGCCGATCCCACCTCTCTTCAGGCCGGCCTCTGGCTGGGCGCGGCCACTGGCGTTCTGGTGGCCTTGACGGTGGCCGCCTTCATCCTGCGCTGGGGTTTCCGTTTTCGGTTGGTGGGCGTCACTAGCTTCACGGCCCTGTTGGCGATCTCTTGCCTGGCCTTTGCGGTCAGCTATGTGCCCCGAGTGAGCGTGCCGGGGGCGGTGCAGGTGCCGATTGTTTTTGACAACGGCGGGGATCTGGTGGTGGCCGCCGCCCCAGCCGATCTAGCCCCCGAGGCTTACGCCCCCACGGTCGAGCAGGTGGCCCGCAATCTGCGGGCCAGTGGCCGCGTCAGTCCCACCGGGGTGGTGCGCGTTCGTTTGCGGGGCTTCGACAATGCTGTTGAGGGACTTTCAACCCCCAAGGTGCTGGCGGAAGCGCGGCGGGATCTGGCCGGTCAGACGATCACCCTGGTGCCATGAGGGCGGACGGCGGCGAGCCTGGATTCGGGGCAGTGCCGCATCAGTTTCGAGCTGAAGTCAAGGTGTTGAGGGCCGCTGGGATCGGCGATTGGGGGGGGCTGGCCCAGCTGGAGGACCCCCGCTTGCGTCAGCTCGCCGCCCCTGGCCAAGCCAGTGAGGCCCGACTAAAGCGCCTGCGGGCCCAGGCTCGCCTGATCGGCGACCTGCAGCTGCGTCCCGAGGAGGCGTCCCTGTTGTTGCATGCCGGCATCCCTGGGTCGGCGGCCCTGGGGGGGGCTGATCCCCAACGTCTGCTCAACCAGGTGCACCGCTTGCAACGCCGCCTCACCGGCCCCAGCGTGCCCCTGCTGGCCATGGCCACCTTGCGGCTTTGGATCGGCCGCGCCCAGGCCAGTCGCTCGCGGAACTGACCCTGGGGGCCAGGGGGGGAGGGTGCGAATACATGGAATGGAATACAAGCCCTTTGCTTGCACGGTCGTCTCCATGGTTCAGGCCTGCCTCTCGATGCTGAGGTTTCGCTTTTCACCGGTGATCGGGGTGGCCATGGTTCTGCTGGCGATCAGCGGCTCTCCGGTTGGTGGTCCCGTGCTCCCCGCCCGGGCGGCTTCAGCCCTGTTGGACAGCGTCAAGCAGAACCCCGGCCTGGCTAAAAGTCTCTGCGCTCAGTTCAAGCAGCTCAACGCCAGCGGCCAGTCCGCCACCTCCCCCCAGGCCATTGCCAGCGTGGCCCGCAACCAGGGACTTTCGCCCGTGGATGCCGAAGTGCTTGCCACCTATGTGATCGGCTTGCACTGCCCGGACGTTTTCTGAGTGGCCCGCTCCCAGGAAGCGCCGATGCGGGCCGATGACGGTGCCGTGCTGGCGGGCCGTCTCTGGTTCCCCGAGGAGGGACCTGGACCTTGGCCGGTGCTGTTGATGCGCCAGCCCTACGGCCGGGCCATCGCTTCCACCGTCACCTACGCCCACCCCAGTTGGTATGCCGACCGGGGCTTCGTGGTCGTGGTGCAGGACGTGCGCGGCTGCGGCGATTCCGAAGGCCAATTCAGGGGCTTTGGCCAGGAGGCCGCCGATGGGGCCGCGGCGGTGCGCTGGGCGCGACGCCTGCCGTTGGGCAATGGGCTGGTGGGCAGCTATGGGTTTTCGTATCAGGGGCTCAGCCAACTGTTGATCGCCGCCGCTGAACAGCCTGCCCCGGCCGGCCTGGACGACCCCCTGCCCGATTGTCTGGCCCCCGCCATGGCCGGCCTGGACGAGCGTCTCCACTGGGCGAGTACGGGGGGTGCCCATTGGTGGAGCCTGGGCTTGGCCTGGGCCCTGCAGCTGGCCGCCGCCGCCTGCCGCCGCCGTGGCGATGGGCCTGGCTGGTGGGAGATTCGCCGCAGCCTGGAGAGCGGCCGTTTTTTGGACGAAGGCCTCGCTCTGTTAGCCCGCCATGACCCTGGGGGCATGGGAGGGCGCTGGCTCGGCTTGGATCCGGCCCGGCCCGGCGATTGGCTTATCCATCCGGTGAACCCAGCCTTGCTGCGGCGTCCCCTGCTGCTGATCGGCGGCTGGCACGATCCCCACCTGGGCGGGGTGTTGGATCTGTGGCAGCGGGCGCACCAGGCTGGCGGCAATCCGGAACTGCTGATCGGCGCCTGGACCCACCTGCAATGGCGTGGCGGCTGCGACGAGCGCCAGTTGGCTTTTTTTCGGCGCCATCTGCTGGGGGCTGAACACCCACCCACCCAGCTGCCACCCACCCCGGTGCCGGCCCCTGGTGGGCGCATGGCCGGGGGCAGCCAGGACCAGCCCGCTCCGGTCAGCACCGATCCGGTGCTGCTCCAGGAGCTGCGCAGCGGCATCTGGCAGCCCTGGTCCCCCCCGCCATCCCCCGTTCCCCTGGGCTGGCGTTTGCAGAGTCGGGGGCTGGCGGCGGTGCGTTCGCTGGAGGGGCGGTTGGTGGCGGCCGCCGGCCAGGCTGGGGAGCCGCCTGCGCCGCCAGGGGAGGGAGTGGTGGTGCTGGTGCATGACCCCTGGCGCCCGGTCCCCGGTCGGGGGGGCCACCTGGGCCTGGATGCTGGCCTGGTGGAACGCGGCGACATCGATGGGCGGGCCGATGTGGCCTGCTTCAGCAGCGAACCCCTGGCGACCAGCTTGGATTTGTTGGGCCGTCCCTGGCTCGAACTGGGGGTGGCGGCGGACCAGCCGGGTTTCGACCTCTGCGGTGCCCTGGCGGTGGTGAGCGCCGATGGCACCCGGGTAAGCCAGATTTCCACCGGCTTCCTGCGCCTGCGGGGGGAGCACTGCCGGCAACGGCAAGAGCTGCGCCTGGAGTTGCAACCCCTGGCAGCCACCCTGGCCCCCGGGGAGCGGTTGCGCCTCTCTCTGGCCGGTGCCGCCTGGCCCCAGATCGCCGTCAACCCCGGCGACGGCCAGCTGCCCCGTACGGCTCCGGGCCCAGGGCACCGGGTGATCACCCTGCAGTTGCATCTGGCCGGGGCCTGGCTGGGGCTTGACCCCCTGCTGGGCCCCGTGGGGGCTCGCCCCATTGGGGCTGGCCCCATTGGGGCTGGGGCACACTGAAGGGACCATTGCCCCACCATTGCCATGCCGCGTCCGACCCTGAGCGCCGGGCTTCCAGCCCTTGCCCTGGCCGTCGCTGCGGCCCTGGCTCCCCAGCTCGGGCAGGCCCAGGCGACCCCGCTCCAGGCGCCCCTGGTTCAGGGTCCCCTGGCGGCCCCTGTCTTGGCGGCCCCTGTTGCCCCCAGCCGCAGCCAGCCCAGTGCTGCCCTCAGTGAGGAGCGGGCCCGGGCTGCGGCCGAACAGATCCTCAAGGCTCTCAAGGACGGCGATGCCGAGTCTCGCTTCGCCCAATTCGCCCCCAAGCTGCAGCGGATGACGAGCCCGGCGATGGTGCGCAGCCATCTGCGCAACCAGCCCCGCATTCTCAGCTGGAGCCTGGACTCGGTGGTCCCCGGGGTGGATTCCAGCGCGGTCGGGGCCCGTCTGGTCACCAGCGCCGGGCCCCGTCAGCTGTTGATGATCATTGATAGCGAGGGAAGGCTGGAGGGGTATCACTTCGACGCCGCCGATGTGGCCGCTGAAACGGTGGCGCGTCAATTTGTTCAGGCCCTGATTGAGGGCCGATATGTTTTTGCCTCCAGTTTCCTCGGCCCCATATTGCAGGAGGAGATCCCCCCGGCGGCCCTGCAGCGCAAATGGCAGGCACTGCAGCAGCGCACAGGCAATGTGGTGAAAGTGGAGAAAGTCGCCCGCGCCGAGGACACCACCGACATGAAGCTAGTGCTGGTGCTGACTAAATTCACACGACTCAATGACAATATTTTTGTGATTCTCGACCGTCGCAACGCCATCATCGGCGTTGATTTCCCCACCGATCCTTCGCTGCCCAGCACCCGCTGAGGGTGCCGCAGAGACTAAGCTCCCGGCGCGCCCCGTTTTACCCAGCCGTCATGTCCGTAACCCGCCTTGAATGGATGGCTGAGGACGCGCAGCGTCTGGCGGACTGTCGTCACAACCATCCTGCGGCCATCCTCGGACCCCAACAGCTCAGTGACGGCCGTTGGGTGGTGCGCTGCTGGATGCCAGATGCGGAAACCGTTGAGCTGTTGCTGGAAGGGGAGGCGACGGCACGGCCCACCCAGACCCCCCATCACCCCTGGATCTTTGAGGCCGAGTTGCCAGCAGATCCCGGCTGCCGTTACCGGCTGCGGGTGCGTCGGGCCGGCATCGTGCATGAGCAGTACGACCCCTGGGCCTTTCGTCAGGAGTGGATGGGCGAATTGGATCGCCACCTCTTCGCCGAGGGCAACCACCACCACATTTGGCGTCGCATGGGCGCCCATGCCGGCGAACGGCAGGGGGTGATGGGCGTGCAGTTCTGCCTGTGGGCCCCCAATGCCAGCTCGGTGGCGGTGTTGGGCGATTTCAATGCTTGGGATGGACGCCATCATCCGATGCAACAGCGCCTGGGAGGCTGCTGGGAGTTGTTCATCCCTGGCATGAAGGTGGGGGATATTTATAAATATGAGATCCGTAATCAGTCGGGTCATTGCTATCAGAAGTCCGATCCCTATGGCTTTCGCCAAGAGGTGCGCCCCAATACCGGCTCGATTGTGGCGGAACTGGGTAGTTACAACTGGAGTGACGGCGATTGGCTGGATCAGCGCGACAACCGCAATCCGATTGAGCAGCCGATTTCTGTCTACGAAATGCATTTAGGCAGCTGGATGCATGGTTCCACTGATACCCCTTTCATCGAAGCGGACGGCACGGCGCGGCCGCCGGTACCCGCGGCGGATCTCAAGCCCGGGGCGCGGTTGCTGACCTATGGCGAGCTGGCGGATCGCTTGATTCCCTACGTCAAGGCCCGTGGTTTCACCCATATCGAGTTGATGCCGATTTCCGAGCATCCCTTCGATGGCTCCTGGGGATACCAGGTGACTGGCTGGTATGCCCCCACTAGCCGCTATGGCAGCCCCGATGAATTCCGGGCCTTTGTCGACCGCTGCCATGCCGAGGGTCTCGGGGTGATTCTGGACTGGGTGCCAGGCCATTTCCCCAAGGATGGCCACGGCTTGGCGTTCTTTGATGGGGCCCACCTCTACGAGCATGCCGACCCCCGGATTGGAGAGCACAAGGAATGGGGCACGTTGATTTTCAACTACAGCCGCAATGAGGTACGCAACTTCCTGGTGGCGAATCTTATCTATTGGTTTGAGGAATTTCATATCGATGGCATCCGGGTCGATGCCGTGGCCTCGATGCTTTATCGGGATTATCTGCGGCCCACCGGCCAGTGGTTGGCCAACGAACATGGCGGCCGCGAGAACACGGAGGCGGTGCAGTTCCTTCAGCAGGCCAACCACGTGCTGTTTCAGTATTTCCCTGGTGCCCTGTCAATCGCCGAGGAATCGACCACCTGGCCGATGGTCACCCAACCGACCGAGATTGGCGGGCTGGGCTTCAACTTGAAATGGAACATGGGTTGGATGCATGACATGCTCGATTATTTCGAACTCGATCCCTGGTTCCGACAGTTCCATCAAAATAATGTCACCTTCTCGATTTGGTATGCCTTCACTGAAAACTTTATGCTGGCCTTGAGCCATGATGAAGTGGTGCATGGCAAGAGTAATCTCCTCCAGAAAATGCCAGGAGATGACTGGCAAAAGTTCGCCAATGTCAGGGCCTTGTTGGCCTACATGTGGACCCATCCAGGCAAGAAAACCATCTTCATGGGTATGGAATTTGCCCAGCGTTCTGAATGGAATATTTGGGGGGATCTGCAATGGAGTCTGTTGCAATTTGAGCCCCATCAAGGTCTGCAGCGCATGGTTGATGACCTGAATGAATTCTATAAAAATGAGCCAGCTCTCTGGCGCGATGATTTCAATCAATATGGCTTCCAGTGGATTGATTGTAACGACAATCGCCATTCTGTAATTAGTTTTATGCGCCGCGAAAGCACCACTGGGCGCTGGTTGGTGGTGGTGGCCAACTTCACCCCCCAACCCCATTCCCACTACCGCGTCGGCGTCCCCTTGGAGGGGTTCTATGCCGAGGCCTTCAACAGCGACAGTGGCCGCTACGGCGGCAGCAACCTCGGCAATCTCGGGGGCAAGTTCAGCACCGCCACTCCCATGCACGGCTACGAGCATTCTCTCGATCTCTGCCTGCCCCCCTTGGGTGTGCTGGTGCTGCGCCGTGATGAGGTTCGCAGTGTGCTGACTGGCGCACGCGACGACAGCGGCAGATGAGCTGTCCCGGCCTGTTTGCCTGAGCTCTTGCCTTGTCAGCGACAGCTCATCTGCCCGTTCTCGCTGGCATTGGCCAATAGAACTGGCATTGGCCAATAGACCTGGCATTGGCCAATAGATAATGATGCCCAGGCTCGCCTCGAAGTGGCTGAAGCCAAGGCCCAGCTCTCCAGCCTGCTCGGTGCGGTGGAGGGCGGCGAGCCCGTGTTGATTACCCGCAGGGGCAAGCCCATCGCCGCAATGGTGCCCCGCCGCCCCGTGGGGTATTTGCTGCCGCAGCTCCAGGCCTTGCGCGAGGCGCTGCCACCTCAGCCCAGCAGCGGTGTTGACGCCGTTCGTGCCCAGCGGGATGCCACCTAGCTGCATTCGGCCTTGGCCCTCAAGGTGCGCACCGACGCCCTCAACGCAACAGAGGCGGATCGGGCGCTGGAAGTTTTCTCGAGCAGCCTCGCCCCCAGCCTGCTGTGGCTGAATATGGAAGCTGATGACTTTGGCAACGCCAATGCCTGTCTGCGCTGTTGGGGCTTGCTGCCCTGTTGATCAACCAAAATGCCTTAGAGGAATCTTTGCTTTGACTCGATTTCGATCTCTTCGGCAGCGATCTGAGCATTAACGAACGTTGTCCCAGCCATCACGATGGGCTGCAACTGTCCCATATAAGAAAGCCCCCGCCGAAGCGGGAGCTTTGTTGTCGAAACCCTTGAAGTTATTCAACCCAGAGGGTTGATCAACCGATCGCAGGAGCGGTCAGCGCCACGGGGGTGGCGGTGGCAGCAGCCAGGTCGAGGGGGAAGTTGTGAGCATTGCGCTCGTGCATCACTTCCATGCCGAGGCCGGCACGGTTGAGCACATCGGCCCAGGTGTTGATCACGCGGCCTTGGCCGTCGAGGATCGACTGGTTGAAGTTGAAGCCATTCAGGTTGAAGGCCATGGTGCTGACGCCCAGGGCGGTGAACCAGATGCCGACAACGGGCCAGGCAGCCAGGAAGAAGTGCAGGCTACGGCTGTTGTTGAAGGAGGCGTATTGGAAGATCAGACGACCGAAGTAGCCGTGAGCTGCAACGATGTTGTAGGTCTCTTCTTCTTGGCCAAACTTGTAGCCGTAGTTCTGGGATTCAGCTTCGGTGGTTTCACGCACCAAGGAGCTGGTCACCAGGGAGCCGTGCATGGCGGAGAACAGGCTGCCACCGAATACACCAGCCACACCCAACATGTGGAAGGGGTGCATCAGAATGTTGTGCTCGGCTTGGAACACCAACATGTAGTTGAAGGTGCCGGAGATGCCGAGGGGCATACCGTCGGAGAAAGAACCCTGACCGAAGGGGTAGATCAGGAACACTGCGGTGGCGGCGGCAACTGGTGCGCTGTAAGCAACGCAGATCCAGGGGCGCATGCCAAGGCGGTAGGAAAGTTCCCACTCGCGGCCCATGTAGCAGAAAACACCAATCAGGAAGTGGAAAACCACCAGCTGATAAGGGCCACCGTTGTAAAGCCATTCATCAAGGCTGGCTGCTTCCCAGATGGGATAGAAGTGTAGGCCGATGGCGTTACTCGAGGGGACAACAGCACCGGAGATGATGTTGTTTCCGTACATCAGGGAGCCGGCAACGGGCTCACGGATGCCGTCGATGTCGACGGGGGGAGCGGCGATGAAGGCAACGATGAAGCAGATGGTCGCGGCCAGCAGCGTTGGGATCATCAGCACACCGAACCAGCCCACATAAAGGCGGTTGTTGGTGGAGGTGACCCAATCGCAGAACTGATTCCACGCCGAAGCGCCGGAGCGCTGTTGGATTGTGGCGGTCATGAGGTCGAAGGGGGTGTCGTTGGCACCCGCCCCAGGGGGCAAAAGCGGTACCGGACGGATGGATGGACGGGGAAAATCACCCCGTCATGAGTAACTGTAACGGATCATTGCGGCTTTTGTGAAGGGGGTCTTTAAGTCCGCTCATCCGCAGCAGAGAGGGGGGTGGGGCCGTGGCCGTCTTGCGGTCGGCCTTCCCTTCTGGTCGCACCTTGCCAAGGGAGCTAGGAGGAGATCAGTTGCTGCCTGCTTGATGTCTTCGTGCCAACCGCCCCTGCCGTGCAGCCCGGGCCGTTCGGCCCAGGCCTGCCTGCTGGCACTGGCTCTGCTACTCACCGGTTGCCAAACCAAACCGGCGGCCCAGGCCGAGCGCCTCGATCGCCTGGAGTTGCGTCTGCAGCAGCTGGAGCAGCGGCTGAACCAGGAGCGGCAGCGCAATGACGGCGCCGATCGCTCCGGCAAACCTCCCGCCGGGGTGATTAAGTCCCTCACCCTGCGCAGCGGCTCCGATGACGACAGGTTGCGGATTTATTGGGCCAACGGCAGCACCACCGATCTGCCCTGCACCAAAGAACAGTCCACCCTTGTTTGCGGTTGAAGCAGGGCTCGCCTCAGCCCGATTGCCTGCCGCCTCAAGGCAGCGCCAGTTTGAGCCTTTTGGCCAGCGCCGTCAGGCTTGCGGCCCAACCGGCGGCCACCGGCAGAATTTCCCGACGGGTCAGGCTGAGGGCAATGCCCTTCTCGCCGTAGGCCGCCTCGTTGATGAACACCGGCCAGCAATGCTCGCTTGTGTCGCCATGCTCCGGGGTGAAGACCGTCACCGTTCCATCCATCGCCACAAACAGCGGATCCCCAGCCTTCAAGGCACGCCAATCCCGATCCTGAAGGCCGGGATGCACCAGACCCGCCGGGGAGCCATCGTCATGGCGGGGCAGGTCGATGCTGACCAGGTGGCGATGGACAACCAGCTCGCTGCCCAGGCGGATCTCACCCTCGCGGGCCTGGGAAAGGGCCTCGAGGGCGGTTTCCACGGCGATCTGGCTTTGTTGGCAGATGGCCCCGCACACCAAACCCTGGGCCACGGGGCCCACCTCAATCACCAGGGAACAGGGCCAACAGGCCGCCAGATAACCGCTCTGGTGAGGATCGCTTTCGTGCAAATAAATAGGTAATCCAAGGCGCCGTTGCAGCGCGGCCGCCAGCGCCAGGGAGGCTGGCTGGCGGTTGTAGAGCACCAGGCTGTTGCCCATGGCGGCCGTGGTGCTGTGCAGATCGATTGCCACCAGGCAGGGCTCATTGCCCTCGGGACCATGGCGGGCCAGCAGCTCGCGGGCCCGCCTCAGCTCGTACTCCTGGGAGTCGGGATCGCTGAGCAGTTCGGCTCTGAAACTGCGGTTCAGGTCCCGCTGCTGATAACGCCGATTGGCTTCGGCGGCGGCCGGATTGCCAACCACCAGTTCGATCGCCAAGCCATGGCGGTGCAGCTGGCCAGGGTGTTGACGCCATTGGTCGAGGAGCCAGAGGCCATTGCGTTCGTTGCCATGGGTTCCGCCAACCAGCAGGACGCGCCCCTGCCGATGGTCGCCACCGTTGCCGTAATCCATCGGAGGCCCTCACTTTCTTGATTGCAGTTTGGCGGAACCCCGCTGACTGCTTGCCCGCCTTGGGGCCGGTGCTGACCCAGAGTCAACCTTGTCTGAAGCGATGGCCATGGCTCCCCCGGCAGCCCTTGTCCGCGGTGTGCGCCACTTTTGGCATTGCCAGTGGCGTCAATTGATGGCGGGGCTCGGCCCGGCCGATGCCCAGGGGCGCTATCTCCGCCCGGCCCCCGTGTTTGCCACCCTGCCGCCCCAGTCGGCGGACGCCGGCCGGCCCGGCGGCCATGTGCTGATCGTCGGCCGCAGCTGTCCCTGGGCCCATCGTGCCTGGATCACCTGGACCCTGCGGGGCCTGCAGCCTTGGGTGGATCTGCAGTTGGTGGAACCGGACCCCCAGGCCGGCCGTTGGCGATTCCCCCAACCCTTTGAGGGCTGCGCCACCTTGCTCGATCTCTACCGGCGCAGTGGTGCCCCTGCCGGCACCAGGGCCACGGTGCCGGCGTTGTATGGCCGTTCAGGCCAGACAATCGTGCTGAGCGAAAGCGCCCGGCTGATCGAATTGTTGAACGGCTGGCCCCAGGCCAGTGGGCCCGACCTGGCTCCCGAAACCCATCGCTTCGCCATCGACGCCTGGCGCCAGCGGCTGCAGGGGGAGGTCAATGACGGTGTCTATCGCTGTGGTTTTGCCCGGACCCAGGCCGCCTACGACGAGGCCGAGGCGGCCCTTTTTGAGTGTCTAGAAGACGCGGATCGCTCCCTGGCCGTTGCCGAAGCGAACCCACCGCCTGGGCTGGAGGAGGGGGGTGGCCCCTGGCTGGCCGGCACTGCCAAGCCATCCCTGGCCGATGTGGTGCTTTTCCCCACCCTGATCCGCCTGGAAATGGTCTATTCCCCCCTGTTCGGCTGCAGCCGCAGGCCCCTCTGGCAGTTGCCGGCCCTCTGGCGCTGGCGCTCCCGGTTCTACGGGTTGCCCGGGGTGGCGGCCACCTGTGCGAGCGAACATTGGCGGCGCGACTATTTCGGATCCCTGTTCCCCCTGCATCCCTCCGGAATCGTTCCGGCGGGCCCTGACCTGAGCACACTGGTGCAAGCCCAACCGCCGGCCCTTCCATGACCAGCAGTTCCCCCACCGCCGCGTCGCCAGCGGTTCACCAAGGGATATTTGGTGAGTTCACGATCACCCAGCAGGATCAGCGGGAGGTTCTCACCTATCGCCTCGCCCTCAGCGCCGTTGCCCTGGGTGAGCTCGCGCTGTTGGTGCAGTGGTATCGCTGGGGTCCGTCCCTGGCCTGGCCCTGGCTGCTGCTGATGGCGGCGGGCCTGGGCCTGGCCCTGTTGCGGATTCACATCTATCTGCGGCCCCTGCATCTGGCCCTGAAGGCCTTCTGGTTGCTGGGATGCCTTGGCGGCCTGTGGCTGGCTGTCAGGGTTGGACCAAATCAGATGCTGCCGGTGCTGGCCCGCCAGCCCCTCTGGATCCTGGCAGTGGGACCCTTCTTTGCCGCCCTGGCCGGGGTGGGCTTCAAAGAGTTCTTCTGTTTCCAGCGGCCGGAGGCCATCGGTGTGACCCTGCTGTTGCCCCTGGCCCTGCTGGGCCGCCTGACCGGCGTCATCGGCCCCGAGCTGACCATGGCTCTGTTAGCCCTGCAGGCCGTTCTGCTGGTGCTGCTTTGCCTGCGCAAGTTCCCGATGCCCACCGCCGCCGATGTCGGTGACAAGAGCGTCTTCGCCCACCTGGAGCGGCAACGTCGCGGCGAATCCCAACCTGTCGTGCCCGTTTCGTGAGCCTGATCTCTCTGGAGGGGGCAGGCAAGGATTTTGGCCTGCGCGTCCTCTTCGCCGACCTCAATCTGCATGTCGGTGAGCGCGAGCGCCTGGGGTTGATAGGACCCAATGGCGCTGGCAAAAGCACCCTGCTGCGGGTCCTGGCCGGGGTCGAACCCCTGGACCGGGGCCAGCGTCGTTGCTCACCCCGGCTCAAAGTGGTGCTACTGAATCAGGACCCTGTCCTGGAAGCCGATCTCACGGTGATCGAGCAAGTGCGCTCCGGCTGCGCCGAGACTCTGGCTCTGTTGGAGCAACACCAGCAACTCAGCCAGGCCCTGGCGGACGACCCGGCTAATGGGGTCCTGCAATCCCGCCTCAGTCAGCTGCATGAAGGTCTGGAGGCTGGCCTAGGCTGGACCCTGGAGCGCCGTTGCCAGGATGTTCTGGCCCGGGTCGGGCTGCGGGATCCCCACCAACGGGTGGGGGATCTCTCCGGTGGCAATCGCCGCCGTGTCGCCCTGGCCGCTGCCCTGGTAGCCGAGCCCGATGTGCTGCTGCTGGATGAGCCCACCAACCATCTCGATGCCGATGGGGTCGAGTGGTTGCAGGGCTGGTTGGATCGTTTCCGTGGCGCCTTGGTGCTCGTCACCCACGATCGCTATCTGCTGGATCGGGTCACCCGGCGGATTGTGGCGGTAGAGGGGGGCGAGGCCCGCGGCTACGAGGGTAACTACGCCACCTATCTGGCCCGCCGCGCCGAAGAGGAGGAGGCCCAGATCGCCGGGGCAGCCCGTTTCAGGGGCAGCCTGCGTCGCGAACTGGCCTGGCTGCGCCAGGGCCCCAAGGCGCGCAGCACCAAGCAGAAGGCCCGTCTGCAGCGTATTGAAGCGATGCGGGAGCAGCCGGTGCGTCAGGCCAAGGCAGCTCTACAGATGGGTTCGACGGCCCGGCGGCTGGGCAAACGGGCCATCGAAGCGGAAAACCTCGCAATCCAGGTTGGTGATCGCTTGTTACTGGAGGAATTCAGCCATGACTTCGGACCCGAGGACCGCATCGGCATCATCGGACCCAACGGGGTCGGCAAATCGAGTTTGTTGGACGCCATCGCTGGCCGTCTAGCCCCCGCTTCTGGACGGCAGGAACTCGGTTCCACCGTGCGGTTGGGCTATTTCGATCACCACAGTGCCGCCCTGCAGCCCGTCGATGCTGGGCGGGGGGGCGAGCGCAAGGTGATCGATGTGGTTCAAGAAGAGGCAAGCCGGGTCGAGGTGGATGGGGTGGAGCTCAGCGCTTCCCAGTTGCTGGAACGCTTTTTGTTCCCTCCGGCCCAGCAGCACCAGCCTGTGGCCCGGCTCTCCGGCGGGGAACGGCGCCGGCTGCATTTGTGTCGGCTGCTGATCAGCGCCCCCAATGTGTTGTTGCTTGATGAACCGACCAACGATCTCGATGTGGCCACCTTGACGGTGCTGGAGGACTTTCTTGAGGATTTTCAAGGTTGCGTGGTGGTCGTCTCCCACGACCGCTGGTTTCTGGATCGCACCGTCGATCGGCTGTTCAGTTTTGATGCGGGTCGGCTGCGGCGATTTGAGGGCAACTACAGCGGCTACCTGGAGCACCAGCTAGCCAGTGCGGCAGCATCCCAAGCCCAGACCCCCTCGCCCCCGCTGGCCGCTGCAGGGGCCGGGCCAGAGCCGTTGCCGGCAGCGGCCGAGGCTCGATCTGCCCCAGCGATGCCCCGCCGCCGCAGCTTTCGCGAAACCCGTGAACTAGCGGCCATCGAGCGGGATCTGCCGGCCTGGGAAGAGCGGCGTCAGTTGCTGGAGAACCAGATGGCCCTTCCCCCCAGTGGCGATTACGGCGAACTTGAGGCCCTCAGCCATGAATTGGCCAATTTGCTGGAACGCATTGCCAGCGCTGAAGAACGTTGGCTGGAGCTGAGTGATCTGGCCGGCTGAGCAGGCCGGTTGCGCAGGTCGGGCGAGCAGGCCGGGTGAGCAGGTCGATTGCGCAGGCCGGTTGCGCAGGCGGTCCAGTGTCCCCTGGTTCGGCTTTTCATCAGCGCCAACGCACAAGAGCCGACAGAAGTACGCCGCAGCGGCTCCCCCCCCGTATGGTGGGCGAGCCGAATTCCGGCCCCTCCGGGCCGGCGACGTCATGAAAAGCATCGACGACCACATCCAGAAGGATCAGGTGGAGATCGAGGCCGCCAAGGCCGAAGGCAACTTGGGCAAGGTCCGCCATCTGGAAGAAGAACTAAAGGGGCTGAAGGAGTACAAGGAGCACCATCCCGAAGACAGCCACGACCCCAGCCCACTCGAGGTCTACTGCGATCTCAATCCCGAAGCGCCCGAATGCCGCGTCTACGACGATTGATTCGCTGTTTGTGAGGCAATGGACGGGATCTCACTAGACAAATCCTCCCCAGCTGAATTCTCCTGGATTTGCTGAGCCTCGTCCAGCTGCTTGAGTTGTTTCCATACCTCCACCAGCAGGGTGTCCAGCCCTTTGGATGTGGCGGCTGAAATGAGTAACGGTCGATGGCCGCCGCAGTTTTGGCTTACTGATTCAGCTAGAGCCTCCAGATCTTCCTGGGGAACCACATCAATTTTGTTGAGCACTACCAGTCGCGGACGACTTTCCAGACCATGTCCATAGGCTTTTAGTTCTGCTTCCACCACCTTGAGGTCTGAAACAACGTCTTCGCTGCCGGCATCGAGGAGGTGGATCAAGATCCGGGTTCTTTCGATATGGCGCAGGAAAGCGTGCCCCAAGCCCGCCCCTCGAGAAGCGCCGGCAATCAAGCCGGGAATATCGGCAAACACGGTGCCATCGCCACTGGGGCGCCGCACCACGCCAAGATTGGGCACCAAGGTGGTGAACGGATAATCGGCGATCTTGGGTCTAGCCGCTGAGAGCACGGCAATCAATGTGCTCTTGCCGGCATTCGGTAAGCCGATGATGCCCACCTCCGCCAGGAGTTTCAATTCGAGTTGCAGCAGCCAGGATTCACCCTCCTTGCCCTCGGTGAATTTTTCCGGGGCCCGGTTGCGGTTACTCAGGTAGTGGGCGTTGCCCAGCCCTCCCCGGCCCCCGGCCGCCACCAGCAGGGTCTGACCTGGTGTGGTCAAATCGCCCAACAGAATGGTGGTGCGGGCATCCCGCACCTCCGTGCCACAGGGAACCTTGATCATCAGGGGGCGGCCGCTGGCGCCGGTGCAGCGATTGGCACCTCCCTTGGCGCCGTCGTCGGCGGCAAACAGGCGCCGGTAGTGAAAGTCGAGCAGGGTCTGGAGGTTGGCATCGGCCTCCAGCAGCACATCGCCGCCCCGGCCCCCATCGCCGCCGGAGGGTCCGCCGGCCGGCACGTATTTCTCACGGCGAAAAGCCATGATGCCGTCGCCGCCGCGGCCGGCACGCACGGCAATCCGTGCCTGATCGATGAACTGCACGGGAAACGATGCCGCAGGGCCCAGTCCTTAACCCTAAGATCCGCCCGTCGCAGCGCCGGATTGGCCGAGGTTCGCTTCCAGGGGGTCAGCAAGATCTACCCCCCCCGCCGGGGCGCCGCGCCGGTGACCGTCTTGCGGGATCTGGATCTGGCAGTGGCCGATGGCGAGTTCCTTGTCTTGGTGGGACCATCAGGCTGCGGCAAAAGCACCTTGTTGCGGCTTTTGGCTGGCCTGGAGACCCCCAGCAGCGGAGCGATCAGCGTTGGGGGGCGCCCGGTGGTGGGGCTGCGGCCCTCGCAACGGGACGTCGCCATGGTGTTCCAGAGCTATGCCCTCTATCCCCACCTGAGTGTGCGGGACAACATCGGCTTTGGGCTGCGGCGCAGTCGGCCCCGTACTCTCCCCCAGCAGTTCCAGGATTCCCTGCACCAACTGGCCCGCAGTTGGCCCAAGGGCCTGCAGGTGCCTTCCTTGCGGGAGCGCCGCATCGAGGCCCGGGTTGCCGAGGTGGCTGGCCTGCTCGAACTTGATGCCCTGCTTGATCGGCTCCCCAAAGAACTGTCCGGGGGGCAGAAGCAGCGGGTGGCGCTGGGGCGGGCAATCGCCCGCCAGCCGTCGGTGTTCCTGATGGATGAGCCCCTCAGCAACCTCGACGCCAAGTTGCGCAATGGCACCCGGGCCCAGATCGTCGCCCTGCAGCGCCGCCTGGGTACCACCACGCTCTACGTCACCCATGACCAGGTGGAAGCGATGACGATGGGCCACCGCATTGCCGTGCTGAACCAGGGCCATCTGCAGCAACTCGGCACGCCGATGGAGCTCTATCGCCAACCCGCCAATCTATTTGTGGCCCAGTTCATCGGCAGTCCGCCGATGAACCTGCTGCCCGTGACCGTTGCTGGGCCCCATCAACTAGTGCTCGCCCAGCAACTGCTCAACATTGCTGCCGAGGGGACCGCCCACCTGGGGGCCCTGCTGGGCCAATCCCTGACCGCCGGGCTGCGGCCCGAACATCTGCGGGTTGCTGGTGCGGCCACCGCCCAAACCCTGGCCGCCCGCGTCTGCCATTTGGAGGCCCTGGGCAACGAGCAATTGGTCACCTGCCGTCTTGATGCCGGCGAGCATCTTGTCTTGGTTCGGGTACCGCCGGAGCAGCGCATCCAGCTTGACCAGGAGGTGCATTTGGAGGTGGATCCAACGGGCTGGCGGCTTTTTGATGGCGATGGGGTAGCGATTTAAGGGCTCAAGGCCGATTCAGGGCTCAGGGCCCTGCATGGTTGGCCGTCCCATCAGCCGGCAGCCAGCGCAGGGTCAATAGGGAAGAGGGCCGCAGCGGCCGCCAGCTGTGCTCCAACCCCTCGCCCCAGAGGGCGTAATCCCCAGGGACATCAAGCACCAGCACCAGCTCCCTCTGCCCACGGCGGAAGCGCAGTTCAAATTCCCCTTCGCCTGCCAAAAGCGAGAGGCTGCGGCCCTGGCTGGGTGGTTTGGCCTGGCCCCATGCCGGGCAGTCGTCCGGCTGGTGCTCAAACCACTTCAGTGAGAGGTTTTGCACCAAGGCGGCAGTTTCTTGGCCAGGGGCTTCGGAGCGGTGCCGCACAAACCGCAGCGAATCTGTGGGGATCGCCGGGTGATCACCGATGATCCAGTTGCTATGAGGTTGGTCGGCGGGGCGGAGTTCCCAGGCATTGCCGTACTCCAGCCCCTCCAGATCGATGCCATGGCGCCGCATGTTGCCAGCTCCAGGCTCAGCCGGCTGCCCCGGCTGCCACCGCCACACGAGCGTTGCCTGCCTCCAGGCCGCTGTGGCGGATCAGGGCACTGGCTGAGGGACTGCGGCCACGGAAGCTTTCGAACACCTCGCTGGGGTGGCGGCTGCCGCCCTGGCTCAATACGGTGTCGCGGAAGCGACGGCCTGTGGCGCGCACCAAGGAGTCGTTGTCGAGACCCGCTTCCTCAAAGGCGCTGAAGGCATCGGCGCTGAGCACTTCAGCCCACTTATAGGAGTAGTAACCCGCTGAATAGCCGCCGGCAAAGATATGGCCAAAGCTGCAAAGGAAAGCATCTTCCTCAATCGGTTCGAGCACCGTAGTGGTGGTGGCAATTTGGCGGCGTAATTGCTCTGGAGTCACCCCTGCTTCCGGTGTCCATTGGCTGTGCAACCTCAGGTCTGTCAGGGCGAAATGGACTTGGCGCAGGGTGGCGGCACCGCCCATGAAGGTACGGGCGGCCTGCAGTTTGGCGAACTCCGCTTCAGGTAGGGGTTCAGCGGTTTGCCAGTGGCGTGCCATCCCCAGCAAGGTGGCTCGGTCGTAGCACCAGTTCTCCATGAATTGGCTGGGCAATTCCACCGCGTCCCATTCGACGTTGTTGATGCCGGCGGCCTGGGGACGCTCCACGGTGGTGAGCATGTGCTGGAGGCCATGGCCGAATTCGTGGAAAAGGGTTTCCACTTCCTGGAAGGTCATCAAGCTGGGGGTTTCGCCCACCGGTGGGCTTTGGTTGCAGACCAGGTAGGCCACAGGCAGCACGGCGGTGCCGTCTGGCTTGGTCTGCCGGACCAGGCATTCATCCATCCAGGCCCCGCCCCGCTTGCTACCGGGACGGCTGTAAGGGTCGAGGTAGAAAGCAGCCAGGGGTTGGCCGCTGTCGCGGTCCAAGACCCTGAAGAAGCGCACCTCCGGATGCCAGACGGGTGCCTCGCCATCGGCGGCCTCGATCGTGATCGCAAACAGCCGATCGCAGAGCCCGAAAAGCCCTGCCAGCACCTGGGGCAGCGGAAACCAGGGCCGCAGGGCCTCGCTATCGAGCTCGAAGAGTTCCTGGCGGCGGGCCTCGGCCCAGAAACTCACATCCCACGGCTTCAGATCGGCGGCTTCCGGAGCCCCAGCGCGGGCCGCACATTGCTGCAGTTCCGCCAGCTCCCGCCGGGCGGCGGGCAGGGCGGCGACCCGCAGGTCTTCGAGCAGCGCTTCCACCTCCTGTTCTGAGCCCGCCATCTTGGAGGCCAGGCTGACTTCGGCCCAGTTGGCATAACCCAGCCGCCTGGCCTGGTCCAGGCGCAGGCTCAAGATGCGTTCGATCAGCGGCCAGTTGCCACCCTCTTCGCCCGAGGCCCGGCTGACATGGGCCTTGTAGGCCCGCTCCCGCAGGGCCCGGTTGCGGCCATATTGCAGGAAGGGGCCGAAACGGGGCATGTCCAGGCCCATCAACCAGGGGCCTGCAGTGGCCGTAGGGGCGGACCCATCAGCTTGGGTGTGGCCGGCTTCGGCGGCCGCTTGGGCCAGCAGCTGCAGCACGCTCTCAGGTAGGCCTGCCACCTCGTCGGTGCCCTCCAGGAGGAGTGTCCAGCCGTTGGTGGCGTCGAGGACGTTGTTGCCGAAGCGGGTGGCCAGTTCAGCCAGCTCCTGGTTGGTGGCATTGAAGGCTTGCTGGGCTTCGCCGCCAAGGCCGACCCCGCGCAGGTCCATATCCCGCAATTCGGCCGCCAGGATGCGTTGCTGGGTGCCATCCAAACCCCCCTGGCGCTCTAGGGCCCGCAGGGCGGCGTAGACCGTGCGGCTCTGGCCAGCACGGTTGCCAAAAGCCACCACCGCCGGCTGCTGGCTGGCGTGGGCGGTGCGCAGCTCGGGGCTGTTACACACCCCGTTGAGGTGGCTCACCACACCCCAGCTCCAGCGCAGCCGTTCCCCCAGTCGATGCAGGGGATCCATCACTTCATTCCAGCTGAGGGGGCGGCCCTGTTCGAGGGCCTGCGCCAACGTGGCTTCCAGTTGATCCAGCTCACTTTCCAGTTGGTTCAACAACTCGGGTATGTGGCTGGTGACCTGGTCGGGGGTGACGGCCTCGAACGTGGGCAGGCCTTCACCAGCCAACAGGGCTGGACGTTCGAGGGAGGTACTCATGGGTTGAAGGTCGTTGTGATGGTTATTCCAACTCAGCCGAACCGCCACTGGGCACCCTGGCAGGTCGGATCTCCGCGCGGGGAGGTCTGGGAGGCGTCGGTGGCAGGGTTAACCGAGGCCGCCGAAACCCGCCAAGGCCAATGGAGCCTGGTTGGCGACTCCGTTGGCCAGGGCATTGGTGCTGGCTTCATAGAGATCGATCGCCACCCTGGGCCAGAAACCAATCACCAGGGTGGGCACCAGCAAGCTGAGGCCAATCAGCAGTTCCCGGGGCTTCATGTCTCCCACTTGCGCCAGGGCGGGGATTCGGGGACCGAAGAACACCCTGCGGCACAGGGAGAGCAAATAAACAGGTGTTAGCACCAACCCAATCGCCGCCAGGACAACGGTGATGACCCGAAACGGCACGGTGAAGTCGTTGTTGGAGGTGACGCCAAGAAAGACAGTGATTTCACTGATGAAGCCGCTCATCCCAGGCAGGGCCAGGGAGGCCAGGGAACTGGCGAGAAAGAAGGCAAAGGTGATTGGCAACACCTTGGCCAAGCCACCCATGTTGGGAATCGAGAGGGTTTTGGTGCGCTCGTAGAAGACGCCTGTGATGAAGAACATGGCTGCTGCGATCAAGCCATGGCTGATCATCTGCAGCATGGCGCCACTCATGCCGAGCGCATCAATCGCCCCAATGCCGAGCAGCACGAAGCCCATATGGCTCACCGAACTACAGGCGATGCGCCGTTTGACGTTGTCTTGGGCAAAGGCATTGAGGGCCCCCCAGATGATGTTGACGATGCCCAGAACGATCAGGGCTGGCGCCAGGATCTGATGCACCTGGGGCAGCATCTGCACGTTGAAGCGCAGTAGGGCATAGCCGCCCATCTTGAGCAGCACTCCTGCCAACAACATCGAAACGGGAGCATTGGCTTCGCCGTGGGCATCGGGAAGCCAGGTGTGCAGGGGGAAGATCGGTAACTTGACCCCAAAACCGATCAGAAAACCTAAATAACAGAGCAGGCCAAAGGTGCCCCCTGGGGAACGGGCCGCCATTTCGCTGATATTGAGGGTGAAGGTGTCACCTGAAAGGGCAATGGCCAGGCCGCTGATCAATATCAGCAGGGAGGCTGTGGCGGTGTAAAGGATGAATTTGGTGGCGGCGTACTGGCGTTGGGTACCACCCCAGATGGCGATGAGCAGGTAAACCGGCACCAGCTCCAGTTCCCAGGCCAGGAAGAACAACAGGAAGTCCTGGGAAAGAAAAACCATTGCCTGGGCGGATGCCTGCAGCAACAAGAGGCCGAAATAAAGACGGGTTTTGCTCTTGATTGACCAGCTCGCCGCCACCGCCAGCAAGGTGACCAAGCCGCTGAGCACCACCAGGGGCGCCGAGAGTCCGTCGGCCCCCAAGGACCATTCAAGGTGCAGGATCGGGATCCAATTGATGCGCTCTACCAGTTGCAAGCTGCTGAGCGAGCCATCAAAGTGGCGCCAAAAGACCCAGAGCATCAGGGCCAGGTCTATCAGCAAAACCCCCAAGGCCAGGGTCCGGGGTGCCCGGGGATCATCACTGTCACCCGGTAGCAGGGGCATCAAGAGGGCCCCAGCTGCTGGCAACAGCACAATCAAGCTCAGCCAGGGTATGGATCCGGCCTGGGCAGCGACCTCGGTGCTCAGCGGTATCGATCCTGCGGACGCGGTTGCCAGGGCAAGGAGGACGTCCATCAGGGCGATTGCGGGTGAAGGGACGCCGGCGAGGGTACCGACCGGCACGGGGCCGGGAGGAAGCGCAGCAGCGTTCTCCCGAGCCCGATAAGACTAGTGAGCATATCTACCCATTGGTGCTGTCCGATTCGTAACCGGCAGCGTCCCTGTTGGCAGGCCCAGGGCCGACTTAGGTACGGCCACTGGCTCGAACCTGGTCCGGCAGGGCTGTCCAGGTGCTGCCACGGTGTTGAAGGGCCAGTACAGCTCGGTGGCTGCTGACTCCTTCCGCTTCCCAGGCTGACACCATGGCATCCCCCACTGCCACGGCTGTTTCCGCGGAGCAGAGGGAAAGCAGGGTCGGTCCGGCTCCACTGATCACACAGCCCCAGGCTCCGGCCCCAAGGGCCGCCTCACGCACGCTGCGACCACCCTGGATCAGCCCCCAGCGGTAGGGCTCGTGGATACGGTCCTGCATGCCGTCGCTGATCAGGGCTCCATCGCCCGTGCGCAGACCCTGCAACAGCAGGGTGAGGCAGCCCAGGTTGAGCACCGCATCGCTGATCGGAATACTGCGCGGCATCGCCCGGCGTGCCTCGCTGGTACTCAGGCGGATCGAAGGGATCGCCACCACCAGTTGCACAGAAGGATCCCAGCCACAGCGCAAGACACGCCAGTTGGGAGAGGAGGTGCGGGCCGTCAGACAGAGGCCCCCCAGCAGGGAGGGCACGACGTTGTCGGGATGGCCCTCCAGTTCGATCGCCAACTCCAGGAGTTTCTCGGTGCCCAGCGGTTCCCCGGCGAGGGCATTCGCCCCGATCAAACCGGCCACAATGGCCGTGGCGCTGCTGCCCAGCCCGCGGGCCGGCGGCACCGCCAGCCGCACGCGGGCCTCAAGTCCCACCGGTTCTAGTTCCGCCTCCCGCCACACCCGTTGGGCGGCTCGATACATGAGGTTGTCGGGTCCGCCGCGCAGGTGACTACCTTCGCTACCTTCAATGATCAGATCGAAGCGTTCGCTGCCGCCTTCAAGGCAGCGCAGTTCGAAGCGATTATTGAGGTCGACGGCCGCTCCGAGGCAATCAAAACCAGGGCCCAGGTTAGCCGTGGTGGCGGGAACATCCACCACCACCCCCTGGCCGATCTGGGGGCGCGCCATTTGCATCCAAGTACAGACCCCACTCTCCCACCTGGCCTTCCCGGCCCTTGGGCTGGAGTCGATCAACCAAGCAGCATGCGGGCCCGACAGGCGGCGCTGAAGGAGCCGATCGCCGGGTCGAGGATCGCCGTGATTGGGATGGGCTCGAGGGTGGAGCGCAGGCGACCCTTGGCTAAAAAGGCCTCGCTAAACGGGGTCGAACGCAATCCTTCCAGCTGTTTGGCCGCCGTACCGCCGGCCAGCCAGATACCGCCACGGGCCAGGCAGCCCAGGGCCAGATCGCCGGTCACCGAGCCGTAGGCGCCGAGCCAGAGGCGGAGGGCCCTGGAGGCCAGGGGATCTCCGGCGGCGGCGGCCGCGGCCACCGCCGCCGGCAGGTCGCTGCGGGAGCCTTCGCTACCGGACTCCTCCCCTTGCCGGCGGCGACCCGCTACCGCCAGGGGATGGTCGCTGGCGGGCTGTTCCTGGTCCATCAACCAACGGGCCACATGGCCCAAGCCGGTGCCGCTCACCACCCTTTCGATGGAGAGGCGCTGCAAGCCCAGGTCGTCGAGCAGCCATTGGCGCAGCTGCCACTCAGCGTCGCTGCGGGGGGCAAATTCGCCATGGGCGGCCTCACTGGCCATGGCCAGCAGCCCGTTATCAGTGGGCAAACCGATCGCCACCCCCAGTCCGGTGCCGGCCCCCAACACCAGCACGGGCTCTCCAGCACTGGCTTCACCCGGGCGGACGCTGGCCCTCTGGGGCGGAGTCAAATGGGGCAGGCAGTAGATCAGAACGGCAAAATCGTTGACCAGGGCGACCCTTTCGAGATCGCAGTCCACGGCCAATCGGGATTCATCCAGCTGCCAAGGCAGGTTGGTGAGTTTGGCCTGGCTGCCATGCACCGGTCCGGCCACGGCAAAGCAGGCCGCCCTGGGGCGGGGATGGGCCCGGACCTCCGCTTGATCCAGAAAATGGCGCACCATCGGCGCCAGATCGACCCAGTCGGCTGAGATGTAGCGCTCCTGGGCCAGCAGCTCAAGGGCGTCGGCGCCATAGAGGCTCAGCAGGGTTTTGGTGCCGCCAATATCGCCAGCTAGCAGGGTGGTCATGGGGCCGAGACGGTCGCCGCTCCGATCGCCACCGCCTCCTTGATGCGGAGCCCAGCGGCGCGGGCCTGGTTGGCGGCGACGGCGGCCTGGATCAAGGTTTGGGCCTGCACCAACCCCAGGTCGCCTTCGCGGCGGCTGCGCAGGCTGGCCCCACCCGCTTCGGCCTCCCGTTCGCCAATCACGGCCAGCACGGGAATCTTTTGTTGTTCGCCAGTGCGAATCATTTTGCCCAGCCGGTCAGCGCTGCGATCGACGCTGGCCCGCACCCCAGCGGCGGCCAACTGGGATTGCAGGGCTTCGGCCCAGGGGCGCACGTCATCGGTCACCGGCAGCAAGCGGATCTGTTCAGCCGCCAGCCAAAAGGGAAAATCGCCCGCATAATTCTCGGTCATGATCCCGAAGAACCTTTCCAGCGAGCCGAAGATGGCGCGGTGGATCATGATCGGTCGCTGGCGGCTGCCATCGGCGGCCACGTATTCAAGGTCGAAGCGTTCGGGGAGATTGAAGTCGAGTTGGATGGTGGAGCACTGCCACAAGCGGCCAATCGCGTCTTCGATCTTGAGATCGATCTTGGGGCCGTAGAAGGCTCCGCCCCCTGCATCAATCTTGTAGGCCCATCCCTTGCGATCCAGCGCTTCGATCAGTCCCTGGGTCGCCAGATCCCAAACGGTATCTTCGCCGATCGAGGACTCTGGGCGGGTGGACAGGTGGATTTGGTATTGACGAAAATCAAAGGCCGAAAGAATGCGTTCGGTCAGGTTGAGCACCCGCAAGATCTCATCGCCGATCTGCTCGGGCAGGCAAAAGACGTGGGCGTCGTCCTGGGTGAAGCCCCGTACCCGCATCAGGCCGTGCATCACCCCCGGCCGCTCATAGCGATAGACGGTGCCCAGCTCGGCCCAGCGGATCGGTAGTTCGCGGTAGGAGCGCAACCGGTTGGCGTAGGTCAGCACATGGAAGGGACAGTTCATCGGTTTGAGCTGGAACTCGCGCTCATCCACCTGCATGGGGCCGAACATGCTCTCCCGGTAGAAGTCGAGATGGCCTGAGGTCTTCCACAGGTCAATATCGGCAACGTGGGGGGTATAGAGCAGCTCGTAGCCGTCTTCGAAATGGGCGCTGCGCCAGTAGTCCTCGATCAGCAAGCGCATGCGGGCACCGCGTGGATGCCAGAACACCAGGCCGGCCCCGGCCTCGTCCTCAATCGAAAACAGGTCCAGATCGGTGCCGATGCGGCGATGGTCCCGGCGCAGGGCCTCTTCCTTGCGGCGCTTGTATTCAGCCAGCTGCTCTGGGGTCTGCCAGGCGGTTCCATAGATGCGTTGCAGTTGGGCCCTCTTCTCATCGCCGCGCCAATAAGCCCCGGCCACACTCTCCAGCTCGAAGGCCTTGGGGTTGAGCTCGCTGGTGTTGGCCACATGGGGGCCGGCACATAGATCCCACCATTCGTCACCAAGGGTGTAAAGGGTGATCGGGTCCTGAAGCCCCGCCAGGATCTCCAGCTTGTAGGGCTCGTTTTGGCTGCGGATGCGAGCTTCGGCGTCTTGCCGGCTCACCTCAATGCGCTCAAGCGGCAGTTTCTTGGCGATGATCCGCACCATCTCTTTCTTGATGGCTTTGAGATCGGCCTCGCTGAAGGGCTCGGGGGCGTCGAAGTCATAGTAGAAACCGTTCTCAGTCCAGGGGCCGATGGTTACCTGGGCCCTGGGAAACAGCTTTTGCACTGCCATGGCCAGCACGTGGCTCATGGAGTGGCGGATGCGTAGCAGCTCGGGACTTTCACTCGTTTTCGGCAGGACCATCGCCAGCGGCAGCGAACCGGTGGCGATGCTGCCGGCCTCTTGCGCATGGGCAGTGTCGGCGCCAGTGTCGGCGGCGCTCACGGAGGCAGGCACGGGAATCCGCTTCTAGGGAATTGCGATCCTACGCAGGAGAATCAAATGATCAGTGCCTGCCCCTCATTGGCGTCTCGCTCCGGTTTTGGCCCGCTGCGCCTCGATCCCTTTAACGAGCGTCGCAGCGTGGCGCTCAGCTATGGCCTCTGGTGCCTTTCCCTCGTTGGGGTCTGCGGTGTCCATCGTCTTTACAACCGCAAACCTCTGAGCGGCATTCTTTGGCTGTGCACATTTGGTTTGTTTGGCATCGGCCAGTTGATTGACCTGTTCCTGATCCCCGGGATGGTTGAGCAGACCAATCAGGATTTGCTTCTGCAGCAAGTACAGGAAGTACAGCAAGTACAAGGGCGCCAAAATCTGCCTGTGCTGCCCTCCCTGGAGAAGCAGTTGCTTCAGCTAGCTCGTCAGAGGACTCCCGGGGGTTTCACCCTCAATGACGCCTTGTTGGAGGTGGATCTGCTTCCAGGCCAGAGCAGTGCTTCCATCACCAAGGAGATTCAGCGGCTGCTGGAGGCCGATTTGCTCCACGTGGGTAATGACGAACGGGGGAGGGTGGTGTATCTCGAACCCTGAGCAGCGGGCCCGCAAGCGGTCGATGCACCTTCTGCAGTCAATCGAAGCTGCCGCCTGATTAAACGAAAATCGATCGTTTAGCCCTCTGTGGGGATTGACGGCAGCAGTCCGAGCGCATTGCGGACCCGATCGAGGGTGTCAGCGGCTACGGAGGCAGCCTTTTCCTGGCCTTTGCAGAGCACATCCCTGACGCTGGCGGGATCGTTTCGCCACTCCCGATAACGGGCTTGGAGGGGTTTGAGGGCTTCTACGGCGGCGTCAGCCAATAGGGGTTTGAAGCTGCCCCATCCCATGGCGGCGCATTCGTTGAGGGCTGCTGCGCGGCTTTGCTGACTCAACAGGGCATAAAGACCCAGCAGGTTGTCGGCTTCAGGCCGCTCTGGGTTGCCAAATTCAAGACCCATGACCGCATCGGTCTTGGCCCGCTTGATCTTGCGCACGATCAGCTCGGGGGGATCGAGCAGGGCGATGCGGGAGGCCTCGTTCGGGTCGCTCTTGCTCATTTTGTTGCGTCCATCGGTG
>JBKDVK010000028.1:0-25574 GCA_046338875.1 Cyanobacteriota bacterium | reverse complement strand
GGCACGCCTGAGATCGTCGTGGGCCTGGGCAACGGTTCGGTGCAGTACTACAACGGCAGCTCCTGGAACCAACTGCAGGGCATGGGCTGGGGTTCCAATGCCGGCCAACTGGCGGTGCAGTGGACATCAGCCGATCCGCAGCTGGTGGTGGGTCTGAACAGCGGCGCGGTGGAGTATTACAACGGCAATGGCTGGAGCCAGCTGCAGGGCACCGGCTGGGGCTCCTCTGTGACTGGCATGGAGGTGAACTGGCCGGCCAGTGGCGCTCCCCAGGTGGTAGTGGGGCTGAGTGATGGCTCCGTGCAGTATTACAACGGCAGCAGCTGGAACCAGCTGCAGGGCAGCGGCTGGAATACCGACGTGAATTGCATGGAAGTGAATTGGAGCGTCAGTGGCAATCCTCAGGTCGTGGTTGGACTTGGGGATGGCTCAATCCAGTTTTACGACTGCTCCGACTGGACCCAATTGCAGGACACGGGCTGGGGATCGCCGATTGGCTGCTTGAACGCCTACTGGAGCATGGTTACCCTCAGTAGCAACAGTGCCACTTAGTTACCGCTTTGTTTCAGCTTAGCTAGCACTTCACTTCAGGCTAATAACCGTTACTAGATTTAGGGAAGGGCGTGGCATTCATTAGCTTTTTGAAGACTCCTAACCAATTAATCGTGATGGCATATATTAATTTTTAGCCGAGACATTTCGATAGCCGAACCACTTGAATCCTTCCCACCTGCTCCCAACACCATGACAATTACCCCCAATCTTTTCCCCAGCCAGGAGCACCATGCCCGCGCCTGGCAGCAGCTCGCAGCCCAGATCGCCGCCCAGGCCGATGCCATTCAGGAATCCCCTGCCGCCAGCCCTCCCCCACAGCCCGGCAGCCTCACGATCATCGGCTCGGGCATCGGCATCCTTGGCTTCACCATCGGCGATGAAGAGTTGATTCTTGGCGCCGATGCCGTCTACTTCTGTGTAGCCGATCCTGCCACGGTCACCTGGATAAAACAACGGCGGCCGGACGCCCTCGATCTTTATGTGCTCTATGACGACAGCAAGGTGCGATACACCACCTACATGCAGATGACCGAAGCGATGTTATTCCCGCTTCGGCAGGGCAAAAAGGTGGTGGCGATTTACTACGGCCACCCCGGCATTTTTGTCCTTTCCACCCACCGTGCCATTCAAATCGCCCGGCGCGAGGGCCACCATGCCGTGATGCGGCCCAGTGTTTCGGCATTGGATTGTCTATGCGCCGATCTGGGGGTAGATCCCGCCCATCCAGGTATGCAAATGCATGAGGCCACCGACATGCTGATCCGCAAGCGGCTGCCCTCGACCCAGCTACACGTGGTGCTCTGGCAGGTGGGCTTGATCGGTGAGATGGGCTATCGCCGCAAGGGCTATATCAATGATAATTTTTCCATCTTTGTTTCCTATCTACAGCAGCACTACGGCCCCGACTACCAGGTAACCAATTATATCGCTTCCCGCTTCCCCACGATCGATCCCGTGATCGAGCACTATCCCCTCAGTGCCCTGCATGATCCCGACACCCAAGCCAAGGTGACGGGCATCTCCACCTTTTATCTAGCCCCGAAAGACTGTGCCGCCCCCTGCGCCACGATGATGCAGCAGCTGGGCATGTTGCAGCCTGGCCAGCAGCCAAAGCCCGTGGCCACCCCGCTGCGCCAGATCGGCAACTACGGCCCGCGCGAGCGCAAGGCTTTTCCTGCCTTTCGCCAGTTCCAGGTGCCCGCTGGCTACCACTGGCAAGGCGAAACCGCCGCCAATCGCTTTTTAATCGCCCTGCGCCTCGATCAGCAGCTTGCCGATCGTTACCGGGATGATCCCCAGGCCGCCCTGGCCAGTGCCGAGTTTGCTGATCTCACGGCGCGCGAGCGCAGCCTGTTGGCCAGCCGCGATGCTGGCGCTCTCCAGGTGGCGGCCAAGGGCACCCAGGTGGTTTGCGCCGCCAATCGCCAGTTGTTGGAGGCCCTGTTCCGGCAGCGCCCGTTGCTGCGTCGCCTCGCCCAGCTGCTCAGCCAGGGTCGCTGCGATACCGCCAATTTAGAGGCCTTCGCTGCCGCCTCGGGCCATGGCGATTGCGAATGGGGCAGGTTGCGCACCGACATCGACCTGCTCCAGCGCGACGAACTATTTCCCTGGAATGGCGTTTACCAGGCCAGCCAACCCGACCAGCTGTTGGTGTTGCTGGGGGAGGGCCCGCGGGCCCGGCTTTTGCTGCAGGGCAAGCTGATCAGCAATTTCCGCTTCAAGCGCGGTGTTTTGCGTTGGCAGGCAACCTCAAGACAACCCAGCCACGGATTTCTACGGGTGGATGTCGATGCCCGTGGCCAGCGGCGCTTGTTGGGCAGTATCTGGCCCGCTGGCGAGGCCGTACCTGCCGATCACCGTCTTGTGTTCACCGAAGTGCTGCCTGGCCGCCAACATCCGGCGTTGGCGGTGGGCAGCTATCACTCCGCCGCCGGCCGTTTGGTGCTGGAGGTTTGCGACACCAGCGACCAGGGCCGCTGCTTGAACTTGAGCCTCAATGGCACCCATCTAGCCGGTGCCCTTGCCTTGCAGGGCAGCAACCTGCTTTGCGGCAATCAGCGTTTTGGGCTCGATGGCAGTTGGCAAAAAGAGGCCCAAGTGGCCCAATCCCTTTGCGGCGACTTTGTGCTCAAAGGCCATCCTGTGTTGCGCAGTTTGCGGCTCAGCGCCGACAGTCTTTCCCTGAATGGCATCGCTACCCCGGGCCAGTGGCAGCACAATCAAATCAACTGGAGCGATGGACCGGCCTGGGCGCGGCAGGGGCAATTATCGCTGTTGCTGGATCCAATCACCCTGCACCCCATGCTTTATGGCCAGGTGGATGACCACGCGCTCGTTGGCCTGGTGCCGGTTGCAGGGGGGTTGCTCCGACCTGAAGCTGAGTTTGGCCTGACACCGCTTGCCTGGCGGCAGTTGTATGGCGCCCAAGCCCACCTGGCCTGGACGATGGGGGGGATGGTTTGGCCTAAGTGGGAGCGGGCTTCTCGCTACGCGCAGATCGTAAATCGTAGCCTGGTCAAGCTATTGCCATGACTGAAAATATACTAAGGCACTGGAGCCAGGTGGCTGGCATGCAATCAGCCTGGCTACTCAACTACGATGCTGAACGCTATCCCTTTGCTCGCTACCTTCGCGATCAGGTTTTTAGGGTTGACGATCTGGAAAAGCTGCATCAAACAAGCATTTGCAGGCAAGGCTCTCCGCCTGGCTACCCGGATAATCTGCGCCTGCGCCAAATGATGCAACGCCTGCCATTGAACTCGGATTTTTACACAATCTATACACGCTTTGTGCATGAATTGGTGGTCCGTTACTTCGGTGGTCGTATTTCCTATGCGGCCCGACCCAAAATGCGAGTTCACCTCGCCGGCTCGGGTTCGGTGAGTCGCTGGCACCGTGACGCCAATGTCACCGGCCGCCTGGAGCAGATCAACATCTGGCTGCCAGCCACAAACTGTTTTGCCGGTAACACCCTCTGGGTAGAAGATAACTACGGGACGGAACGTTATCAACCGATTCCAGTTCGTCTTGGTCAGGCTCTCTTTTTTGACGGTGGGTTGCTTGCCCATGGCAGCGTCTCTAACGATACCGATACCAGCCGCGTCAGTTTCGATCTGCGCTTTTCGCCATCAAGTCCCACCCCCAGCGCCATGACCATGCGCCTCTTGGGGGAGCGTCCGTTGGCCTCGATCGTGGCGCAGCTTTGCCCTTCGCTACCGCTCTCGCCCTAGCCCATCAGCAACAGAGCCCGATCCCCTAGCCGTTGGCGCATGCCGATTGGGGCCCTGTTGCCCTAGCGGCCCCACCCCCATCGGCCCCTGAGAGCCAGGCGGTGCTGATTTCCTGCTTGGCGATTGCACGCCCCCAAGGCCAAAGTGGTGTCAGTGTTCTTCAATTCCAAGCGCCATGGCAGCAGCACAGCTGGCGGCACCCATGGCAAGTATCGGGGTCCCCGCCGAAATCAAGCGCGATGAACAGCGAGTTGCCCTCACCCCAGATGGCATTCGCGAGCTCGTATCCCTCGGCATGGAGGTGCGGGTGCAGGAGGGGGCCGGCCTGGGGGCAGGTATCAGCGACGCTGACTTCGCCGCCTCCGGGGCGCGGCTGGTGAGCTGTGAGGAAGCCTGGGGGGCCCACCTGGTGGTCAAGGTCAAGGAACCCCAGCCCCAGGAATTTGGTTTTCTGCGGCCCGATCTGGTGCTGTTCACCTACCTGCATCTGGCGGCCTATCCGGAGGTGGGGCGAGCCCTCCTGGAGGCCGGCACCACCGCCTTGGCCTACGAAACGGTGCAACTGGAGGACGGCAGCCTGCCCCTGCTGGCGCCGATGAGCGAAATCGCCGGCCGCTTGGCCGCCCAGGTGGGGGCCCGTTTACTCGAAAAACCACAGGGGGGCAGGGGGCTGCTGATTGGGGGCTGTACCGGGGTGCGACCCGCCAATGTGGTCGTGATCGGGGCCGGCACCGTCGGCTGGCACGCGGCCCGCATCGCTGCGGCCATGGATGCCCAGGTCTTCCTGCTCGATCGCTCGCCCCAGCGGCTCAGGCAGCTGGATGCCGATCGCCGCGGGCGCCTGGTGACCCTGGTCAGCAATGACGCCCTGATTGAGCGTCTGGTGCCCGATGCCGATCTGCTCATCGGTGCCGTGCTGCTGCCTGGCGGCCGCGCCCCCACCCTGGTTTCCGAAGATTTGGTGCAGCGCATGGGCGCCGGTTCCGTGATCGTCGATGTGGCGATCGACCAAGGCGGTTGCATTGCCACAAGTCGGGAAACCACCCACACCGATCCGGTACTGACCATCCATGGCGTTCAGCACTATGCCGTTGGCAACATGCCCGGCGCCGTGCCCTTCACCTCTACCGAAGCCCTGGTCAGTGTCACCTTGCCCTACATCCAGGTGATGGCTGGCCGGGGACTGAGCGAGGCCGTCATCGACCGCCCCGAACTGCTTTCTGGGCTGAATACGGTCGATGGCTCGGTCTGTCATCCGGGAGTGGCCAGGGCCCTGAATGTCTCCCCGCGCCATCCGATGGCCTGTCTGCGTTAACGCGGTAACAACAGGCGGACCTGGCGGCCCCCCAACTCCGCAGAGCGGCCAAGGCTGAATTTGCCGCCATGGTTGGAGACCGTAATCCGCACCACATGCAGCCCCAGATCTTCGCTGCCAGAGACAGATGTCACTGATTCGGGCCCCTCTTGCCACGGGCCGCTGTCACTGATCACCAGTTCCGCAGCTCCTGAAGTGGGGGCCAGATGGATGGTGAGCAGGCGATTTGAGGGGGGGGATTTGGCCAGGGAGGCCAGTGCCCGCCGCAACAACAAGGTGAGGGCCGCCTGCAATTGCTGGGGATCGCCATCAATGGGCAGGGGCTGCTCTAGGCCGTCGCTGCTGAGATGAACCCCCGCCAGCCTCAGGGGTCGCTTTAGGTACAGCAAAACGGCTTGCACCACCCTGACCAGATTGACCCTCTCAATGCGGGTGTCCTGGCTGCGCAGCAACAAGTGCAGCGCTTCCGTAATGGAGACCAGGCGATCGATTTCGTGTTCAAAGCGGCCCATCAGGCTCGACTCAGCCGCTGCCTGGCTGGCTGTCGCCGTTGCAACTTGAGTTTGGGATTGCTGAGCTAGCAAGCGCAGGGCACTGAGGGGCTGATTGATTTCATGGGCCACACTGACGGCCAGTTGACTGGTGTGTTGCTGCTCGTTCAGGCGCCCGCGCACCTGGTTCAGGGTGGACTCGGCGGCGGCAAGGTCGGCCTGGGTCTGTTGGAGGACGTGTTGGAAGCGCTGCCACTTGAGACGCCGCCTCCGTTCCAGCAGGACTACCCCAGCAACCAGCAGGGCCAGAAGTAACAGTCCACTTAGGGAGATCCCGATGGGATCAGAGAAGATCGGCATGCAGAACCGCGTAACGGACCAGGGCGGCACCACGAATGCCCAGCCGGGCGGCGATCTGCCTGCGGTGGGTGTTCACCGTTTCCAGGCTGACACCGAGCTGGAGGGCCACATCACGGCTGCTGGCGCCCTGGCCAATCATTTGCAGGATCTGCCGTTGGCGGGGGGTCAGCGATTGGAAGCGTTCGGCAAGAATTGCCTCAGCCTGGGCAGCGGAGGGATTGGTAGTTGGCAGCAGCACGCTGATCTCCTCCATGAGATCGTCACAGGATCTGCTTTTGTCAACGACGGCAAGCAGCATCGGTGCAAGATGCTCGGGGCACAGAAAAGTATGGGCTAACGCGGAAATCACAATCAAGCGGGCTTGCGGATTGAGCAGTTGCAGGGCTTCTGCCACCCTTGTGCCCGGGCCATCCGGCAGGTTCAGGTCCAGCAGCAGCAGATCGGGCCGGTGCTCGACACATGCCTGGATGCCGGCCGCCGCCGTATGGGCGACGGCAACAATTTTAAACCCCTTCAGCCGGTCCAGCTTTTCGGCCAGCAACTGGGCAATCATGGTTTGGTCTTCAACCAGGACGCAGCGCAACAGGGCCTCTTGGGCCCCAGGGAGTGGCAGCACAGGAACAGGGGCCAGAGGGCAGCACAGGCGAATCGACCTAAGCCATTCTGGATGCTCACAGACAGCTATAAAACTTGTGTAGCTTTACTGATAATTCAGGCATAAAATCGGAAGGATGCAAAACGCTTAACAGTCTGTTAATGTTTAGGGATGCAGGTCGGTCTTGATTATCCCAACTGCGTCTAAGAATTAGATCTCCGTGTTCACTCCGATGGCCTGCCGTCTCGTCTTCCTGCTTGTATCAAGATCCGCCTTACCCCAGCCCGGGGCCAGATGGCAACAGCTTGTCGATGCCCAAAGTCAGAGTCTTGGCAGTGGCATCTATCTACGCTTGTTTCCAGCCCAAGAGGATTGGCATGGCAGTCTTGACGATTTAATCATTGAAGGCAAAGCAGACGTTTCTGGCCACAATCCTTTTTACCAAGGCGTTAGCACTTCCAAAAACAAATCTAATCAACTTTTGTGTGATTCCTTTATCCCATATATTGAGCCCAAGCTACTATGGTTAGCTGTTTACAAAGTGGAAGGTCGGACCATCGATCCCAACTCAGCCTATCCATCCCAATCCCTGGATATTGAAAGCATCGAATGTCTAGATCAATTTCCCTTAAGAGAAGCAAGTAACGAAACCTGTTGGTTTTATCCTACGGAAGATGGTCGCTATCTAAGTTGGGAAAAAAGAAGTAGAATCATTGCCCAGCCTGGTTTTCTGCCCGACATTCTTGTCGAGGATGAGAGCAGCGAATATCAGCGAAGTGAAATCCATTTGCTTTGGTCCCTGATGGCTGATGACCAGAGCCTCACCTGCGTGGGTCTTACTTACAAAAAGCGTCGTATCGAATGGCCACTACTCAAGGTAGAGCCAGAACCCTTTGCCACTTGGCGCTGCTTCCGGGTTGACTACAGCACCGAAACAGGGCACGTGGAAGAGTCTTGTATCACAGTCTTTAATCCATAGATTTTAAAGCTTATTGTAAATCAAATTCAAATATAACGAAAACAAAATAATTATATCATATTCCGATCAAGAGTACCTCGATGTTGGTCTCAATCTTCGGCTTCCGTGCCATCAGGGTTCCTGGGTCCATCGCCCTCGAGGCCATCATTACCATCGGGTTCGTCATCTACGCCATTTTGTCCATCAAATTGCTGCATCAATAGACCCCGCTGATATTCCACCGAAAGGGCTTCCAGGTGGGCTCGCGCCTGATCCCGCAGCACCGGATCCACCTGCTCAAGGGTCGATCCTTCCGGAACCCGCATCCTTAAAACCATGGCCAGGGCATCAAAAAGACGCACCTGATCGTTCTGCCAACCCTGATAATCGGTGACTAGGGCGATCAAGGCTTGATCGGGTAGCTGGCCGACGCGCACCTGGTGGCGCAGTCCTTGGATCTGGGCCAGTCGCGAGGAGGTGACCATGGCATGGGCCGCTCCGAGCGCCGCCAGGGCATCCGTCGCCTCCCTTTTCAGCAGACTCATATCCCTTTGCAATACCGCTTGCTCCATGGTCAAAGGCTCCCGCAAGGCGGGAAAGCCGGCACTTGCCCCAGCGGCATCACTGCCCCCCAGCCCCGTTCCGTAAGACTGATCAGAAACAAGTACGCCCGTACTGCCCTTGGCACGGTTCGGCTGGCTGCTTGCAGTCCAGGCTGAGGGGGGCGGCTGGCTGGGGGCTGGCAGGGGGGCGAGGGGTGGGTCCTCTGGTTTGACGACCAAGACCCAACCCTGCAGAACTTCGGCAAACCAACGGCGCAAACCGCGTATCGCCATCGGCAGAGCGGAACGAGTCATTTAGTTATCAATCGGTGGCATGAACCGAATCTGACTGAAGATCCCTGTCCATGCCAGGGCGGTCTTCATAATGGTTTAAGACGGGGATCCGCAGGGCTCCGGCGGCAAGCTGGGTCCACAGTGAGCTCACTATGAGCCCACTCTGTGCTCATAAAGCGCTCACTGTGTCTGACTGTGCGCTCACGGTGCTTGTAGGCAGCTACTGGGGGGCCCAGGCCAACTTTGTGTTTCTAAACACACACATGAGCAATGATGCTCATTCTGTTTGGACTCTCACACGAATCAGCCTACGGTTGAGACATCCCACCAAGGCGATGCCATGAACAGTTGGATCCCCGCTCCCTCCCACGAGGGTCAGAAGTGCGATTTCCCTTCTTCCGTAGCCGAAGTGGCGGGTGGCAACCCTGATCCGTTGGAAGTCTATTTCGAATGCATCACCACCTGCTCCCTAGACGATGGTGACTGCATCACTAGCTGCACGGAGGTTTTACGCGAGAGCCACTAGGTCTGCACATCCGGAGAAGGCGGCAAGCGGCGAGGACACTTAGCCTCTAACTGCCTTCTTCCTGGGTCGTGACGACTGCACCCCTGACTTCGATAGCATCTTTCTCTCCCACCCTGCTGGCCATCAGCTGGCCCCCTTCAGCCTATCTCTGGTTCAAGACCCTGCATGTGGTCGGAGTGGTTGTCTGGTTCGCAGGTCTTTTTTATTTGGTTCGCCTGTTCATCTATCACCGCGAAGCAGAAACCCTGGAAGCGCCGCTCAGGGAGGCCTTCGAAACTCAATACGGACTGATGGAACGGCGTTTGGCGAACATCATCACCACACCCGGAATGGTGGTGGCAGTCACCATGGCGATCGGACTCCTGAGTGTGCAACCGGCCTGGCTGCATCAAGGCTGGATGCACGCCAAGTTAGCCGTTGTCGCCCTGTTAGTCGCATATCACGTCTTCTGTTATCGAATCATGGGCCAACTGCAGCGGGGCACCTGCCTCTGGGGTGCCCGCCAACTACGGGCCCTCAACGAACTGCCCACCCTGCTGCTGGTTATTGCCGTGATGTTGGTGGTGTTCAAGCAGCAATTCCCCACCGGAGCGGCCACTTGGTTTCTAGTAGCCCTAGTTTTGGCCATGGCAGCTTCAATTCAGTTCTATGCCCGTTGGCGACGGCTGCGGGCCGAGCGGATAGCCAGCCAGGAGGCCGGCGGTGCTGCGGCCTGAGGCTCTAACCCACCCCTTGGCCGCCGTCCTGGGCCAGGTCACGCCGCAGAGCTGCCCGAGTCAATTCAATTTTCATTGCCACACCACTTACAGCGACGGCTCCCTCCATCCCGGCGAGCTAGCCCGCCAGGCTGCCCACCTCGGCCTGCGCCATCTGGCTGTCACCGATCACCACAGCATCGAGTCCCACGCGGAAATCGTTGCCACTCTGGCGGACCTGGCCGCTGCAGGCGAACCGGTGCCCGTCTTGTGGCGCGGTGTGGAAATCAGTTGCCTGCTTGAGGGTTGCCTCGTCCACGTGCTGGCCCTGGGCTTCGGGGTCGATCACGCCCCCCTGGCGCCCTATCTGCAACGGAGTGCCACCGTGGGGCCCGATCTGAGGGCCGAGGCTGTCGTGGCCGCCATCCGCGCTGCGGGCGGCCTGGCCCTGCTGGCCCATCCGGCCCGCTACCGGGTGCCCCACCAGCGGCTGATTGCTGCCGCCGCCGCACTTGGTTTTGATGGGGCGGAGGCTTGGTACGACTACGACATGCAGGGCGTATGGAGCCCGACGCCCCTGGTGTGTGAAGCGATCGCCGCCGATCTCAACAAGCGTGGCCTCTTGCTCAGTTGCGGTACAGATACCCATGGGGTGGAGCTTCGGGGCCGCTAGGGTTCGCTAACACATTCCTCTCTGATCTGATGGGTCTGTTCGATCGCCTTCGCAACCTGGGCCAAGGCTCCGACAACGTGGCCAAGGTGGCGGCAACCGCAGCCGAAGCCAACCCCTCCAAAACGGACAACGCTTTTTTCCTCGATGCGGATTCCTCCAGCAGCCTGGGGGATGTCAATTTCATGCGACGCTCCAACACCATCCGCCGCACTTTCCCAGGCACCGTTGACAGCCCCGGTGACAAGGAGATGGTGGCCGAGGTTGCCTCAATGGAGGCCAATCTCCAAAAGATGACCCCCGGCCTGGCCGGAACTCCCCTGGAGGAAACCGTTGAGGTATCCCTCACAGCTGGCGTCCCCAAACCGGTGAAGAAGACGTTTGCCCAGCAGATGTCCAGCTCCCAGCTGGCCGAGAAGCTCAAGGGTTCGGCCCTGGCGGTGAATACACCCGGTGGCACCGCCCCCCGCGTAGCCACCGAAACTTCCGAAACCACCCCGGCCCCTGGTAGCGCTGCCGCCAGGGCCGGTGCCATCGATCCCTTCAAGGCGATGGCCCGGGACCTCAACAGCTGAAAGCCGGCCCCTTCAGCGCTTCTCGATCCAGGCCTCACTCTGGAGCACCAGTTCGCGCAGGTGCTCCAGTTGGCTTGGCTGGGCAACTGTCCAGAGCTTTCGATTATGGGCTTCCAGTAACCGCTCAGCCATGTCCCGCAAAGCCCAGGGATTGGAGTCGCGCAAAAAGTCCAACACCTGCTGAGCTGCCAGCCAGCTATCGCAGAGGGCCCCATAGCTCCACTGGGGCACCCGACCGGTGCTGGCGCCGTAGGCGAAGAGGTAGTCAAGACTGGCGGCCATTTCAAAGCCACCCTTGTAGCCATGGGCGGCCATGGCCTCGATCCAGCGGGGATTGAGCAGGCGAGAGCGCAATACCTTGTCGAACTCCTTCTCGATGCGGTGCATGCGCGGCCGGCTCTGGCGGGAATGGTCGCCAAACCACAGGGAAGGGACACGCCCCTGCAGCTTTTCAACGGCGGCGCTCAACCCCCCTTGGAACTGGTAATAGTCATCGGAATCGAACAGGTCGTGCTCGCGGTTGTCCTGGTTGTGCAGCACCACTTGCACAGTGGCCAGTCGCTGCTCCAGCCCCTGGCGATCGCCGGCGGCCGCAAGTCCCCCTTCGCTGCCCGCCTCGCTGTCGTAACGCCAGCTGCTCCAGGCGAGGAAAGCTTCACCCAAATCGCCGCGATTCTCCCATTGGCCGCTATCGATTAACCCCTGCAAGCCCGCCCCATAGGCCCCAGGCGCCGAACCGAAGACCCGGGAGGCATGGCCCTCGCGCTTGGCGGCGGCGGCTAGGGGATTGTCAGCCTCCTCCTCGTTGAGGTTCGCCACCAGCTGGCAAGCGGTGTTTACCCAGCGCACCAGCTGGGGAAAAGCATCCCGAAACAGACCGGAGATGCGCAGGGTCACATCAACCCGGGGTCGCCCCAACAGGGAGAGCGGGATCACCTCCAGATCCACCATGCGGCGGCTGGGACCATCCCATACGGGCCGCACGCCCATCAGGGCCAGGGCCTGGGCAATGTCTTCGCCGCCATTGCGCATAGTGGCCGTGCCCCACACCGACAACACCAACACCCGCAGATCTTCACCCTCTTCCTGGCGGTGCAGTTCAAGCAACAATTCAGCGCTGCGGCGACCCAGATCCCAGGCGGCTTCCGTGGGCAAACCGCGGAGGTCGACGCTATAGAAATTCCTACCGGTGGGCAGGACATCAGGACGCCCGCGGCTGGGGGCACCGGAGGGCCCTGCGGCGATGCGTCCGCCCCCTAGGGCGTGCAAAAAGGCCTGGCGCTCGGCCTCGGCGCAGCCCAGCAAGCGCGGCAGTATTTGCTCGCGCAAATGCTGCAGGGCCCGCTGGCTGCAGGCCCCTGGAGCCAAGGGGACCGGAGCCGGGAGCGTCGGCTGCGCTGGTATTGCATCCGCCACCCCCAGCCCTTGCAGCGCCAACTCATGGCGCACCAGATCCAGGGCCCAGGCCTCCAACCCAGCCACCACATCACCGACCCAGCGCAGCGACTGCGCCGCTGGCGCGCTGGACGGCTGGGGGGAGGCCCGGGCCAGCTGGGCCCAGCGACCAGCGTCGGCCGGACTAAGCAACTGCTCTTCAGAATCGCTCCAGGGGTCGAGGTCCAGTCCCAGATCCTGGGCCAGGGCCTGGGTCAGGCCGGGAATAGCAGCCTGGGTGAGGCCCGCAATACCAGCCTGGGGAGCCCGCGCCAAACAAAGCAATAATTCGGCCAGGAGATCTTGCTCCGGCAAACATCCAAATACATGGAGTCCCAGGCGAATCTGGGCTTCCTTGAGTTCGCAGAGATAGCCATCCGCCGCTGCCAGCCGCTCTTCCAAACCCTCAGCCGTATCCAGGGGCAACTCCATCGCTTCGAGCCGCTCGGCCAACATGCTGCGCAGTCGGCCGGCGCGTTCCCCCCCCAGCTGGGTCGCCTGCCAGTACTCATCCAGCAGCGCCTCCAACTCCTGGAGCCCCCCGTGCAGGCCGGCCCTACCAAGCGGCGGGGTGAGATGGTCGAGGATCACTGCCTGGGCCCGGCGTTTGGCTTGGCTGCCCTCACCGGGATCGTTGACGATAAAGGGATAGAGATGGGGCACCGGGCCCAAGGCCCACTCCGGGAAGCAGTCCCCAGATAGCCCCAAACCCTTGCCCGGCAGCCATTCGAGGTTGCCGTGTTTACCCACATGCACCACCACCTGGCTGCCATGGCTCTGGCGCATCCATAGGTAATGGGCCAGGTAGGCGTGGGTGGGCGGTAGATCGGGGCTGTGGTAGCAGAGGCTGGGATCGCGGTCGTAGCCCCTTTCCGGCTGGATCAATACCAGCACCGATCCGCAGGCGATTCCCCGGATTGGGAAAGCGGGGCCGCTGGGCCGCTGTTCCAGGTCGCGATCGTGCTGGGGAGGCCCCCAGACGCTCTCCAGAAGCTGGCGTCCCGCCGCGGGCAGGGACTGATACCAGCACTCATAGGCCGCCAGGGGGAGATGGTCCAGGGCCGGCCTGTGGTCGCTTTCCGGATCGTTGCTGCGGCCGGCCAGCAGCCTGTCCATCAGGGCCGCCCCATCGGCGGGCAGTGCCAGGGGATCACCCAAGTCATAGCCGGCTTCAGCCAGCCAACCCAGCATCAGGGCCGTACTGGCTGGGGTGTCCAGGCCCACCCCATTGGCCAGGCGCCCATTGCGGTTGGGGTAATTGGCCAGCACCAGGGCCAGTCGGCGCTGCGCCACCGGGGTCTGGCGCAACTTCACCCAGGCGCTGGTGAGTTGGGCGATCCAGGCCAGCCGTTCTTCATCGGGGCACAGCCGTTGCAGCGCAGTCAGCAAGCGACTGCTGCTGCCGGCCGTTTCTTTGAACGCCCCCACGCGGGTGATGATGCGGCCATCCAATTCGGGCAAGGCCACCTGCAAGCTCAGGTCGAGGGGACCAAGGCCAATGCTGCTGTCCTGCCAGCTCTGACGGGGCCGGGTGCTCGTGAGCACCTGCAACACCGGCACCCCCAACCGCTCCCACAGGGGTGCCCCCAACCCCGCCTCCTCAAAGCGCACCGAGGCAAAGCCCGTTGCGCAGAGCACCGCCTCGACCCCTTCATGGCCGAACCAATCCGCCACCGCCTGCTGCACAGCCGGTTCCCGCAGGCTGCTCACCCAGAGCGCCCTCGGTACCAAGCCCTGCTGGCGTAAGGCCTGCAAAGTCGCCCCCATCAAGGCCAGGTCGCCCGCCTGCATCAAAGAGCGGTAAAGCAGCACCCCCACCCGAGGCCCGTCCTCCTGCTGCCAATCGTGGCGCTCCGGGTCGTTGCTCGGGATGACCAGGGGCACCGCTGGCTGCTCACCGGCCAACAGGGAGTTCCAGCTGCCCAGCACCAAACGCAGATTCGCCGGTCCCCCCTCACGCCAACAGTGGCCCAATGCCAGGGCCAGGGGCAACGGCAAGCTACTGAGGGCCGCCAGCTCCTGCTCCTGTTCGGCCGTGCCCGCCATGACCAGCAGATGGCGGCGGCGGCCTCGGCCCTGCTTGCCGACCCAGCGTTGCAGGCGTTCGAGGCCATAGCTCCAGTGACCCCGACCGCCCAGCAGCCTCACGGCCACGAGCTGAGTACTGGAGAGACTGCGGCCGACGTAGTGGTCGATGGCGGCCGGGTGGCTCAGGGCCGCCAGAGGCAGGGCCCGTATCTCCCCGGCGAGCCACTCGGGTTCGGCGGCCAGCAGACCATCAAGGGCCGCCAGATCCGTGGCGGCACTGCTCAAAAAGACCACGGGAGCTGGGGGCTGTTCGATCAACCCCCCCAGTTCCGGAGTGGCGAAGAGGTCCCCAGGGACAGCGGCAAGGCGATGCATGGCCCCATCTTGCAGTGCGCGATGAGAAGATCGAGCGATCGTCTTCCAGTGCCATGTATCAGTTCCTTCCCTATGCCTGGTTCGGTGGCACCTGTGTTCCCTTTGAGCAAGCCACGATTTCGGTAGCCACCCACGCCCTTCACTACGGCACCGGGGCTTTCGGCGGCATGCGGGGCCTGCCGAATCCAAGCGATCCCGGTGAGGTACTGCTGTTCCGTGCCGACCGCCATGCCCGCCGTCTCAGCCAGAGCGCCAAGCTGCTGCTGACCGAACTGAGCGAAGACACAGTTCACGGGGCGATTGATGCTTTTTTGAAGGCAAATAAACCGACGAAACCATTTTACCTAAGACCCTTTGTCTATACTAGCTGCCTCGGCATTTCACCCCGTCTCCATGATGTTGACACCGATTTCTTAATTTACGGAATCGAGATGGGCAATTTTCTCTCCCCCGAAGGTGTCACCTGTCGCATCAGCAGCTGGTGTCGTCAGGAAGATCGCTCCTTACCCCTGCGAGGCAAGATCAGTGGGGCTTACATCACCAGCTCCCTCGCCAAAACGGAGGCGGTGAAAAGCGGCTTCGAGGAGGCCCTGCTGCTCAATAGCCGCGGTAAGGTAAGCGAAGCCAGTGGCATGAATCTGTTTTTGGTCCGCGATGGCGTTCTGATCACCCCCGGCGTCGATCAAGACATCCTGGAGGGAATCACCAGGGCAAGCATCCTTGAGCTCGCTAAGTCCATGGACATTCCGGTCCAAGAAAGAGCCGTGGACAAAACGGAGCTGTTCATTGCCGATGAGGTCTTTCTCACCGGTACGGCGGCCCGCATCACCCCCGTACGCCAGCTGGAAACCACGTTGTTGCCCAGCAAACGTCCAATTATGGATCGGTTGCGGGATCGGATGACAGCGATCACAGAAGGGCGGGATCCGGAGTATGACCACTGGGTCACCAGGATTCGTGTCCAGGATTGATGGCTGCCTCACCCCCAACAACCCTCACCGCCCGCCGCATCGGTTTCCTGGAGAGACTGCATGGCCCGGGTCGTCCAGTGCTGGTCTTCGACGGTGCCACGGGCACCTCCCTGCAGCAGATGAATCTGGACGCCGATGATTTCGGCGGTGCGGCCCTAGAGGGTTGCAATGAAATCCTGGTGCAGACCCGACCGGATGCGGTGCAGGCTGTGCATCGCCAATTTCTAGAGGCCGGTTGTGATGTCATCGAGACCGATACCTTTGGGGCCGCTTCGATTGTTTTGGCAGAATATGGTCTTGAGGATCAGGCTTTTTCCCTCAACAAACGTGCAGCCGAACTAGCGCGGGAAATGGCTGATCTTTACAGCTCTCCCGAAAAACCCCGCTTTGTGGCCGGTTCGATTGGGCCCACCACCAAGTTGCCGACACTCGGTCATATCGACTTCGACACAATGAAGGCTTCCTTTCGCGAGCAGGCGGAAGGTTTGATCGCCGGAGATGTGGATCTTTTGATTGTGGAAACCTGTCAGGATGTTCTGCAGATCAAGGCGGCTCTACTCGGTATCGAGGAGGCTTTCAAGGTCACGGGCCAACGCCGCCCCTTAATGGTGTCGGTGACGATGGAAACCACCGGCACAATGTTGGTTGGTTCGGATATCGCTGCCGTCGTGGCGATTCTGGAGCCCTTTGCCATAGATGTTCTCGGCCTCAACTGCGCAACGGGGCCTGAGCAGATGAAGGAGCATGTGCGCTATCTCAGTCAGCACAGCCCTTTTGTTGTCAGTTGTATCCCTAATGCGGGCCTGCCGGAAAATATCGGTGGCGTTGCCCACTACCGGCTAACGCCGACAGAAATGAAGATGCAAATGCTTCATTTCGTCGAAGATTTAGGCGTACAGGTTGTCGGCGGCTGTTGCGGAACCACGCCGGCCCACATCGCGGCCCTATCGGAATTGGCCAGTACCCTCACCCCCGCCTGCCGCCGGGTGCGTAAACCAGAGCATCGCCAGGAGAGACCTCATCTTGACTATGAACCGGCGGCGTCCTCCATATACGGCGTTACTCCCTATTTTCAGGAAAACTCATTTCTGATCATCGGTGAGCGCCTTAACGCCAGCGGCTCGAAGAAGGTGCGCGACCTGTTGAATGAGGAAGATTGGGATGGACTTGTAGCTGTCGCCCGCAGCCAGGTAAAAGAAAACGCCCATATCTTGGATGTCAACGTAGATTATGTCGGCCGCGATGGCGAGAAAGACATGCATGAACTTGTAAGTCGCCTTGTCACCAACGTCAATCTGCCCCTAATGCTCGATTCCACCGAGTGGCAGAAAATGGAAGCGGGCCTCAAGGTGGCCGGTGGTAAGTGCATATTGAATTCAACCAATTACGAAGATGGCGATGAACGCTTCTTCAAAGTGCTTGAACTGGCCCGTGCCTACGGTGCCGCAGTTGTAGTCGGCACCATTGATGAAGAAGGCATGGCCCGAACGGCCGAGCGTAAATTTGCCATCGCCCAACGGGCCTATCGCGACGCCCTGGAATATGGCATTCCTGCCCATGAAATCTTCTACGACCCCCTGGCCCTGCCCATCTCCACCGGGATCGAAGAGGATCGCCTCAATGCTGCGGCTACGATTGAAGCTATTCAGAAAATTCACCAAAATCTACCAGGGGTGCATGTGCTCCTGGGAGTGAGCAATGTCAGCTTTGGCTTATCTGCGGCGGCCAGAATCGTCTTGAATTCAGTCTTTTTACATGATTGCTGTCAAGCCGGAATGGATGCGGCCATTGTCAGCCCCGCCAAGATTCTTCCCCTGATCAAAATCAGTGCCGAACAGCAGCAGGTTTGCCGCGATCTGATTTATGACCGCCGTCGCTTCGACGCTGGTGACGCCAGCATCTGCACCTATGACCCGCTCACGGCCCTTACCACCATGTTTGAGGGGGTCAGTGCCAAGGAGGCCCGGGCCTCAGGCCCTTCCCTGGCGGATCTGCCGGTGGAGGAACGCCTCAAACAACACATCATCGATGGCGAGCGGATTGGGCTGGAGAGCTCCTTGAACGAAGCCCTCGCCAACCACCCGCCTCTGCAGATCATCAACACCTTTTTACTCGACGGTATGAAGGTGGTCGGCGAACTTTTCGGTTCAGGTCAAATGCAACTGCCCTTCGTGTTGCAAAGCGCCGAAACCATGAAATCGGCCGTGGCCTACCTGGAGCCCCACATGGAAAAAACAGAAGGGCAATCCAACAGCAAGGGCAAGTTTTTAATCGCCACTGTCAAGGGAGATGTGCATGATATTGGCAAAAATCTTGTAGATATAATCCTTACCAATAATGGCTATAAAGTCATCAATCTTGGCATCAAGCAGAGCGTAGAGGCCATTGTTGAAGCCCAGAAGAAACACCAGGCCGATTGCATTGCCATGAGTGGCCTGCTCGTCAAATCAACGGCCTTCATGAAGGACAACCTTGAGACCTTCAATCAAGTCGGCATTCATGTGCCTGTGATTCTCGGCGGTGCAGCCCTCACCCCGCGGTTTGTGCACGGAGATTGCCGGTCCGTCTATCGCGGTCAAGTGATCTACGGGCGCGATGCCTTCGCCGATCTTCGTTTCATGGATGCCCTGATGGGCGCCAAGCAGGCGGGTCGCTGGGATGATCAACAGGGCTTTCTCGACGGCGCCCCGGCTGGTTTCTCCCTTGAAGACAGCCAGGAGGGGGCCCTAGCAGCTGAGTCTGCACCTTCCGAACCTGAACCCCAGGGGGGGCCGACCCCTGCCGTGGCAGCCGAACTGACCATGGCTGACGCAAGCGATGAGCGCTCGGAAGTGGTGCCCGAGGAACCAGCCCTTGCTCCCCCCTTCTGGGGCTCGCGGGTGCTGCGGGAAGACGCCATCCCCCTGGCTGAGGTGTTTGCTTACCTCGATCGCAGTGCTCTCTTCGCTGGCCAATGGCAACTGCGCAAGGCCCAGAACCAGAGCCGCCAAGACTATGAAGCGATGCTGGCTGAAAAGGCCGAACCGGTACTCAGCCACTGGATCGAGCGCATTCAACAGGAGGCCTTGCTCACTCCCCGATTGGTCTACGGCTATTTCCCCTGCGGTCGCCAGGGCAATGGGGTGGTTGTGTACGACCCCACTGCCATGGCTCCGGGAGCCCTGGCCGCTGCTGCGGGTCCCGAGCTAGGCCGCTTCCTGTTGCCGCGCCAGCGCGGGGGTAATCGTTATTGCATCGCCGATTTCTACCGCGATCTGGCCCCCGACGACGCTGGCAACTTGACCCCGACGGACGTGCTGCCCATGCAGGCCGTGACCATGGGAGAGCGGGCGACAGCCTTCGCTCAGAGCCTCTTCGCGGCGGATCAATACAGCGACTATCTCTACTTCCACGGCCTGGCGGTGCAAATGGCTGAAGCACTTGCGGAATGGATCCATGCCCGCATCCGCCGAGAGCTGGGCTTTGGCGTTTCAGAACCCCAAGCCCTCAGAGATGTCCTGGCCCAGCGCTACCGCGGCAGCCGCTACTCCTTCGGCTATCCAGCCTGCCCCAACGTGGCGGATTCCCGGCAACAACTTGCATGGCTGGGGGCTGACCGGATCGGACTGGCAATGGACGAAAGTGACCAACTAGAACCGGAGCAAAGCACCACGGCCCTGGTTGCCCTCCATAGCCGTGCCCGCTACTTCAGTGCCTAAGCCCCAAGCCTGAAGCCAAGCCCTGGGCCATGGCAGGCTTTCAGGGCCCTTCCGCCCCCAATCCCATGGCCCTCGCCGGTCCCGGCGGCATTGATGCCGCCATTGCCTCAGGACAGGATCTCGATGGATCTCCCTTGCCACCAGCCATGCTGGCGCTCTACCAAGAGGTGATGGAGCGCGAAAACGGCCGTGCCCGCAGCGGTGTGACCAAATCGATGCGCAATCGCATCGTGCGCACCGGGGCCAAGCACTTTGATCAGACCACCCTGGACGCCCGCCTGCGCGATGCGGGCTGGGAGGGCCTCAAGGATAAGGAGATCGCCTTTTTCTACGGCTGAGGGCCATCGCTGGGCCTCAGGTGCACAGATCCTCCAGGGTGTCGATGACGTCCTGCTGGAATTCCTCCAGAGCGTCCGAGTCGCCCAGGTCGATGCCTTCGCCGGCAGCGTTCTGGGTGAGCTCTTGAAAATGGAATGCGCCTTCGCCATGGGCAAGAAATTCCATGGCGGAAGGCTCACCACTTTCCTTGTAGGCGTCGCAGAGGGCCAGGAAGGCCGCATCCTCGGTGAAGTCCCAAGTCATGGAGGGGTCGGCGCTCAGCGGAAGTATGCAGCCGTAGATGACCTTTAACGCCTCCCCCCGCCATTCCGTCAACCTCCTTGACCCGGTTTGTGGCTTGATCCATCAGACTCAGCATCGCCCCTTGGCCCCATTTCCGTGTCCCCATCCCCCTCTCCCGCAGCCGCTGGAGAGCTCAATGTCCTCGGTGAGGCCTTGCAAATCTGCGGTTGTGAACCCATGACCGGCTGGTTCCGGGACGGCAGCTGTCGCACCAATCCCGCCGATGTGGGTCTGCACACGGTTTGCTGCGTCGTCAACGAAGCCTTTCTGGCCTACACCAAAGCCCAGGGCAACGATCTCAGTGCGCCGGCCCCGGCCCATGGCTTTCCAGGTCTGAAGCCCGGCGATCACTGGTGTGTCTGCGCCAGTCGCTGGCTAGAGGCCTACGAGGACGGCATGGCGCCACCGGTGCGCCTGGAAGCCTGCGAGCAATCCACTTTGTTGTTGATTCCCCTGGACTTGCTGCAGGCCCACTCCGCCTGAGGGGCACCTGGGGGATCCTCAGGCCCAGCCAGCAAGGTCGCCAGGGGGGAGTTAATGCCCCATGATGCTGTTTCCTGATCCAACAGGTGCGGCGTTCGCATGGGTCTGCGCATCACCCTGTTGGGCAAAGGAGCTTGGGGTAGCACGCTCGGCCGGCTCTGGAGCCTCCAGGGCCATGACGTGACGGCCTGGTCGCGCCGGGATGGGCCGCTGCAGCCCACGCTTTTGCTGGACAGTTCCTTGGTGGTTTCAGCGGTCTCGATGGCGGGGGTGGAATCGCTGGCGCAAGCCCTGGCAGGCCATTTGCCTCCAGGGGTGCCGCTGTTGAGTTGCAGCAAGGGCATCGACCTGCAGCGTCTCTGTAGCGCCAGCCAAATCTGGCAACGCCACCATCCCGAAACCAGCATGGCTGTGCTCAGCGGCCCCAACCTGGCCAGCGAACTGGATCGGGGTCTGCCTGCGGCCAGCGTGGTCGCCAGTGACGATGTCGCCCTGGCCGAGCACCTGCAGACGGCACTCTTGACCCCAAATTTGCGGCTCTACACCAATTCGGATCCCATCGGCACGGAGGTGGCGGGCGCCATGAAAAACGTCATGGCTGTGGCTGCCGGCATCAGCGATGGGCTCGGCCTGGGCGCCAATGCGAAAGCCTCCCTGCTCTGCAGGGGACTAGCCGAGATGGGGGTGGTTCTCAAGGCCCTGGGAGGCCAGGGGGCCACCCTCTACGGCCTGGCGGGGCTGGGGGACCTGCTGGCCACCGCCAACAGCCCCCTGAGCCGCAATTACCGCTTTGGCAACCAGCTGGCTACAGGTGCAACAGAAGCGGTTGCCCTGGCCGCCATCGGCGCCACCGTTGAAGCCCCCCCCACGGCCCGGGCCGTGGTGTCCCTGGCGGACCATCGGGGTTGGCCGGTGCCCATCTGCCGCCAGGTGGTTGACCTGCTGGAGGCTCGGGTCGATCCCCGTGAGGCCGTTCGGGCCCTGATGGAGCGAGACCTGCGTCCCGAAGCCGGCGAACGCCAACCATGACTCAAGCCCCTTTCGCCCAAATCCAGGCCAGTGCTGGCCCGGGGCTGCCGGCGGTGCTGATTGAGGCCTTCGGCGCGGCAGCCTGCTGCGGCAATGGGGCCACCGTGGTGCGCCTGGAATCCCCGGCCCCGGCCCCATGGATGGGCGCGATCGCCGCCAGTCTGCGCCAGTCGGAGACTGCCTTTGTGCTGCCGATTCCCGCTACCCGAACCTGGCTGCTGCGATGGTTCACCCCCAGCACTGAAGTGCGCCTCTGTGGCCACGCCACCCTTGGGGCCCTGTTGGCCCTTAGCCACTGGGGGGATCTCCAGCCGGAGGAATCGCTGCGCTTCCGGACGCGCAGCGGCGTCTTGCCGGTGCGCCTACTGCAGCCTGGACTGGGTCAATTGGATCTGCCCACCGGGGACTTGGAGCCCAGCACCGTGCCGGAGCAGCTTTACCGGCTACTGCTGCAGCGACTGGGCCATCCGCCAGAGGCTTACTGGACCTCGGCCCTGGGTTACAGGGTCGCCTTGGTGGCTGCCGCAGCGCCCCTGGCCGCCATGGCCTGCCTGGCCCAAGAGCTCCAAGGAGACGACCGTGGCGGGCTGGTGCTGATGCAGCCCGTCGGTGGCCCTGGGGCTCCCCAGGTGGCTGGAGAAGCGGCTGATTATCAGCTGCGCTTTTTTGCACCGGGCCTGGGCATCAATGAAGATCCGGTCACCGGTTCGGCCCATGCCCTGGTGGCCCCCTACTGGCAAAAGCGGCTGCAACGATCCCGGGTGATCGGCTGGCAATGCTCTGACCGTCCTGGGGGCATGGTGTGTGAGAGCGCTTCATCAGGCATGATCCGCCTGACCGGTACGGGACATCTGCTGTGGGATGGCACCTTGAACGTCTCAGTGCCCCCCTGGCCCGAAGGCTCGGGCACCATGGGCGACGATGGCGAAGCCGCCTGGCAGCACTGGCTAGCTATCGATTGAGGCCCCATCCGTTGTTGTTCACCGCCCCGATCGCCACGGTGGCAGTGGGCACTGGATTCTGGGCCCAGACCCTGCTCAAACCAGGCCCTGCCTCAGCCGATCGTGACGTTCTCGAGGCCCTGATCGCCCAACCAAGCCGGGCCACCGCCACCAGCCAGGCCAGGGGATTCAACAGTGCCAATGCAGCGGCCAGCGCCCCAGGCCCAAGTTTGCCGCCTTCCCTAGCGGCGGCTGCTCCGGTTGCGGGCAAAGATGGCGGCCTTACCGCTGCCGGCACCACGGCCTCCGGGACCCAGGTGGGGGGCAGCGAAGCCACAGCGGCCCAGATGGTGGGCCGGCTGCGATCAGCCCGCATTGCCAAGGGGTCCAGGTCCCTCCAGGTACCCCAGGGAGGCCCGGAGGTGGCCCTGGAGATCAGGGTGGCCCTGCTCAAGCTCCCAGCCCGTCCCAGGCTCTCGGCAGAGGGTGCCTGGCAGATCAGCGACCGAGCCGGCCAACTGCTAGCTCGGGGGGGTGCCGGTGACGCCCCGGACCTGGAGGGCCTGCTGGCATCCAATGCCGAGGTATGGATGCGCAGTTCCCCTGAGGTCGCCTTGCAGGCCGACGGGCGGGCCTACGGCGGCCTATTCCGGATCCTGAAGGCAGCAGATGGGTTCCAGGTCGTCAACCACCTCTCACTTGAGTCCTACATCAGTTCGGTGGTGGGCGGCGAAATGCCCAGCAGTTGGAACATGGAGGCCCTCAAGGCCCAGGCCGTGGCTGCCCGCTCCTATGCCATGGCCCACATGGCTCGTCCGGCAGATCAGCACTGGCACTTGGGTGACACAACGCGCTGGCAGAACTACGAAGGCCTCAGCAGTGTGAGTGGCCGCACCAGGCAAGCCACCTCCAGTACCGCCGGGGTCATCTTGAGCTACCAGGGCGGCATTGTCGAAAGTCTGTACGCCGCCACCCAGCAGATCGTCGACGAGGCCCATAGCCACCTGGGGGCCAGCATGAGCCAGACCGGGGCCCAGGAGCTGGCCCAACAGGGCCTGCGCTTCAATGAAATCTTGGGGCGCTACTACCAAGGGGCTTCCCTGGCCCGGTTGCAGGCGGGTGCGGGCTGAACGGTACTGGCGTCAAGCCTCCCAGGTCTCCCAGGAGGCCCTGCGTTGCGGCGCCCTCGTGCCCCTGGCCACCGAGGAAATACTCGATCCCCGCTTGGCCCCCTTTCGGCTGCGCACCCTGCATGGATTGCCGCCCCGCCATCTGAGGGAGTGCGGACCTCGCCCCAATCCCTTTCTGCCCTGGGAACCGCAGCTGCAGGTCGATCAACTGGAAAGCGGCCATGTCGTGCTGCTCAACAAGTATCCGGTCCAGTCCTGTCACCTGTTGCTGATCAGTGGCGAATGGCAACCGCAGCAAGGCTGGCTGGAGCAGCAAGACTGGCAGGCGGTAGCGAGGGTCGCTGCTGACACCGGCGGACTCTGGTTCTTCAACAGTTCGGCGCTGGCCGGCGCCAGCCAGCCCCACCGACACCTGCAACTGCTGCCCCGCCAAGGGGACGAACCCAGCTGTCCCCTGGCCGAATTGATCGGCCAACAGCTGCGTCAGGAACAAGCGCCCTGGCCTTGGGCCTACCGCATCAGCCCCCGCCAGGACCCGTTGGGCGGTATGGATCTGGCGGAGCTCTATGCCAGCCATTGCCGCGACCTGGGATTGGGGCAGCCGGGGCTCCACGACCGACCCCTGCATCCCTACAACCTCATTTTTGATGACAGCTGGTTTCTCACCGTGCGCCGACTCCGGGAGCACTGTGCGGGCTTCAGCGTCAATGGGCTGGGCTTTGCCGGCTATCTACTGGGCACCCATCGCTCGGACCTGAACTGGCTGCAGCAAAAGGGTCCCTGGGCCCTGCTGGCGGCGGTGGCGGCTCCTGCCGGCTGAAGCTGCCAAGGGATTTCCGTATTTTCACGGTTGGCAGCGGCGAACAAATAGAGCTTGCTGGAAAGGCGGATTGATCTTGAGGGAACGGATCTCTCTCCAGGCCCCATCGCTTGGAATCAGGTGCTTACAAACTCAAGTTGGCCCGCTTATTTCAACACCTTATTCTCATTTTATCGCCATGATCAGGGCCCATTCCCCCCAGCCCCGACGCTCGCTTGCCCTGGCCACACCCCAGCTGCAGCAGCGCAATCGTCGGGTTGAAGCCCACCGCCAACTGGTGCGACCCCTGGCTATTCATTACGCCAGACTTAGCCGTGAATCCAGTGAAGATCTACAGCAAGCTGGCATGCTCGGCCTAATTCGTGCCGCCGAGCTTTACAGCCACGAACGGCAGACGCCCTTTGAGGCTTTTGCTCGTCCCCATATCCGCGGTGCCATTCTTCATTACCTCCGAGATGTCTCACCCCTGGTTCGTCTGCCCCGTCGTCAGGCAGAACTTCAGGATCGGGTCCTGCAGTGGCAGCGTCAGCAAGGCCCCGGTTTCAGTAGTCCCGCCGTGCTGGCGTCGATGCAGCGGGAACTCGGACTCAGCCCTGGTCAGTTGCTGTTACTGGAACGCAATTGGGCGATGAATCGCCCCGCCAGCCTCGAACCAGAAATGGTCGAGGCTCTGGAAAGTGAGGTGGAAACCGGCTTGCCCGGCACCACCACAGCGCCGATGCCCATAGGGGCAATGCTCGCTGTACTCGACTCCAAACAACAACTGATTGTGCGCCGGGTTGTGCTGGAGAGCTGGAGCTATCGCAAGCTCGCCGCCGAACTTGGCATTAGCCCGATGACCGTGCAACGACAGTTGCGCAGGGGTCTGGAACGCCTGCGTCAGCACCTTGATGGCGTTACTGAGGAACGTCCGTCCTGGTCTCCACCCAATCCGCTGCGCCCCCAGGGCCACCAGCGCCTGGGGCCGGACGACGCATCTGTTCTTCGAGCGTGTTGATGGCGGCGTTAAGCCCGGCCAGCTGACGTTCGAGACCATCGCGCCAATGGGTCAGCAGCCGGAGTTTGCGCTCCTGGTGGCCGCGCCAGTAGGTCTCACCTGACTCGTATGGAGCACAGAATCCAAAGGGGAACAAGGGAAGCATCGCTGCGGCAGATCGTTTCTAGCGGGATTCCAGGGTCGCTGGCCGAGGATGACCCAACCGCCAGCTCCGGCTTACCGTTGCTTCCCTTCGCTAGCG
>JBKDVK010000027.1:0-19659 GCA_046338875.1 Cyanobacteriota bacterium | reverse complement strand
CGATGCCGGAACTGGGGAAATCGTCGATGGTCAGGGCCAGCTGCTTGCGGTCGCTGGGACCTTTGAAGATGAGGCTCATCGGCTGTTGGTAGTTATGTCAGCAAAGTCTGCCTCACTTTGAGATAGCTCACAGCCAGGCATCGCCAATGCTTTCACCTATCGATCAATTACCCATGGAACAAGCAAAAATGCCACGAAGCCGCCCCTTTTTGGCGCTTGATGCCAGCGCCCGGCCATCAAGGGCCAGTCAGCACCAGTGGCAGCGCCCTTAAGGCCTCGCTGGCGTCAGGCCCGCCCCCAGTCCCTCACTTGCATCCTGCCTAGGGTTGGGGAACAACCAACCGGAGGCTTCGATGGGTTGGCTTGAGGTTTCGGTGCTGGTGCGCTGGTTGCTGGGTTGGCTGCTTTCTTTGCACCTGCCCCTGCTGCCCAAGGGCCAATGCCAGGCTGGTCCTCGGGTGTCGGTGCTGATTCCGGCCCGCGATGAGGAGGCAACCCTTCCCCATCTGCTCGCTGCCCTGAGCCAACAGCGCTTTCAACCCCACGAGGTGATCGTCATTGACGACCACTCCAGCGACCGCACCGCCGCCGTTGCCAAGGAATGGTCGGCGTTCATGCCGCTTTGCGTGATTCAGCCCCCAGCCCTGGCGGCCGGGTGGTGCGGCAAACCCTGGGCCTTGCACCATGGTGTCGCCGCCAGTAGCGGAGAAGTGCTGGTGTTTCTCGATGCCGACACCGAACCGGGCCCGGAGTTTCTTGATCGTCTACTGGCCATGCAGCAGCAGCTCGGCGGTTTGGTCACGGTGCAGCCCTATCACCGCACCCAACGGCCCTACGAGCAGCTCTCGATGTTGTTCAACCTGGTTGGGCTGCTGGCAGTGCCGCTCGGGGAGCGTTGCGGGGTGGCCTTCGGGCCGGCGATGGTCAGCAGCCGCAGCGACTACGAGCGCAGTGGCGGCCATCGGGCTGTGGCCAATAAAGTGGTGGAAGATTGGTTTTTGGGCCACTGCTACGAGCAGGTGGGATTGCCGGTGAGCGCCTATCTCGGCTACGGCCAAATCGCCTACCGCATGTATCCCGGCGGCCTGGGCGATTTGGTGATCGGCTTCGACAAGAACTTCGCCACCGCCGCCTCCCAGGTGCGCTGGCCCTGGATGCTGGCGGTGTTGCTATGGCTTTCGGGCCTGTTCTGGGCCGCCTGGTGCCTGCCGGCTTCCCTATTGGGCTGGCCGATGCTGGGCAATCACGATCTGCTGCCCAATGGCTTGATTTACGGGGCCTACGCGCTGCAATTGCTGGTGATCACCCGGCGGGTGGGTCGTTTCACCTGGATCAACCTGATCTTTCCGCTGCCGGTGTTGTTTTTCCTGGTGGTCTTTTTGCTGGCAATCCTCAATCTGGAGCGGGGCCAGGTGCAATGGAAGGGCCGCACCGTGAGCACTCGCTGATGGCCCTGCCAGCTGCCCTTGGTGCCGGTTTGGCCTGCGCGGTGCTCTGGCTGGGATGGTCGCTGCTGGTGGGGGCGGCGGCCAACCAACTCCCCCTGCCCTGGCTGGCTTTCCCCGGTGCGGAGCGGCCGCAGGGCGAGGCAGCCTCGGCCCTGCGGCGCTATGAGCGCTGCTTGCTGATTCGCCGTTGGAAACCTTGGATTCCCGATGCCGGCCATGTGTTGCCCGGCGGCATCCGCAAGGCCAGCTTGATGGGCCGCGATCGAGCCGGTCTGGAGCGATTGCTGGCTGAAACCCGCCGGGCCGAACTGGTCCACTGGGCCCTGTGGCCGGCCTGGCTGGTCACGGCCCTGTGGTTGCCGCCCCGGGGAGTGGTGCTCAACCTCGTATTCGCCACCTGCTTCAACCTGCCCTGCCTGCTGCTGCAGCGTTACAACCGCCTGCGGGTGGGGAAGCTGCTGCAGGCGTTTCCTTAAACTTGTTGCCATCACCTTGCCCCCTTCTCCATGGCCATCAGGCTCGGCATCAATGGCTTCGGCCGCATCGGTCGGCTGGTGTTTCGTCGCGCCTGCGAACAAGCCGACATCGAGGTAGTCGGCATCAACGACCTCATTGATGTCGATTACATCGCCTACATGCTGCGTTACGACTCCACCCACGGCCGCTTCCAGGGGGCCGTTGAGGTCATTAACGGAGCCTTGGTGGTTAACGGCCGGCCGATTCGCATCAGCTCCGAGCGGGATCCGGCCGACCTGCGCTGGGATGAAGTCGGGGCTGAAACCGTGCTTGAAGCCACCGGTTTCTTTCTCACCGACGCAACTGCCCGCAAGCACATCGCTGCCGGCGCCCGCAAAGTCGTGCTCTCCGCCCCCTCCAAAGACGACACCCCCATGTTTGTGATGGGCGTCAACCACAGCAGCTACGCCGGCCAGGACATCGTCTCCAATGCCTCCTGCACCACCAACTGCCTGGCACCGCTGGCCAAGGTGGTGCATGACAACTTCGGCATCGCCAGTGGCTTGATGACCACCGTGCACGCCACCACCGCCACCCAGAAAACCGTCGATGGACCCTCCATCAAGGACTGGCGCGGTGGTCGCGGCGCCGCCCAGAACATCATTCCTTCCTCCACCGGTGCCGCCAAGGCAGTAGGCAAGGTGATTCCGGCCCTCAACGGCAAACTCACCGGCATGGCCTTCCGGGTACCCACCGCCGATGTGTCGGTGGTGGACCTGACGGTGAACCTCGAACGTCCCGCCAGCTACGAGCAGGTCAAGGCGGCGATGCGAGCCGCCGCCGCAGGCCCCCTGGCCGGCATCTTGGCTTACACCGAAGACGAGGTGGTGTCCACCGACTTTTTGGGGGAATCTTGCACCTCGGTCTTTGATGCGGACGCCGGCATTGCCCTCACCGACACCTTCATGAAATTGGTGGCCTGGTACGACAACGAATGGGGGTACTCCTGCAAGTGCGTGGATTTGATCCGGCACATCAATTCGTTGTGAGTTCACTGCGAAGCTTTGCTTCGTGAATAGCGCGTCCTGAATCGCGCCCGGGCCGCCTTCAGCGCGCCGCTGCGGTTGCGTCCGGCTTGAGACGGCAGAACTCCTTGATCAGGTCCTCGCCGCTGCCCAGCCTGTTCTGGGTGGCATAGGCCTCCTCCTCCAGCACTCGCTCTTGACTGTTGGTGTCCTGATAAAGCGGTTCCAGCAGGTGGGCGGCCAGCTCGGGCGCCATGCGGCGATCCAGCCCCAATTTTTGCGGCCGGGCCCGCAGGTGGCCCGCCGCACAGCTCTGGGCCACATGCACCGCTTCGTGGTTCAACACCCGGGCGAAGTCAACGGTGCCCTTGCGCAACACTCCCGGATCAATGCGCAGGGTGCCGCCGATGTGGTCCCATTCGGCGGCGGCACCATGCTTGCGCGGTGGTTCGATGCTGAGCCGTACCCCGGCCGCTTGCAGGCTGGCCAGCAGGCTGCGGATGGCCTGCTGTTCCGCTTCGTAGGTGGGGGGTGATTCCATCATGGCCCGCAATTCCGCCACCGTCATTTCCGGATCGCCGGGACGGCGTTTGTAGCTGAATCGCACCCCCCCATCCACCAGTTCTTCGGCCTTGGGCAACCAATCCCGATCTGCCTGGCTCAAGATCGCAAAAATGTTGTCGTCCAGCAGGGCCAGGGGCCGCTCCTCTGGCGGTGGCTCCGGCGAGAAGCGTTCGAGCAGCACGGGCAACGAGGTATTTGCCGCCAGGGTGAACGCCTTTTGGAAAACATCAGGCAGGGCCGCCAGCACCAGCAACGTGAAAGCACCGACCAGGGCCAGCCGATAGCCCCTGCCGCCTGCTACCTGTTCGAGCATCGTCCGGCCGCAGCGCTGGCAGGCCACACGCCGACTGGGCCGGCGCTGCAGGGCTACCGGCTGGCAACGACAGAAGGGGCACTGATAAACGGGCATGGCAGAGGCAAGGTCGTCCCGGCCCGCAGCTCGGGATGATTGCCCTGAACCTTAGGGCTGTAGAGCCGCTTGCGAAGATCAACTCCTTTGGCCGCCCTCGATGACCCTCACCGCCCTGGTGCGCCAACTGCGGCAGGCAACCCTGACCAGCGAGCTGCTGGCCCGCTGCCAGCGGCCGCAACGGTTGCGGCTGGCTGGGGCGGGCCTGGCGGCCAGGGCCTTGGTGGCCAGCGCAATGGCCGCTGCCGCGGAAGCGCCTTTACTGGTGGTGGTGCCCACCCTGGAGGAGGCGGGCCGCTGGGCCGCCCTGCTGGAGTTGATGGGCTGGGCCTCCAGCCAGTTCTATCCCACCAGTGAGGGCTCCCCATACGAACCTTTTGACCCCACCACTGAAATCACCTGGGGTCAGCTGCAGGTGCTGGCCGAGTTGGTGGCCGAAGACGGCAAAACCGCCAGCCGCCGGGCGATTGTCTGCACCGAGCGGGCCCTGCAGCCCCATTTGCCACCTCCCGAGGCCCTGGCCCACCAGTGCCTGGTGCTGCGGCGGGGCACCAGCATCGACCTGGCCGAATTGGCCACCACCCTGACGCGCCTCGGCTACGTCAAGGTGCCGAGCGTCGAGCAGGAGGGCAGCTGGAGTCGCCGCGGCGACATCGTCGACATCTTTCCTGTGAGTGCGGAATTACCGGTTCGCCTCGAACTCTTTGGTGAGGATCTCGAGAAGCTGCGCGAATTCGACCCCGCCAGTCAGCGCTCCCTTGACGCCATCGAGCAGGTGCGCCTCACCCCCACCAGCTTCGCGCCGCTGGTGGCCGAGGCCCTGCGCCAATCCATGCCCGCTGACCTGGAAACGCTGCTCAGCCCCCAGGCCCTCGACCAGCTGCTCGAAGGCGGCACCCCCGAGGGCATGCGGCGGCTGATGGGTGTGGCTTGGAGCGAGCCGGCCAGCCTGCTGGACTATCTGCCGGCCACCACCATGGTGGTGATCGATGAGCGTCGCCATGGCCTCGCCCATGGCCAGCAGTGGTTCGACCATGCGGCGGCCCACTATCAGGAAGTCACAGGCGAGGGGCCGCTGGCCAACTCCGGCGGAGCGCCCCTGCTGCCGCCCAGCTTGCACCGTCCGATCGCCGAGGCGTTAGCGCTGGCCGAGACCTTTACCGGTTTCGACCTGGCCGAGCTGCAGGAAAGCGACCAGCACCCCAATGGCTTTGATCTGGCGGCCCGGGCCGTGCCCGCCCATCCCAACCAATTCGGGCGCTTGGCCGGTCTGATCAAGGGGTATCAGCAGGAGAAGGTCAGGGTGTGGCTGGTGTCAGCCCAGCCCAGCCGCGCCGTAGCCCTGCTCGAAGAGCACGACTGCATCACTCGCTTCGTGCCCAATCCCACTGATTTCCCGGCCATCGAGCGGCTGATTGAGCAGAACACGCCGGTGGCCCTGAAGTGGCGGGGCACCGCTGCCATCGAGGGGCTGCAACTGCCGGCTTGGAAGGTGGTGCTGCTGAGCGATCGGGAATTTTTTGGTCAGCAGAGCCTCAGCGCCGGCGGCTACGTGCGGCGGCGGCGGCGGGCCGCCAGCCGCAGCGTCGATCCCGGCAAGATGCTGCCCGGCGATTTCGTGGTGCATCGCAACCACGGCATCGGCCGCTTTTTGAAACTGGAGAAACTCGCCCTCGGCGGTGAATCCCGCGACTACCTGGTGGTGCAATACGCCGATGGTCTGTTGCGGGTGGCCGCCGACCAGCTGGGCAGCCTGGGGCGCTACCGGGCCAGCAGCGAGGCCCCGCCTGAGCTGAACCGCATGGGGGGCAGTGCCTGGACCAAGGCCAAGGAGCGGGCCCGCAAGGCCGTGGCGCGAGTCGCCATGGACCTGGTCAAGCTCTACGCCGAACGCCACAAGGCCGCCGGCTTTGCCTTTCCCCCCGATGGCCCCTGGCAGAGCGAACTCGAGGATTCCTTCCCCTACGAACCCACCCCCGACCAGGCCAAGGCGATCAGCGAGGTGAAGCGAGACATGGAGGCAGCGGCGCCGATGGACCGGCTCGTCTGCGGCGATGTCGGTTTTGGCAAAACGGAGGTGGCGATCCGGGCCCTGTTCAAGGCAGTCACCGCCGGCAAGCAGGGGGCCCTGCTGGCCCCCACCACGGTGTTGGCCCAGCAGCACTGGCGCACCCTCAGCGAACGGTTTGCCCCCTATCCCCTCAAGGTGGCCCTGCTCAACCGCTTCCGCACCACCGCCGAGCGCAAGGCCATCGGCGAAGGGCTGGCCGATGGCTCGATTGATGTCGTTGTCGGCACCCACCAGTTGCTGGGCAAAGGCACCAGCTTCAAGCAGTTGGGATTGTTGGTGGTTGATGAAGAGCAGCGTTTCGGCGTCAACCAAAAAGAAAAGATCAAAGCCCTGCGCAAGGACGTCGACGTGCTCACCTTGAGTGCGACGCCGATCCCGCGGACGCTTTACATGAGCCTGTCGGGGGTGCGGGAGATGAGCCTGATCACCACGCCGCCGCCCCTGCGCCGTCCGATCAAGACCCACCTGGCCGCCCAGGATGAGGAGGCCGTGCGCAGTGCCATCCGCCAGGAGCTCGACCGCGGCGGCCAGGTCTTTTACGTGGTGCCGCGGGTGGAGGGCATCGAAGAGGTGGCGGCCCAGCTGCGCCAGATGGTGCCGGGGTTGCGGTTGCTGGTCGCCCACGGCCAGATGGCCGAAGGGGAACTGGAAAGCGCCATGGTCGCCTTCAATGCCGGCGAAGCCGACCTGATGCTCTGCACCACGATCATCGAGAGCGGCCTGGACATACCCCGGGTAAACACGATCTTGGTGGAGGATGCCCAGAAATTCGGCCTGGCCCAGCTGTATCAACTGCGCGGCCGCGTCGGCCGCAGCGGCATCCAGGCCCATGCCTGGCTGTTCTTCCCCGGCGAGGCCTCCCTCAGTGAGGCGGCGCGGCAGCGGTTGCGGGCGATTCAGGAATTCGCCCAGCTCGGCAGCGGTTATCAATTAGCGATGCGGGATATGGAGATCCGGGGGGTGGGCAACCTGCTGGGGGTGGAGCAGAGCGGCCAGATGGAGGCCATTGGCTTTGATCTCTACATGGAGATGCTGCAGGAATGCCTGGCCGAATTGCAGGGTCAAGACATCCCGGCGGTGGATGACACCCAGATCGATCTACAGGTGACGGCCTTCATCCCGGCCGATTGGATCAGCGAAAACGACGAAAAAATGGCCGCCTATCGCGCCGCCGCCACCTGCGGCAGCAAGGAGGCCCTGGTGGAGCTGGCGGCCGCCTGGACCGACCGCTACGGCCCCATCCCAGCGCCGGTGAGCAGCCTGTTGCAACTGCTGCAGCTCAAACTGCTGGCCAAACGTTGTGGCTTTTCGCGTATCAAGCCGGAAAAACCGAATCTGTTGCTTGAAACCCCGATGGAAGAACCCGCCTTCCGGCGCCTGCGCCAGGGACTACCCCAGCATCTGCATGGACGGTTCGTTTATCAGGCAGGTGCCGGCTCCACCGCCAAGGTGCTGGCAAGGGGTCTGGGGGTACTGCCGCCGGCACAGCAACTCGAACAACTGGCGGAATGGTTGACCACCATGGCGGCCCACCTGCCCGATGCCGATGGCCTCAGCGCCGTGGAGCGCCAGGAACAGCAGGCCAAGGTGGAGGCGGCGGTGTTGGTGGTCTAATGCGGTCTAATAATGATGGGGGCCTTCTGCAGGGGCGTCAGCTTGGCAAATATCGTTGTTGTCTCCACTTGCTCAAGCAGGGTGCTTGCGGTGGCCGCCTCAATCTCGGCTTCCCCAGCTAGATTCAATTATATTCACCGGGAATATCTTGCTTGCTTACGGTGACCCTGCCGACCTTCTGACCCGAGAGCCGTAGCAGTTCGTCGCCCGAGAATTCATAGCCTAATTTGCAGGCAAGTTGGGCCACATCATCGGCGGTGGCGGCAGCCAGGGTCTGCTGCTTGAGGGCCGGTTCATTTTGCATCCGTGCCAGAAAGGCCCTGGCTTGATCGAGGCTCATTGCAATTGCAGCGGCGGCGCTTCCAGCATGACGCAGCCCCTTAGGCTGGCCAGGGTTCAGCACCCGCCTGCGACCACCCGCCTTCTCCCACCTGATTTTCAGCATGGCCTTTTTCGAAGCCCTCTGGCATGGTGAGGGCATCGGCGACGGTGGCGATCTGCAGGAAGCCTTGCTGGCCTACAGCGCCGTGCAACCCGATGATGGGGACTGGAACACCGCCTGTGCCAACCCGGCAGCCAAACCATGCATTTTGCGCTACCGCTCCTTTGAGGCCTACCTGGACAACGCCGACGAACTGGAGACCATCCCCGTGACGGCCGCCATGATTGCTGCGGCCCTACCCCCTGCCCCTGTCGATCCCAACCCCGATCAGCAGGACTGAGGGAACTTGGGTGCGGGCATGATTAGTAAATTCGCCGCTGGATCAGTGCCCCCGCCGCCGGCATGGTCCCGTCCCCAACCATGGCGTTGAGCGATTCGTTGGCTGCTTTCAGCACTGTGGTTGGCGGTGCGCTGCGGCTGCAGGCCGAGGCCTTCCGCGATGTTCAGCATGCTGGTCCGAGCGGGGCCACAGGCATCTGGATTGCCCTGTTGGCGGGGTTCTCCCAGGCCATCGGCCAGGCCTTCATTTTGTTTGTCAACCGGGTGCGCCCCCTGCGTTTTGCCCTCTGCCTCCTGGTGGAGGCCCTGCTGTTTTTGCTGGGGTTTCTGGCCTGGGCCCTGAGCACCTGGTTGGTGATCCGGCTGCTATTTGCATACCCGATCACGCCGATGCCGGTGATCCGTGCCCTTGGGGTGGCCCATGCCCCCAGGTTGTTGGCATTTCTGGGGGCCCTGCCCTACCTCGGTATCCCTTGGCTGAACCTGCTCTCCTTCTGGACCGCCATCGCCTTTGTGGTGGGCCTGGTGGATGCAACGGGCCTGGCCCCGTGGAGCGTCTTCAGTGCCCTGGTGGCCGGCTGGTTCGTGATGCATGCCCTGCAGCGCAGTGCCGGTCAGCCGGTGTTGGGCCTTGGCAACTGGCTGCTTGATCGGGCCGCAGGCAGACCGGTGCTGCGTGAGAAGCGCCAGCTGCGCCAATTCTTTGCCGATGAGGCATCGCCACCGGCTCCGCCGGGCCGCAACTGAGATGGCCAGATCACGGCTGTGGCGCTGGAGTTGGCGTTGGAGTTGGCGTTGGCTGCTGCTGCTGCTGCTGGCGGGGCTGGTGCTGCTGCCGGGCACCGGTCTGCTCTTGCCTTTGGCCTATGGGGCCCTGCATCGCAGCTTTGGGATGGCCGTTGATCTGGCCAGCATTGCCCTGGTGCTGGTGCTGGTGGTTGGCTTCTTCGCACCCCTGGAAGCCATGGGCTGGTGGGCCGGCTGGTTTGGCGAGGAGATGGGAGACGCCGACAGCATTGGCCAACTCGCCACCACGGCCACCACCGAACGGATTGGTCGCTGGGTGGTGTATCTAGATGGCATCGGTCAGGTTTCCCTTGAGGCCCAGCCTGAGGGGGAAGATTTCTTGCGGCAACTGGCCGCAACCCTGCCGGCCGATATTGCCATCATCCGGGGGATCATGCCCTATTCGGTGGTCAATCAACCGATAACTGAAGGCAGTTGGGTGGCGAAGTTTTGGCGCTGGGTTGATTGGCTGCGGCTGCGCCATCCCCGCTCTTTGTTGGGGGCCATCATCAACCTGCGCAACTTGGCGGTGGTGGCTGTATCAGCCGACCCGCGCTATGGACCCATCTACAACCGCGGTACTGCCAAGGTGATCGCCGACAGCCTGCTGGCCAACGGCTACCCCCTGGCCAGCCGCACACCGGTGACCCTGATGGGTTTCAGCGGTGGGGGCCAGATTGCCCTCGGCGCCCTGCCACACCTGCGTCGTTTGTTGGCGGCGCCCGTGGAAGTGATTTCCTTGGCGGGGGTGTTTTCGGGCGGCAATGCCTTTCTGGAGGTCGACCACCTGTTTCACCTGGTGGGTGAGCTCGATCCGGTCGAGCGGATCGGACCGGTGGTCTTTCCGGGCCGCTGGCGTCCCATGGCGTTGTCGTACTGGAATCGGGCCCGGCGTCGCGGCAAGGTCACCCTGATCTCCCTGGGGCGAGTGGGCCATGAGCTGCCGGGAGGCATCTTTGACACCCAGCTGAGCTTGGACGATGGCCGCACGCCGATGCAGCAGACGCTGGATCTGGTCAGCGCCATCCTCACCGGCCGGCTGGGCGCAACCGCGGCCCCCGTACCCGGCGAAAGCAATTACCAGCGCTTCGGCAGCAATATCTGGCACCAGATAATCCCCGCGCGGGACACATCGCCTTTGCCCTCAGCGGCCCTGCGGCCCCTGGATGGCTGGGTCGGCCGGCTGGTGCTGCCCGAACCCCAGCATCGCGACGCTGGTGTGGGCTTCGAAGTGCTGCACGCCCCCGACCCCTGGGGCTCCTTGGTGGGCCAGCGGGTCAGGCTCGACTGGACGGCCAAAGCGCTGCGCTCGCTGGCCATGGACGTGCACTTCAGCGATGCGGCGCTGGCCAGTTGGGAGAGTGGTGCCATTCATCCGCTGCGCTTGGAAGGTTGGCGCCAGGTCACACCCCTGGAATCGCTGGCCGGCTCCCGCCCTCGGGACGACCAGCTGGTGCGTCTGCGGGGACCGGTGCAGGTGCGCCAGGATCGCCTGGAAGTGCAGGCCGAACCGCTGCAGACCACGGGCCTGGCCCTGGCGCTGGTGCGCTTCATCGCTCCCCGGGGTCAGGAGAAATGGTTAGTGCGGCCTTACTGCAAGCAGCGGCGCCGCTTCGAAGGCGAGCCGTTTGTGGTGCGGCTGCCGACCCCGGTGGCCCTGGTGACGGGCCAGCTGCCGGCCACCGCCGAGGGTATCGAGCGCAGCCGGCCCAACGACGACGGTTGGTATGTCAGCGGCGTGCCCGATGGCGAGGGGGCCTTTGTGGTCCAGTCCCTGGTGCCGCGCAGCATGATCCGCTTCGCCCCCGAGCGCATCCTGCCTGCCCCCCGGGAGGGCTGGCGCTACGCCAAGCGGGAGGCCTGGCAGCAGTTGCAGGCGGGCACCACCTCTTCGGTGCTGATCAGCGGCCGCCGGGCCAAGCCGGCCGAACTCCTGGCCGAATGGCAGGCGGGGGACAGGGTCCTGGTGCTGCATGTCTTTGGCGGCATTGGCGGGGCACAGCAGGAGGACGGCCTGTTGTTTGGGCGCTCCCTGGGCCATTTCGCCTATGGCATCGCCGACCTGGAAATCGAGCCCCTTGCCGCTGAACTTTCCGTGGCCGTGCAATATCGCCAGGTTTATGCCCACAACCCTGAGGGGTTGATCTCCGGTGCCCACGACCGCTGGCGTTATCTGGGCGACCGCCAATGGGGCTGGCTGGGGCTGCGGCCAGTGGCCGACATCTTGGTGCGTTTTCCCCCCTTCACCTGCCCTTATCTCATCGGCGACCAGGAGCGCTCTCCCCTCGATGGCTTCGAGGCGCAGTTGGCGGCGATGATGGCCCGCTACCGGCTCGGCGATGGCACGGGGGCGACGTTTGTGGGCCCCGCCAACAACTGCTCCCAGGATTCCAACCAAGCCCTGTTTGCGGCCTTGCGCCAGTTGCAGGCCGAAATCGCTGGCGTGGATCCCGAGGTTCTGCGCCAATGGCAACGGCGCCACCCCGACCAGGCCCAACGGCTGCAGGCCCTGGGCCGCTTTGAGCGGGAATTTCGGCAGGTGCTGCTGCCCTTTGGCGGCCTCCGGGAGGACTGGCGCCAGCAGGAGTATGTGCTGGGCAGCAGCCTGGAGGATCGCCCCCTCAACAACCTGGTCCGGGGATTGGGCAGCTGGCGCACGCTCCTGCCCCGGCTGGCTAGCGATACGGTGCTGCGGGTTTTTCTGCATCACGGCGCCTCGGCCCTGGTCATGCGCAGCAACCAGGTGGGCGGTGACCACGCCTCGATTGCGCCGCTGGCCCCGATGACTTTTTGAAGCGCAGCTCACCAGGGCTGAAGCACAGCTCACCAGGCCCTGCCGGTGATCGGGCCCAGTCCAGCCGCCAGCACCAGGGCCGCCGCCGCTGCGAGACCCACCATGGCCATGGCGTCCGGCGCCAAGGGCGCCAGACCCAGCCAGGACCCCAGCCCGGGGGATACCAGCAACAGCAGCCAGAGCTGTAAACCGATCAGGGCCCCCACGGTCGTGATCGGCCGGCGTCGATCGCCGTTGAGCCACACCAAGCCGCCTCCCGCCAGCAACAGCAAGGAGAACACCAGCATCCGTTGCAGCGACACCTGGGCCGCCCCCCAGAACACCAGCAGCAGGGCCGCCAGGGTGAGCAGGCTCCCCTGCAGCAGGGCGCGCTGCCACAGGGCCTTGCCAAACAGCGGCGCCTCCGGCGGGCGCGGTGGCTGGCGCATCTGGTCGGCGGTTGCCGGCAGGGCCTCAAAGACCACTGTGCAGGCTGGATCGATGACCAGATGCAGCAGGGCGATATGGACCGGCAGCAGGATCAGGGGCTGGTTGCTGAGCAGCAAGGGCAGCAGCCCCAAAACGGCGATGGGGATATGGATGGCGAGGGTGTAGCCAAGGGCCCGATTCAGATTGACGGCGACGCGGCGGCCCAGGCCGAGGGCCCGCACCAGATCGATGAAGTTGTCATTAAGCAGCACCAGATCGGCCGATTCCCGCGCCACCGCCGTGCCCCGCTTACCCATGGCTACGCCGATGTCGGCGGCCTTGAGGGCCGGTGCGTCGTTGACGCCATCGCCCGTCATTGCCACCACCTCGCCGGCCGCCTGCAGGGCCCGCACCAGTTGCAATTTTTGCTGGGGCATCACCCGGGCAAACACCGACACCCGGGCCACCAGCTCGTTGAGGCGCTCGGGGGCCATGCCCTCCAGGTCGGCGCCACTGAGCACGGGGCCTGGGGGCAGGCCGGCCTGGTCGGCGATCGAGCGGGCCGTGACCGGGCCATCGCCGGTGATCATCACCACCTTGACGCCGGCCCGGCGGGCGATGGCGATCGCTTCGGGCACATCGGCCCGCAGGGGATCCGCCAGGCCCACCAAGCCCACCGGCTCAAACAGATAGTCGTGGACATCTGCAGGGGGGGCTCCCCGGCTGGCGGCGCTTTGGCCCCCATGCAGTTTCACCCCTTGCACACCGGTGGCCACCGCCAGCACCCGCAGGCCCTGGCTCGCCAGGCTGTCGGCGGCGGCGAGTAGCTCTTGCTTTAAATCGGCTTCCAGGTGGCAGAGGGAGGCGATGGCTTCTGGCGCCCCCTTTGCTGCCAGTTGCCAGTTGCCTTGACCATCGCGCCAGAGCTGGGAATACACCAGCAAATCGCTCTGCAATGGATAGTCTTTTTCCAGGGGCCATTCCGGGTGCAGATGCTCGCTGCCTTGGAGGTGGGCCTGGGCCAGGCGTTGCAGGGCCAATTCCATCGCGTCCACCGGATCACCGCGGCTGGCCAGCACGGCCCACTCCAGCAGGGGGTGGAAGGGTTCTGCCAGGGGCATGCCGGCCTGCCAGAGCTGGCGAGCCGGCCAGGTGAGCAGGTTTTGCACCGCCATGCGGTTCTGGGTGAGGGTGCCGGTCTTGTCGACCGCCAGCACGGTGGCGCTACCCAGGCTTTCCACCGCTGAGGGGGTGCGGGCCAGCACGCCGATCCGCGCCAAGCGCAGGGCCCCCAGGGCCAGAAACAGGGCCAACACCACCGGGATTTCGTTGGGCAACACCGCCAGGGCCAAAGCCAGGGCGGCCAACAGGGCGCGGGGCCAATCGCCACTGAGACCCCCCTGCAACACCGCCAAGCTGGCGCACAACCCCAGGGCCCAAATCGTCAGGCGGCTTGAGAGTCGCCGGGTGTGGCGTTGCAGCCGGGTGAGCGGCGGTTCAACGCTGGCCAGGCTGCTGCCCAGGCGCCCCAACTCGGTAGCCCCCTGCACCCCCGTCACCTCGGCCCAACCGCGACCACTGGCCACCAATGAGCCCGCCAGGATGCGCTCGCCCGGCTGCTGACGAGCCACGGGCAGGGATTCGCCGGTCAGCAGCGATTCATCCAGCCACAGACCCACGGCCTCGCTGAGGCTGGCGTCGGCAGCAATCCGATCCCCCTCTTCGAGGCGCAGGGCATCCCCCACCCGCACCTGCTCTGCAGGCACCTCAATGACGACACCGCCGCGGCGCACATGGGCCTGTGGCGCCGATAGGCGGGCCAATTCGGCCAGGGCCCGCTGGCTGCGGCTTTGCTGCAGGGCATCAAGGCCCGCAATCACGCCAACAAAAATCAGCAGTATCAAGGCATCGACCGGCTCGCCGATCAGGCCGTAGATGAGGCTACAGCCGAGCAGCAGCAGGTTGGTGGGCTCCAGCCAACTGCCCAGGGCCTTGGCCAATTTGGCCAGCTTGGGCCGTAAGCCTGAGATCGCTGGCATGTTTGTCATGGTGGCATTGGTTCCCTGTACCAGGGGAGGGCGCCAGGGCCAGTCGGCGGGCTGCGACTACCTGCCAACCCTACGAACGTCAAGGAGTGCTGGCCCGCTTCATGGGAGCCATGGCCCCCTACCCCCCATTGCGAAGACTATTTGCGGTTTAGCGCACCAATAAAAATCGCGCCGTTAGGCTTAAAATCTGCATGATATTAAGGAAAAATGAGAGTATCCCAGTTGCCGCAATGTGTCTGATGGAGCCTGAGCTTACTTGCTCGGGACTCAGTACTGATACGAAGGTGCATAAGTTGCTGATGTGGGTAAAAAAGGCTGGCAAGACGATCATTTCATGAACAAGCGTCGTTCCGAATCTTTCAACAGGCGTAAGGTCTATCTGGGCCATCCCTTCGCAACATTGCCTTCAACCAACATGTTTAAGATTAATCAACACACCACAAAACTTTCCAGAGCTCTGCTTACCGCAGGCCTACTCGGCGGTGCCGCCGTCGCGACCCTCGGCGCTGGTTCGGCGCAGGCGGTTGACAGATTTGACTGTTCCTTTGGTAACTCAATAGCGCATCCCTTATGCAGTTCTATCAACTGGGTGACGGGATGGACTCTTGAAGACAAAAAGTTAACGAACCTAGACCTTTCAAATACCGCGCCAGCAAGCGGAGATTTTTCCTTCATTTATGACGATTTTGGCACTCCGGGACTTAGCTATCATGACATGTGGCAGGCTCTGATAACGTTTGACCCCGACCTGCCGGATCCCCTCAACGGATCCTATTCATACAATCTCGAAATCATCGAACCGTGGAAATCTCAGGGTTGGACGTTTTTAAACGTTAAACTTGAAGATGTTCAAGCAGGAAGCACAACAGTAACTAAAACGATTACTGGCGGCAGCCCTAACCCTCTTGTTTTGACTTCCATTGATGGTGGTGACATGGGACCCGTGCCCCTTTCCGGTACCTCTATTCATGTGACGGATTCGTGGGTGATAACTCCAAATATGGGCGTTATCGATTCGATCAACAATACCTATATGCAAGTCCCCGCCCCGCTTCCCCTTCTTGGCGTCGGTGCCGCTTTCGGTTCCATCCGCAAGCTGCGTAAATTCTCTACCCGCTTGAAGACCTTCTCCATGAACTGAGAATTCCCTTCTCTGTTCTCCCAGCCCCCGCCTCAAGCGGGGGTTTTTTTGTGCCGGGCGGTCCTCAGCAGCCCTGCTCAGGGCAGCCTCACAATTTCACCAACACCCCCCGCAGATCCTTCCACACCGTCTCCAATTGCCGCTGGCGATCCACACTCCCTTTGCCGCCTTTGCCGTCGGCAAAAGTGCCACTCTCCAGCTGCACCGCCAGGCATTCATAGCGGGCCTGTTGCAGGCCGATCAAACGCAGCAGCCGGTTGGGCGACCAGCGGTTTTCGGTCATGCCCGCTGCCAACATGGGCCGCAGCAGATATCCATTAAAAGCCGCATGACCCGAGCTGGTGAGACAGGTTTGCAAGCGGGTGGTACTGCCGGCTGGATCCGCCGCCCCGCGCCCCAGGGCGAGCTGATCGGCCTGGGGCGTCGAGCCCCCGGCCTTGGATACAGGTTGAAACACCAGGCGCTGATCCTGCATGGCAAAGCCTGGAACCAGAGTCCCCACCGCTTCCATGCCCAGGTCCTTGCCCCCAAGTGTTGTCTCGCTCAATTTGGTGCCCGTGCGGCTGCGCACCGGCAGCAGGGTCAACGTCAACATCGGTTCACCCGAAAGCGGCACCAAGCGGAACTGGCGCGTCGTGCCGCGACTGAGATCGCGGCCCCACTGCGGCGCTGCGGTCGGCAGGGTGCTGATGTGGTAGCCCGCCATGCGCAAGCTGGAGGGAGCCTCAGTCGAGGGCATGGGAGCCGAGAGGCCCACCACTTTCCCAAAAGTCGCCATCAAGGTGAGCAGGGCCAGCCCCGCCAGCAGGCGCCGCAAGGGAAGGGGGCTGGAGTCTTGCTTCTGGGTAGCGCTCGGCTGGTTAGCGCTCGGCTGCGAAGTGCTGCTCATCGGGTGCCCAGGGCGGCCACCTGTCGAGCCATCCAATACACGTAGAACCACACGAAAAGCTGCATGCCAAGACCGCTGAATAGCAGAGATCCCCAGTGATCATGAAAGAATTCAAACCACCACTGTCTGTTCGGTAGGCCGCTGGTAACGAACAGGGCTAGCAGCGTGATTCGCATCCCGTTGACGACCATCCCCAGGAAAGGAGCCACCATGATCATCAGGCCGTTCTGCCAGCGATGGCGCATTGGAAACGCCAGCGCGAAGATCACAGCCACAAGCAGTAGCTGCAAAAGTATGCCTAGGCCTGCGCAGTTGCCACTCACGATCACCCCTCCTCCCTGCAGTTTCACCAAGGTTCCAAACTGCTCAGCCGTGTAGCCGCAGATTGAGACCATTTGCTTGGCAAGCCAGGCGGTCGCCACTGACAGAGGGCCAAGTGGTGTCAACGTCCCCACTGCACGGACCACTGGCAACAGCGCCAGCACGCAAAGAGATTTAAGGAAGGGGCGCAGTTTGCTCGCTGGCGCCGCCAGCAGGGCGATTGCCATCCCGGCGAGCAGGGGCAGAAGGCTGGAGATGAAATCCGAGCTCATCAGGCGCTGGCCAAACCAGATCAATGCCACCAGCAGGGCCACGCCAACCCAACGACCAATGCGTCCCGGCCGGGGCTGCCAGCCAGCGGGGGGGCCATTGAGCACCAACACTGCACCGCCCATCACCAGCACCAGATTGAGCGCCACATCCGGCAACTGGGTGAGCAGGCTCAACTGCATTAAATACAGCGCGAAAATGGCAGCGAGCAGCCCCCAAAGATCGCGGTTGTCGAGCGAACGCCAACGGGCCAGCAGGTTGGGCAATGCCATGGCTTGCAGAGAGCTTTTCATGGCATCAGCTTTGGAGCTATCAGCCAATCTACCGGACAGGGGTAGGTTTGTTCAGCCGATTGTCGACATTCCAGCGGCGTTGCCAAGTGTCGTTTTTTGCTACCACAGACATGCTCCCGTCGCCCGTCAGTTGCCCGCCGCCGCTATCCGCGAAAGTGGATAACAATTTTGCGCGTTTAGGCAAACTTCTCCTGATTTGGGATCACTACTGAGGAGAGAACTGCCTGCCTGCATCGGCGTCTAACCAGGCAGAGGCAGGCATAAAGCGCCACCTTCACCCAGCCCAGATCTCCTCCAACTCCAACTGCAGCCCAGGAAATTCTGCGACAGCTTCCAGCACAGCGGGCTGCTCAATCCGGCGGGGTTCGCCGCTGGCGGGCCAGACCTCAGCGACTCGCGCCTCCGGCAGCAGCCAGTTGCCGCCCTTCGCCAACAGGTTGCCGCCACCGATTAGGCAGGGGCCCTGGCCGATTTGATCGCCGTTATAGCTTTGCGCCATGGGCGGCATCATTAGCGGCTGGAGGCGTCGGCGGGGTGATCCCAACGCAACCGCAAACTGACCGCTTCTTTGAGCATCGCTGCGAACAGATGGCAGCGGTGCTGGTCAATGCGGGCCGGGTTGTGCCGGCGTTGGAGAGGGATGGCACCGGTCAGCCGCGGGCCCGTTGGTGGCCGCTGCCCGCCGCCGCCGATCGCCCCTGGTTTGAGGCCATGCTGCCGGCGGACGACCTGGCCCGCCAGCGCCAGTTGGCCGCTGCCCTAGCCGCCGCCGTGGATCGTTGTGTGCGGCAGCGGCTGCTGCATGGGGCCCGCAGCGGCTCCAGTCCGTTGCAGCACGGCTTCGGCCTGCCGGAGGCCTGGCTGACGGCCCTGGCCAGCGGCGATTCCCTGCTCGCCAGCACCCCTGATCCCACCGCTGCCAACACCCCCAACCCCAACACTGCTTCCGCCCTTACTGCAGACGCAGAAGCAGCCCTACTGCAGGCCCTGGCGGCCTGGCCGGCCAGCGGGCGGAGGCCAGCGGCGCAGACTTGTTGCGCAGTGCCCTTGGCCTGGGGCAACTGGATCTACCGCCAGAGCTGGAGCTGGCGGGGGTGGAGGCCTCTGGGCCGCTCGGCACCCTTTTGGCGGGCGATCTGCACCAGCGCGCCGAGGCCATGGCCACTCCGGAGGGCTTCAAAGGTGAGCTGCGGCCTTACCAGCAACGGGGCTTGCCTGGCGGACGACATGGGCCTGGGCAAAACCGCCCAGCTGATCGCCTCCCTGCTGGCCGATCCCCTCCAAAAACCCACTTTGGTGGTGGCGCCGGTGACCTTGCTGGGCAATTGGCGGCGGGAGCTGGAGCGTTTTGCGCCCACCTTGACGCTGGGGCTGCACTACGGCCCCCAGCGGCCCCGCACAGCAGCAACGCTGCGGCGGGCGCTCAAGGAGCTCGGCCCCGGTGGCGTGCTGCTCACGAGCTATGGGGTGCTAAGCCGCGATGCCGCCGCCCTGGCGCAGCTGTCCTGGGGACGGTTGGTGTTTGACGAGGCCCAGCAGCTCAAAAATCCCTACACCGCCATGGCGCGGGCCGCCGCTGGCCTCGGCGGCGAGCGCCGCGTTGCCCTCACCGGCACGCCGGTGGAAAACCGTCTCCACGAACTCTGGGCGCTGTTGAACTTGCTCAATCCCGGCCTGCTGGGCAGCCTGGCCCAATTCCGCCAGCGCTTCGCCATCCCGATCGAGCGCGACCACGACCCAGTAGCTGCCGAACGCCTGCGGGGCTTGACGGCCCCCTTTCGGCTGCGGCGTCTCACTAGCGAGCGAGAGATCCTGCCCGAGCTGCCCGGCAAGATCGAGCAGACCGAGCTCTGCCAACTCAGCGAGGAGCAAGCCACCCTCTACCAAGCGGTAGCCGATGAATTGCTGGCGCAGGCCGAAGCCAGCGAGGGCCTCGAACGCCAGGGCTTGGTGCTGGCCGGCCTGACCCGCCTTAAACAGGTGTGCAACAATCCCGCCCACTACCGGGCGGACGGCAGCGAATTGGCGGGCCGCTCCGGCAAGTTGACACGCTGCGAAGAACTGATCGACGCTATTTTGACGGCTGGCGAAAAGCTGTTGCTGTTTACGCAGTACACGAGCTGGGGCGAACGGCTGGCGGCCCACCTGGCCCGCCGTTGCGCGAGCGATCCCCTCTGGCTGCATGGCGGCCTGGGCCGCAGCCAGCGCGACCACCTGGTGGCCCGTTTCGCCGAGGCCGATGGGCCGCCGATTTTTCTGCTGTCGCTCAAGGCGGGCGGCACCGGTCTGAACCTCACCGCCGCCTCGCATGTGATCCACTACGACCGCTGGTGGAATCCAGCGGTGGAAGATCAGGCCACCGACCGGGCCCATCGCCTCGGTCAGTTGCGCTGCGTGCATG
>JBKDVK010000026.1:0-10647 GCA_046338875.1 Cyanobacteriota bacterium | reverse complement strand
CACCAGGGAGGTGCCCAGATCGGGTTGGATGAAAACCAGGAACCAGGGCACACCGATCAGGCCGAGCGGACGGACCAGATCGACGGGCCGTTCCACCGGATGGCGCGACAACACCCCCGCCAGCAGCAGGATGGCCCCCAGCTTGGCGAATTCTGAGGGTTGCACGTGGAAGCCGGCGATGTTGATCCAGCGCTGGGCCCCAAGGGCTGAGGTGCCCATAAAGCGCACGGCCACCAACGAAAGAATGGTGGCGCCGTAGATCGGCCAGAGCAGGATGCGCAGCTGTTCCAAGGGAATGCGGGCCACCAGCAGGGCCAGGACCATGCCGACGGCGGCCGTGATCCAGTGCTGGTACCAATCGGCGTAATCGGCCTGGCGCTGGGTGCTGGCGATCAGGATGCCGGCCACCACGGTGAGCCCGAGGGGCACCCCCCAGAGCAGCCAGTCGACGGCGCTCCCTTGACGTTGGCGGCGGTTGCGGCGCAGGGCTTGGGCCCGAGCGTTGCCGAGGGCGACCATCTGGATCAGGCGGGATTGGGAGCCAAGCTGGCCAGGCCGCTGACCCGGCTAGCCAGGGATAGGAAGGCCTGGGCCGTGACCGAATTGGGGGCACTCAGCACCGCCGGCCGCCCCTGGTCGCCCCCTTGCATCACGGGCATTTCCATGGGCAACTGGGCCAGCAGGGGCACCTCCGCCTCAGCGGCGAGGCAGGCACCGCCACCGCTGCCGAACAGGGCATAGCTGCGCTCCGGCTGGTCGGGGGGGATGAAGGCGCTCATGTTTTCGACCACTCCCAGCACCGGGATGCCCATCTGCTGGAACATGGCCAGGCCGCGGCGGGCATCCTGGAGCGAAACCTGCTGGGGGGTGGTGACAATCAGCACACCCGCCATTGGCACGGCCTGGGCCAGGGAGAGCTGGGCGTCGCCGGTCCCCGGTGGCAGGTCCACCACCAGCACATCCAGAACGCCCCAGTCGACTTGATAGAGAAACTGGCGGATGATGCCGTTGAGCATCGGTCCCCGCCAGATCACAGGCTGGTCGTCGGCGATCAGCAACCCCATTGACACCATCACCAACCCGCAGGTGGCAATCGGCGTCAGGCATTGGTCAGCCCCTTCACCCCGGACCTCCGGGGTGCGGCCGGCGACGCCCAGCATCGTCGGGGCATTGGGGCCATAGATGTCGGCGTCCAGCAGGCCGACCCTGAGCCCGGATTGAACAAGGGCGCAGGCCAGATTCACGGCCACCGTGCTCTTGCCGACGCCCCCCTTGCCGCTGCTGACGGCGATCACCCGGGCCACCCCGGGGATCGGTTGACGCTCGGGCCCCTGGCTCTGGCCATGGCCGGCGCCGCCGATCGGTCCGGAGGAAGCGGGTTGGGCCACTTCAATCTGGACATCGTCGATGTCGGGGAGGCTGGTCAGGGCCGTGCGGACCTCCGCGGCGAGACGGTCGCGCTGGGCGGCGGCGAATTGGGGCAAGGCCAGGGTGAGGATGGCCCGGTTGCCCTGGCGGCGCAGCCCCGGTATCCAGCCGAGCTCGTTGAGGGGGCGGCCGCTACCGGCATCACAAACAGTTTGAAGCACCTGCCGCAGGGCCTGGTCGTCACTGGCCATCCGGGTTGTCAGGGTCTGCTTCAAAGCCCATCTTAGGTGGAGGGCTGGGCGAAGAGCCTGGGGGCCAGGGGCCGCTGGGGGCCAGAGCTGGGTTACACGAGGCTCCCGGAGCTGGGGTACCCGAGGCTCCCGGAGTATTGGAATAGGGTCGCCAACGCTTTGGGCCCCAGGCCGCCTTTCCCATGGAGATGCCTCCCGTCGACTCCCGCAGCCGGGCCAGAGCCCTGTTGATGGGGCTGCAGGATTCGATCTGTCAAGGGCTCCAGGCGCTCGATGGCGAGGGCCAGTTTCAGGAGGAGAGTTGGCAGCGGCCGGAGGGCGGCGGTGGCCGCTCCCGCGTCATGAAGGAGGGCCGGGTCTTCGAACAGGGGGGCGTCAATTTTTCGGAGGTGGAAGGGGCCCAACTGCCGCCTTCGATCCTCAACCAGCGCCCTGAGGCCGAAGGGCACCGTTGGTTTGCGGTCGGCACCTCGATGGTGCTGCACCCCCGCAATCCCTGGGTGCCGACGGTGCATCTCAATTACCGCTACTTCGAGGCCGGACCGGTGTGGTGGTTCGGTGGTGGCGCCGACCTGACTCCCTATTACCCCTTTCTGGAGGATGCCCGCCATTTCCATCGCACCCTGAAGGGGGCATGTGACAGCGTTGATCCCCGCTACTACAAGGTTTTCAAACCCTGGTGCGACGAATATTTTTATTTGCGCCACCGCCAGGAGACCCGCGGTGTGGGCGGGATTTTCTACGACTATCAGGATCCCGGCGGCGTGCTCTACAAGGGGTCAGAACCCGAGGCAGCGGCGGCGGTTGCGGCGGCAACCGTGGCGGCGGCCAGCGGCCCGATCGAGCAGGACTGGGAGAAGCTGTTTCGCCTGGCTACCGCTTGCGGCCAAGCCTTCTTGCCGAGTTATGGACCGATCGTCGAACGGCGCAACAATTTGGCCTACGGCGAGACCGAAAGACAGTTTCAGCTCTATCGCCGCGGCCGTTACGTCGAATTCAATCTGGTCTTTGATCGGGGCACAATCTTCGGCCTCCAGACCAATGGCCGCACCGAATCAATCTTGATGTCATTGCCGCCGCTAGTGCGTTGGGAATATGGCTACACCCCGGCCCCGGGCAGCCGGGAAGCGCTACTGACCGAGGTCTTTACTCGCCCACAGAATTGGCTTGAAGATCCCGCACTGGACGCCCTGTGCCTGCCGCATCAGGCGGTGGGTTGAGCGGCGGCCAGCGGCGGGCCAGCGGAGAACCAGCGCGACCCATGCCGGCCTCGATGGCATTGACCACCCGCCAGGCGATTAATTGCACCGTTCGCTGACGGGTGCGTGGATCGCGCAAGGAGGCCTCCAGGTTGCCTTCGAGCTTGCCGATTTCCAGCAGGCCGATGCCCCGCTTGGGGCCGCCCAGCATGTCGCGGAAATTCATCGGGTAGGCGCCAAATTCTTGGGCCAGGGATTCGTCGATGCGGCTGAAGGGCCGATGCAGGGGCGGGATCAGACCCGAGCCCACCCCAGCGGATCCATAGGCGTCGAAGTGAATCTCCAGGGCATAACCCCCGGCTGCGGCGAACTGGCGCCCGTAACTCCAAGGGGTGCCGGGATCGTCAGCATTGACGATGGTGCGCACCGGCGGGCTGTAGACCTGGCTCCGCAAGCCGCGCTGCTGGCCCAGGGTGGCAACGGCGTGGGCCACGACCAGGTTCCAGTAGTGCTCGTCGGTGATGCCGGGGTACATCGGCGGTTGCCGGTAGAGAGCCACCGCTTCGCCGCTAGTGCCGGAACCGGAAATGCCCTGGGAGTCGGCATGGCCGGCCATCACCAGGATGGGGGTGTCGCGACTGACCGCCCGCATACCGACCCAGTCCTTGCGCATGGGGCTGCGCACACCGGTGAGCGGGTGATAGGGCAGGGCTTGGCTGCCGGCTTCGTTGGGTTGGACGGTACGCAGCACCAGGGGTTGCTGCTGGGCCCTGGCCGCCAGGGGCAGGAACGAGCTGAGCAACAGGCCGGTGGCGACCAGGCGCCGGATGGAGAGGGTCATGGGGGGTCAGATCGGAGAACGGAGCAAGGCGCCGTCGCTGGCCAACCCAAGACGGGGGCCCAGTTCGGCTTCCATGGCGATCAACTCGTCGCGGTGGGCCCGTAGTTTGAGGCTGCTGCCTGCGGCGCTGTCGTCACTGATGAGACGCAGCTCTAGATTTTCGTTGCGGGTCGCCCGGCGCCAGTACACCAGGCCGGCCAACGGGCCGAGGGCCGCCAAGCCCAGGCTCCACCAGCCCAGGGCTGGCTGGAGCTGGCGCAGTACCAGGCCCAGGCAACCTGCGCCGATGCCCGCCAGCACGGACAGCAGCACCGCCAGGGGGCGACTGGCCCGCACCTGGCCGCGAAAGCTCAACCAGCGCCGGTCGGGATCACTGGCCTCGGCACTCCAACCCCGCTCCAGCAGCCACTGGGTAAGCCCCTGCAACACTTCCAGGGGTGGGCGGGGGGAATGGACCTCCACCACCGTGGTGCGGTCCTTGCTGGCGGCGCGCAGAAAGAACACCAGGCCAACGGCCAGCAGCAGGGTCAGCAACAAGGTGGAGCCCGGAATGGGCATGGAGGCAACGGCCGCAAAGCAGGCATTCTGTAACACCTGAGTTCCTGCTGCGACGCTGCCCGGCCATGGCCTGGGGGAGCATGGAGGCCCTTGACAGCATGGCGATGACCCAGGCCCCAACCGCCCCGGCTGCGGCCCAACCGCCCCCAGCCCGCTTTGCCGTCTTTGATGGCGATCTGGATGACGCATGGCTGGCCCTCTACGGCGGGGCCAGGGCCCTGGCGGTAGATACCGAAGCCATGGGACTGGTGCACGGCCGGGACCGGCTCTGCCTGGTGCAGCTTTGTGATGAGCACGACAACACCTGTTGCATCCGCATCTGCCGGGGCCAGCAGGCTGCGCCCAAGCTCAAGCTGCTGCTGGAAAATCCGGCTGTCGAGAAGGTGTTCCATTTCGCCCGTTTTGACCTGGCGGCCCTGGCTGAGGGGCTGGGAATCACCGTGGCGCCGTTCTTCTGCACCAAAGTCGCCAGCAGGCTGGCCCGCACCTACAGCCCCCGCCATGGGCTCAAGGATGTGGTGAATGAGCTGGTTGGTGTGGAGCTGGACAAACGGGCCCAGAGTTCGGATTGGGGCCGGGTCGAGGAGTTGACGGAGGTCCAACTCGCCTATGCCGCCGGTGATGTGCGCTGGCTGATCGGCGCCCGCGATCGCCTCGAAGCGATGTTGCGCCGGGAGGAGCGCTGGGAGCTGGCCGAGCGTTGTTTTGCCTGCCTGCCAGTCTTCGCCGATCTCGACCGCCAACATTTCGGCTCGGTGTTCGAGCACTGAGGCGGCGCGGCCCTCAGTTTTCAGCCTTCAGCCTTCGGTCTTCAATCTTCAGCCTTCAATCTTCGGTCATGAAGTGTTCGTCGTTACCGACGGCGCCCAGCTGGTCGGTGAACAGGCTGCCGTTGTCCACACCGGCGGCCTGGGCTTCGGCCAGCATCGATTCGGCCAGGGCAATGCGGGCGGCCAGGTCCTTGATGCCGTCCTGGGAGGCCTTGATGTCCACCTTGCGGCGGGCCGCTGACTGGCTGATGCCCAGCTGGCTGGCCAACCTGCCGCAGGCGGCGTTGTATTGGCGATCGGGGATGGCGACCATGGGGGAGTTGGCTCAGGCAAAGGGTTGGGCTGAGATCGGCCCCACTTGCATCATCCTGCCCGCTTGCATCAGCTCCTGCCCGCTGCCATCAACCCTTGCCCCCCGGGCCCGTGGGGCTGAGCAAATGGGCCTGCACCAGCTCCGCCAGGCGGACGCTGCCGCCGCAGGGACCCATGCGCTGCCGTCCGATCGCCCCGAGCTGCTGGCGGCGCGCAGGGTTGTTGAGCAGGGCGGCCAGTTTCTGGGCGAGTTCGGCGCCGGAGTGGCAGGGTTCGACCGCACCCCCCAGGAGCCGGCTCTGGCGCCGGGCAAAAGCCGCCTTGAACTGGGGACCGGGCCCTGGCAGTGATAAAGCCGGCACCCCCAGCCCCACCAGTTGCTCCGTGGCCGTGCCGGCGGTGGCCAGACCCACTTCGGCCAGGGGGGCCCAACGGGCAAATTGCCGGGGGCCCAGCAGCAGCCGCAGCGCCCCCCGCCCCCAGGCGCTGGCGGCGCCACTGCCTTCCGGCACCATCTGGGGCCGGAAGCCGGCGCCCGCCAGCAGCGGTGCCAACTGCTGGGGGCTGGGGAAGGATCCCAGGGCCACCAACACCGTGAGGGATTGCCCCACCAAGGCGGCCGGCAGATCCCCGCTGGGGCCATGGGGCAAGGCCCCCAGCAGCCGCTCCAGGTTGTGCAGGGCTTCTGGCGCCCGACTACCCGGCAACAGCAACAGCCTCCGCTGGCCGTGCAGCCAAGCGGGGCAAGGGGGGAAGGCGCTGAATCCATCCATCATCGGGTTGCCCGGGGCGGTGGCCCGCACCCGGTGGCCCCGCAGGCCCCTGGCCGTGAGTGCATCGCGCACGGCCACCAGGCGGCAACGGGGCCGGCCCATCAGGGCCCATTCCCAGGGATCCCATTCGCTGCCCTTGCTGCGGTGATAGAGGTCGGCCAGGGGGCTGGCCGGCCAACCAACCGGGGGAGGCGAGCGCCAGGTGTAATCGCTTTTTGGCGTGCCGACAAAGCCGTATGGGCCGCCACCGGCCCAGGCCAGCAGCAGGGGCAGCAGGTCGCCGACCGCCAGCACGGGGTGGCCTCCCCGGCCCCAGCGGCGCACCAGGCGCCATTGGCGCCAGCTCAGCTGAACCAGGCCGGCGCCTAGGTCTTGCAGCAGGCCCGAGACGCTTTGGTTGCTGAAGCCGCCGCTGGGCAGGGGCCGGCGGGGGCCGTAACGCTGCAGCAGCCCCTGGCGCTCGGCAGCGTCAAAAGCGGAGCCCACGCCCACCAGGGGCATCACCAGCAGTTGCAGGCCGGGCTGGCGGGCCTTGAGGGCCCGCATCACCTGCAGGGCGATCAGATCTTCCCCATGGCCGTTGCTCAGGACCAGGAGTCGGTGGGGCATGCCATGGCTGATACGATCGGCAGTTGGGAGTTTGCTCCCAGGCGGCGGCATGGCCAAGTGGTAAGGCAGAGGATTGCAAATCCTTTATCCCCAGTTCGAATCTGGGTGCCGCCTTTTTTTATAAGGATCAACAAGGGCAATGGAAAGCTTGAACTGGGGATACATCCAACTAGGTCTGGTCGCCCTGATCTTCGGCGGTCTGCAGATTTGGTGGATCGGCAGCGTCTTTTGGAAGCGGGAACTGGCCAAACCTCTGAGCGAGGACGCATTCCGCAAGTCCCTGGAGAAGATCTGGGCGAAGGGGCCGAGAACGCCCTAGGGCGGCAGTCGTTGCGTCGCTACGAAAACAGCAGCAACAATGCAGGGACTGCATAACTGGCAAAACCCAGTCCTAGAGGGCAGAATAGGGATAAGAGAGCAAATCCTTTGACCAACTCAGCGACTTGACCGACTCAGCGACCTTTCCCACCCTGGAGACCGACGACGAGAACCCGGGTGAAGACTTGGGCGGTCTCGATGAACTGCTGGCATCGCTGAGGTCAGAAGAGGAACCAGCGCCAAAGCGGGGTCGAGGCAGGGCCAAGAAGGAAGCACCGGCCAAGGATTTCAAGGCCGTGCTCTGGGCGAGTGCCGACAAACTTCGTGCCCAGATGGATGCGGCCGAATACAAGCACTTGGTGCTGGGACTGATCTTCCTCAAATACATCTCAGACACCTTTGCCGCCCAGCAAAGCAAGGTGCTGCTGATGGTCAGCGACCCTGACTCTGACAACTACATCGGCGATGACCCTGCCGATCACCAAGCAGCACTGGAAGACCGTGACTACTACACCCAGGAGAATGTGTTCTGGGTTCCTGCTGATGCTCGCTGGGAATCGCTACGGGCCCGGGCAAAGCAACCTGACATCGGGCAACTGATCGATAAGGCACTGGTTGCCATCGAGAACGAGAACCTTGCCTTAAGGGGCAAGTTGGATAAGCGGTTTGGTGCCGCCCAACTGGAACCAGGGCGACTGGGTGAACTGGTGGATCTGATCTCCACCATTGGTTTTGCCGATGAGCACAGGTCTGGTGATGTGTTGGGTGAGGTCTACGAATACTTCCTCGGTCAGTTCGCCAGCGCTGAAGGCAAGAAGGGCGGTCAGTTCTATACGCCTGCCCACGTCGTCAAAACACTGGTTGCTGTGCTGGCACCCCACAAGGGTCGGATCTATGACCCCTGCTGTGGGTCAGGTGGAATGTTCGTTCAGAGCGAGAAGTTTATCCAGGCCCACGGAGGAAAGCGTGATGATGCCTCGATCTACGGGCAGGAGAGCAACCCGACCACCTGGCGGTTGGCAGCGATGAACCTGGCGATTCGTGGGTTCGCTGCTGATCTGGGTCAGGAACCTGCTGACACCTTCGCCAGGGATCAGTTCCCTGATTTGAAGTTCGACTACATCCTTGCCAACCCACCGTTCAATATTTCGGATTGGGGCGGGGAGAAATATGAGAGTGATCCACGCTGGGTCTACGGGAGACCACCAGTAGGCAATGCCAACTACGCGTGGTTACAACATATGCTCTGGAAACTGCGACCTGGTGGTGAAGCAGGTGTAGTGCTAGCCAATGGTTCGATGAGTTCCAACCAAAGCGGTGAGGGGCAGATTCGCGAAGCGATGGTGCGTGGTGATGTGGTTGAGGTGATGGTGGCGCTGCCTGGGCAACTGTTTCTGAACACTCAGATTCCTGTATGCCTGTGGTTTTTGACGAATGACAAGACCCAGCGTGGTCGTGATCGTCGTGGCGAAACGCTGTTCATTGATGCCCGCCAGATGGGCACGATGAAGACACGGGTTGAGCGGGTATTAACCGATGAGGATATTGCCAAGATTGGAGACACCGTTCACGCCTGGCGTGGTGATGGTGAGGTGTCTGATGCTTATGAGGATGTTGCTGGGTTCTGCTACAAAGCCAAGTTAGAGGAGATCGAGAAGAATGGATTTGTGCTCACGCCTGGGCGCTATGTGGGAGCGGCGGATGTTGAAGATGATGGCGAAGTATTTGAAGACAAGATGAAGCGGCTCAGCACCTTGCTCAAACAGCAGCAGGAACAGGGGGCAAAACTGGATGCGGCGATTGCTCGTAACCTGGCCTGGTTGGGGTTTGGAGCCGAATGACACCAGCCGCCGACAGCCGCTGGCAGCATCGCCTGGTGAATTTTGATTGCGATCTATGCGAAGCCATGAACAATCAGGCTTGTACTAAAATTACAATCATGACCAAGAGGTATTCGGGTGATTGAATCCTGCTACTGGGATAACTTCGGCCCCCTCTCTGAGCTTCGCTGGGATAATCTGGGGCCGATCAACTTGGTGATCGGTAGTAATGGCTGTGGCAAGACATTTGTGCTCAAAAGCCTGTATGTGGCCATGCGCACCTTGGAGCTGCACGGCCGGGGCCAGGAGCCGCGCTCGGCAGCACAGATTCTTGCCGAGAAGTTGTACTGGACTTTTCAGCCTGAGCGCATCGGTGACCTGGTGAGCAAGGGCTGTCAGGAGCCGCTGCAGTTTAACAGCTTGATAGATGGTGATCGTTTCTCATATAGTTTCGGCCGCGATACGAGGCGTCAGATTCAATCCGTGGAAACGAGTGGCAGATCTCGGGTTAGCAATTCGATCTTTCTACCAGCCAAGGAGGTGTTATCGCTGCATCATCTGATCCTGCAATCACGGGAGCGGGATCAACTATTCGGCTTTGATGATACCTATTATGATCTAGCCATCGCTCTTCGCCATGGCACAAGGCAAGGAAGAAACTATCCTGAGTTTGCAAATGCTCGCGATGAGTTGGAGGGGCTTCTCGGGGGCAGGGTAATCTATGAAGAAGATTCTGGTAAGTGGTTTTACAGGAAGGGTAACCAGCGCTTCGCCATTGGGGTGGCTGCAGAAGGCATCAAAAAGATTGGTATTCTGGACACTCTCTTAGGCAACCGTTCACTGGGGCGTAATTCCGTAGTTTTCATCGACGAGCCAGAGTCTGCGCTGCATCCTCATGCGATTAGCACGTTCCTTGAAATAATTGCGACCTTAGCGGAAGGGGGAATTCAGTTCTTCCTCTCAAGCCACTCCTACTTCGTGGTCAAGAATCTTCACCTCATAGCCAGACGGCATTCTCTATCTATCCCTGTCCTTTCTGGAGATTCTGAAGGCTGGAGCAGTGACAACATGCTGGAAGGAATGCCAGAAAATCCTGTGATCGATGAGGTGGGTGCGCTTTACAGGAAGGAGATTGAGATCCTATGAGCTCCACGTCTCGAGTTGTTCGTGATTCTGATGGCAAGCTCAGGCTTTTTGAATCTGGATTGTGGTTTGGACCATTCCGCCAAGAAAGTGTTTTCCTCCTGGAGGAACATTCTAAGGAAAAAGGGCTTTTTCGCAAGAATAGTATCCCGAAAATGGCCGAATTTGCCTGGTCTGATTTGGCCGGACAACGGCCAAAGGTGTGGATTGTAGAAGCAAAGTCCAGCATCGCAAGACAGGAACATGCATCAGAATTCGATACAAATCTGCAAGAGTGGGCCAACAAGTTATCAAATGCCATCAGTCTCATTGCCGGCGTCAAGGTTAATGCTTTTAGATCTGAAGCTGATCTTTCGGGTGTTCCTGCCTACATCAGAAACAGGGCATTCAGAGATCTCGAATTTCGTCTAGTAGTTGTACTCACAGCCGACTGGGCTGACGATAATGAGTGCGCGAAAATTCAGATTAAACTGAGTGAGAAGCTGGCGGAAACAAAGAGAGCCTGGGGGATACAAAGGGATTCCGTCTACGTACTTAATCGACAGATGGCTCAGCAGAAACAATTGACATCAGGAGAATTGGCTCCTTAACCATCCGCCCAGAAGCCACCGCCACCTGGATTGCCATGCTCGATTACCGCAATCTGCTCTCGCACACCTATAATCCGGCTGTCTTCGAGCAGGAG
>JBKDVK010000025.1:0-3405 GCA_046338875.1 Cyanobacteriota bacterium | reverse complement strand
CGCAGGATCGCACCAACTCGCGCCTGTTTGAGCAGGGCCACCTTGAAGTCGCCCGTTTTGGCGAAGACGGCAGCGGCCAATGGATTCGCCTCGCCCCCCAGACCCCGATACAACCCCCATACCCCAGCCACAACGACCAATGGGGGGTGCCGATGGCCACAGTCCTGCCCCATAGCGATCGCCGCCGCGCGGGAGCGGAACGCTTCTCTAGCGATGAATCGGTAGATCGCTACCGGCAGCGGTTCAAAACCCTGGCGGACCTCTACCCAGGCCAAGCCCAGATGGGGGCCATTTTGATTGATGCCCACCTGGCGGCCAACGCCGTCGGGGCGACGGCGACGGCCCGGCCTGAAGACACCGAAATCGATCCCGCCAGCGGCGATCTGCTGCTGGCATTCACCGCCGGCGGCAGCGATGGCGAAGGCAGAGCCGACCCGGCCATCTTCCACGGCCCGGCCCGCCAAGCCAGCTGGCCCCACGGCTGGATCATGCGCCTTGCGGACGAGGCGCCGGCGGCATCGCGCTTTCGCTGGCGCATGATTGCCACAGGCGGTCTGCCCTGGCAAGGGGGCATGGGCTTTGCCAACCCGGACAATCTGGCCATCGACCCGGACGGCAATCTCTGGATGGTCACGGACCGACTTGGGGGCCGCGATGGCGAAATCTTTGGCAACAACAGTTGTTGGTTGCTGCCCGCCCATGGGGCCAGGGCCGGTGAGCCCCTCTGCTTTGCCACCGCCCCGGCGGAGTCGGAGTTCACTGGCCCCTGCTTTGATCCCGCCGGCAAGACGCTTTTTCTAGCGGTGCAGCACCCAGGCGAAACCAATGGCATCCGAGCGGTGTCCCAAGCAGCAGCCCAGGGCGCGGGGGCCAGCGAAGCGCAGGCTTATAGCCTCAGCGATCGTGATGGCCAGCCCTTTGAGCAATTGCGCTGGGTTCCGCTCGGCTCCAACTGGCCTTCAGGACCCGGACGCCCACCACGGCCGGCCGTGGTGGCGATTCGTCGCCAGAACGGGGCTAGGTTGCTGCAGAACTGAAGTTACAAGCAACAGCGTCGGCGCACTGACAACCTGTTCTTAACGAAGCTGGTGCTGCACTTTTGTAATTTCGTACCATCACCCTCCCTTGACCGATGGCTTTCCAATCTCTGTTGGCGCAATCCAAGCCTGGGTCCCTGGCGGCCAGGAAGCCAACCCTGAGATCGCTGCGTAAACTGGTGATATTCGCAACGGTTGCTGGCCTTGGCGTCAGCCTTGGGGCCTGCGGCGGCACCACCACTTTGAATGGAGCAGGGGCTTCATTTCCGGCGGCGATCTATCAACGCTGGTTTAAGGATCTGGCGGAGAAAGGGGTGCGAGTCAATTATCAGTCGGTGGGATCTGGTGCGGGCGTACGTCAATTCATTTCCCGCACGGTGGATTTCGCCGCCAGTGATGTGCCGATGAAGGCAGATGAAATCGCCAAGCTGCCCCAAGGGGTTGTACAGATTCCGATGACGGCCGGAGCGATTGCCGTTGCTTACAACAACAAGGGCTGTGATCTGCAGCTCACCCAACCCCAGTTGGTTGATGTGTTTTTGGGCAAAATCAATAATTTCAGCCAGCTGGGCTGTGCCGCCAAACCGATCAAAGTGGTCTTCCGCTCCGATGGATCTGGCACCACCGCCAATTTCACGGCCCACCTGGCGGCGATCAGTCCCGCCTGGAAAAGTGAGGTGGGGGCTGGCAAGAACGTCAAATGGCCCACGGGCATTGGCGCCAAGGGCAATGAGGGGGTAGCGGCCCAGCTGAGCCAGGTGGAGGGCACCATCGGCTACGTCGAGTCGGCCTTCGTCAAAGAGCCCCTGCAGGCGGCAGCCATCAGCAATGCCTCCGGCCAGAAGCTAAAGCCCACCTTGGCGGCAGAGCAGGAGGCCCTGGCCTCCATCGATCTGGGCCCCGATCTCACCGGCAGCAACCCCAATCCGGCCAAGGGCTATCCGATCGTCACCTTCAGCTGGATCCTGCTCTACAAAACCGGCAACGGCCCGCGCCTGGAGGCCCTCAATAAGGTCTTCACCCACAGCCTCAGCGACGAAGCCCAAGCGATGGCCCCTGATCTGGGCTTCATCAGCCTGCCCGCCGAGGTGCTGGCCAAGAGCCGCCTTGCCCTGGCGACAATCAAGCCCTGATCCTGCTCCGAACCCTCCCACCCCCTGGCGATGCCGGCAGCCGATCTCCCAGTCCTTGCCATCGACGATGATCCGAAGATCGGTGATCTGGCCCTGGGTTTGATTCACCAGCAGGTACGCCGCCTCGGCCAGTTGCACCATGCGGTGCTGGCCGACGAGGACCCCGAGGCCCTGCACAAGCTGCGCATCAGCCTGCGCCGCCTGCGCTCGGGCCTGGAGGTGTTTGCCCCGGCCCTGCTGCTGCCCGAGGGGGTCCATGCCAGCCGCCTCGCCCGGGTGGCCCGCCGCACGGGCCTGACGCGGGATTTGGATGTATTTCGCCAGCGGCTGGAAGATCCATGGTGGCCCCAACTGCCCGAAGGCGAACAGGTGGCCCTGGCCAAGGCCATGGCCCGGCTGAAACGGGATCGGCGCCAGGCCTTCGAGGGCATGGTGGAGGCCCTCAATGGCGGCCGTTATCTCAAGCTGCTGGCCCTGCTCAACCAATGGCAGGCCGCACCCAGCTACAGCTTGCTTGGCCAGCAGCGCCTCAAGCCCTGGCTAATCGACTGGGTGTGCCATCTGGGCCAAGGTTTGTTTCTGCACAACGGTTGGTTTGTGAATGATCCGGCGGCGGATGACTTGCATGAACTGCGCAAACGCATCAAGGGCTTGCGCTACAACCTGGAACCCTTCATTCCTTTTTTACCAACAACAATTCTTGGCTGGATTGAGGAGCTCAAGCAGGCCCAGGCGGTACTGGGCGAACTGCACGACCTGACAGTGCTGGAAGCCTCGCTTGTAACCCAGCCCTTGCGCCGTAAAGCCAGCCCCATACCCACCCTGCAGGAAGCAATCTGCCAGAGACAACAGCAACACTGGCAGCAATGGCAAGCCCAGGCGGGGCGTCTCAGCAGCGATGCCAAGCGCCAAGAGCTGCACCGTTTAATTCTTGCGCCTGCTTAGGACCATGGAGCCCTGTTAGGACAGGGCTAAAGGGCTAGCTCCCTGCCCTGCCGAACCCCGCTGATGACCGACCTGTTCACTCCCCTGGCCCTGGGATCGCTGCAGCTGCCCAACCGGGTATGGATGGCGCCCCTGACCCGCTGCCGCGCCACGGCCGACCATGTACCCACGGCGCTGATGGCCGAGTACTACGCCCAGCGGGCCAGCGCCGGGTTGGTGATCAGCGAGTGCGCCATGGTGCTGCCGCACACCTCCAGCTTTGCCACCGAACCCGGCATCTATAGCGCCGA
>JBKDVK010000024.1:0-5509 GCA_046338875.1 Cyanobacteriota bacterium | reverse complement strand
GCCTGCTTGAACACAGCCCTGGCCGATGCAGTGATCTGTGCCTGGAAAGCCAAGTACGAGGTGGTGCAACCCCGTCCTTACGACCTGATCACGGGCGCCTTCTCAGATCTTGATGGCGTGGCCTCCACGGTGCGTGATACTGAGTGGCACTCGCTTCTGGCTTCGATTAACGGCGTCGATTCGCCACCCTTTCCTGATTACATCTCGGGCCATTCGGCCATGGGAGGTGCCTTTGCCGGTGTGATGACGGGTTTCTTTGGCAACAATGTGAACTTCTCAGCCGCATCCCAGGAGCTGCCGGGAGTAACCCGCTATTTCGATGGCTTCAATGATAACGGCATCCAACGCAACAGCTTCTATGAGGCTGGTTTTGAGGATGCGATCAGCCGGGTATTTGGAGGGGTGCATATCCGCGAGGCCTGCACCGATTCCTTTGCCGTAGGCCTCCAGGTGGGCACCGCCGTGGCCAACACCTTCCTGGCCTGAGCTTGCTGGTTTGAGCCAGCTCACCTGAGCTGGCTCGATTGGGCTGGCTCGCTTGGGCTGGCTCGATTGGGCTTGGGCACCTTGATGCCAAAGCTCGGCTGGGCGCGGCGGCAACAGCTAAGCCCCGGCCCGCTCCAGCACCCCCTTGCTGCTGGGCACCGAGCCGGCGCGGCGTGGATCGATTTCCACCGCCAACCGCAGGGCGCGGGCAAAGGCCTTGAAGCAGGCCTCAACGATGTGGTGGGAATTGACACCATCGAGCTGGCGGATGTGCAGGGTGAGGCCGCTGTTGTTGACAACGGCCACAAAGAATTCCTTGACCAGTTCGGTGTCGTAGCTGCCGATCCTCTGGGCTGGAATATTCAGGCCGTAGGAAAGGTGGGGCCGACCGGAGCAATCCAAGACCACCTGCACCAGCGCCTCATCGAGGGGCGCCACGAAATGGCCGAAGCGCTGGATGCCGCGGCGATCGCCGAGGGCCTGGGCCAGGGCCTGGCCGACGGCGATGCCCACGTCCTCGTTGCTGTGGTGGTCATCGATATGGGTGTCGCCGCTGGCAGTGATCTCCAGATCGAGTAGCCCATGGCTGGCGAGTTGGTGCAACATGTGATCCAGGAAGGGCACGCCGGTAGCCACCTGGCAGCGGCCGCTGCCATCGAGGTTGAGGGCCACCCGCACATCGGTTTCGCCAGTTACGCGGTGGATCTCGCCGATGCGATCTGAAACGCTCACGACGGCAGGGGGTTAGGGGAGAGGCCAATCATGGCGGATGGAGGAGGCTGGGGCAGGATGGGGGCATTGGCAAAGCGTCGTTGAGTCTCGGCTGCCAAGGGCGTAGGTGTGAGGTTCGAGGGCGGTGGCTAATAACCAATCTTGAGTGGCAGGCAGCGAAGGCGGGTAGCACAGCAGATATTTTTTTGGGCTTTTTTACTATGGTTAAGTTAAAGAGGTTAATGGCATAATCTGGCAAGAAAGAAGGGGCAAAGATTGAACAAATCGCCAGACCGGCAAAATTTTAGGAAAGCTTTGGCAAGCCTTGCCTGCATATCTCTCAGTAATCTTGCTATTATCCAATCGTTAAACCATGACAAACCTTCGTCTAGAAGCCGCAACGATGAACTCTGAGAGTGCTGTGCTCACGTCGACCGAGTGGGAGATTCTGTCCAACAGGCTGCCCGACTTGGCAAGTATTACAGGGATTCGTGATCATCTTAAGCCATTGCATTTGCCATCGGGGGGAGATCTGCCAGCAGATGGCTTCTATGTTATCCTGGAAGGAGAAGTAGTGATTTCTCGAAGTGGCGAAGAGATTGCTCGACTTGGAGCCCACGATTTCTTTTTTGAAGAACAGTTAGTCCTACCCGAACTGCAAACCGATCTACAGGCGATCGCTGCACCCAACACTAAGCTATTGAAGTTAGACAAGTCTCAGTGGGAGCTTCTTCCCGAGGAAGTACGTGAGGAGGCGAAACGGCACATATTCATTGGCGATCTGGTAAATGTGCATATGCACGACTTTCAGCAGCCGATCAATTGCTGCAACATCACAGCTGTTGCCTTTGCGCTTACCGCACTTGGCTTTTCTACCCATGTAGACGACCTGTTCTTGAAGTGCAAACTACCCAGTGCCTATGTGGTCAACGACGGCATGACACTCGGCGAGGTTTATAATGTTGCATGTACATACCTTCATCAAAATGAACTCAAAAGCAAGGTTAATGTACAATGTTACTATTTCGATGAGCACATCGTATCACCGCAGCATCTAATGGATGCTCTCCAAGAATCCGAGCGGGAAGGTGGCAACAATGACATTCTTGTGGCCAACTTCGGCGTCGGTCTTGCACGCAACATCCCAAACAACAATGGTGGTCACTTTGCACTTATTGCCAAGTTCAACCCCAGCAGTGGCTTGATCCACATGGTAGATGTTCATCCTAAGAAGTATGGAAAGCTTTGGCTGACAACGATCGATAGACTATATAGCGCCATGGCGCAACGCGACAGTAGTTCTCATCGCTCCCGGGGACTGCTGCGATTCACCACTAAGAACGCTCTGACCTCGGTACTCGACAGCTTGGAAAGCAATGCCACACAAGCTGATATGACCAATTATATGTTAATTGGTGATGACAATGTTGGCTCTTTCTTTCGCGATTCAACCACCAATCTCAACAGCATCAGCACCGTGGCCTTGGCGCTACGCCAACTGGAAATACAAACAGATACTGATCACATCATACACACCCTGAGACTTTCCTATACGGAGTTGCTCTCGAAGGCGCCCTCACCCGAAGCCCTATGCCGGCAGATCATTAACTACCTAGAGGCTATTGATGTCAGCGACGTACATTGCCGGCTTGCCCAATACTCGACCGAGCACCACGAGCAGGAGGGGCAGCAGGATTTTCTGAAGCGTCACATGGCCCCAATCAGCAAAACAAATCAGAGCCAGATGATCGTCAATATTGACATCAATACCTTGATGGCAGGGCCCGCAGTAGCGCTGCCCAATGCTCAATATAGCGAGACGGCGGTTCTTAAGCAATTCTGGTGTGTGTGCATCGACTACGACAGTGAAAGCCAAATCGTTACCCTCGCAGACTGCACAGTCTGCACGAGTTTCGTCTGGCAGACCAAGGTTGATCTGCTGCTCGAATCTCTGGAGGACAAGGCTGACCCTGGTCTGATCCTGATCAGCAAGGATCCTGTGAGCGTCAAAGATCAAGCGATTGAACCTGTGGGTGTCGCCCCTGGCACTGATCTTCAAATCAAGTAGCCCGTGGCTGGCGAGCTGGTGCACCATGTGATCCAGGAAGGGCACGCCGCTTGCCACCCGGCAGAGGCCGCTGCCACAAAGGTTTAAGGCCACCCGCACATCGGTTTCTCCAGTAACGCGGTGGATCTCGCCGATGCGATCAGAAACGCTCAGGACGGCAGGGGGTTCAGGGTGAGGGCAATCATGGCGGATGGGGGCATTGGCAAAGCGTCGCTGAGACTCAGCTGCGAGGGACGTAGGTGTGGGGATTGAGGACGGTGGCTAATGACCATCCTTGAGTGAAAGGCAGCGAACGCGGGGTGGCGCAGAAGAGAATCTTTTGGGGCTAATTTATGGTTAAGCTAAAGACGTTAATGGCATCATCCAGAAATGAAGCGGCAAAGATTGAATAAATCGCAGAAACGGCTAGATTTTAGAAAAGCTTTGGCAAACTTGCCCGCAAATCTCTCAGTAAGCATGCCTTTATACAACCGCTAAGCCATGACAAACCTTCGTCAAGCAGCCGGGATCACTATGTGCAATCTCCCAGAACTGTTAAGAAATTCCTAATCTCCTTGATCCTTCTTCATGGCGTCATAGGGTCTGATGAGTATCAAAACCTTCCTGAATCATCGCTATGTTGAGCGCAAACATCAAGACCCCGGGATTCGCTCTCGCAACTGGACTAGCCTTGATCACTCTGTCCAGCCCTGCTCAGGCATATACCGTCTACACCGATTTACCCTCCTGGCAGTCAGCCCTATTCAACTACATCATCTCGACAGATACCTTCAGTACGCCCATACCCTCTGCCCAGTCGATCACACTCTCATCGGGCATCATCTCCACCAATTCCGGTCCGATCACCCTTCCCAACTCATTTAACAACAACAGCGTTGGCATTTTGACCGCCGGCCTGTATGACAACGCCGTCCAGGCCGGAGCAGCGGCTACAGCCTCCAATAGCATCACCTGGGCTTTCCCCGTCCCCGTGATTGCCTTTGGTGCCGACTTCATCGGCGCAGGTTCCAATCGCCTCAGCCTAGGCGCTGATTTTGATGGCACGGGCCTGCAGACCCTGACTGTCAACACTGCGCTCGGCGGACAAAATGGCTTTTTGGGAGTAATCGGCACGGTTCCTTTCTCCAACGTAATTTTCGGCAATCCCTTGGCACTAGTGGATAGCTTCCAGATCGATAACGCCTACTTCGCCCCCTTGCCCGTGCCTGGCCCCTTGCCCGTGATTGGTGCATCGGTAGCCTTTGGCTGGTCGCGGTGTCTGAGGCGGCGGCTGGCCGTTCGTCGCGGCAAACACACCCAGAAGAACCTCTGATGACGCCAGGGGCCAAGCAAACCTTGCAGCGGGTCGCAGCCGTAGCGAAGCGCAGCGTGACAGACCTTGTACTGGAAAGCGCCCTGGCCAGTGCGGCCGAAACGCTGGCCGATCGGCAGAGCTTCCAATTGGATTCAGAGCAGTGGGAAGCGTTTGTGGCCGCCCTTGATTCACCACCCAAGGTTCATCCCCGGCTGGCACGGTTGCTGCAGCAACCAAGTGTGTTGGAGCAAGCTCAATCTGTCGACGCAGGGTGAACCGTTACCGGATCGAGCCTCTACGGGCCAGCCAGGCCTTGGAGGGCTTTGATTGTGGCGACGAAGCCCTGAACCGTTTCTTGATTCGCTTCGCCCTGGCCAAGCAGCGGACCCGCGCCAGCCGCACTTATGTGGCGCTCGAAGCGAAAGGGGTGGTTGGCTTCCACACCCTGGTGGTGGGTGAGGTAAGCCCGGAGAAGGCACCGGAGCGCATCCGCAAGGGGTTGGCGCAGCATCCGATTCCGCTGATGGTGTTGTCTCGGCTGGCCGTGGCTGTGGAACACCAGGGGCAAGGCCTTGGCGCAGCGCTGCTGAAGGACGCCATCGGCCGGACTTTGGCGGCGGCTGACATCGCTGGCATCCGTGCCCTGGCGGTGCATGCCAAAGATGGGCGGGCCCAGGGTTTCTATGAGCATTTCGGTTTCCGACCCTCGCCCAGTGATCCGCTGCACCTGTATGTCTAGCTGGTTGACACACCTGGTACAAAGGCGAATAGGCATCCTCTCGCCTTTGGCATGGAGGCAAGTTCCAATCGCGGCGCTGCTCAACAATTACTTGCCGCATCGAGAAGGGCGGTACGCCTGGCTCCCGGTTGATCAGCATTGCATTGCACACCGTGACGAAAGGCAAGCCAAGGTAATCGGCAACAGTTGCCATTGATGATGAAATTTGATC
>JBKDVK010000023.1:0-11923 GCA_046338875.1 Cyanobacteriota bacterium | reverse complement strand
GCCACCCATGGCGCAAATCTCGGGAACGGTGCGGCCGCTAAAGCGTGACACCAGGATAGCGGCGATCACATCATCGATCTCGGCCCCCAGGCTGGTGCCCGCGGCTTCGGCTCGAATCAAGGCCGCGCAGGCGGGCAGTTGCGCTTCAGGCAGCAGCAGCATCCCGAGGGCCCGGTGCAGGGGTGGGGCGGCTGGCGGCAACCGCTCGCTCAGCAGTTCGATCCACACCACCCGTCGCTCCACAAACTCCTGCACCGGGGTGGGATCACCGAAATTGAGCTGGCGCGACGGGCAGATCACGACCACCTGCCATTGGCGGATCGGCCGGCCCTGGCGCTGCTGTTGCTGCAACAAACACCCAGTTTCGGCATTGAGCCGCAGCAGAAATTCGGGATCGGGCCCCATCTGGGCCTCCAGGATCAACGTCGGCAATTCAGGCTGATCGGCGGGCGGCATGAACAGGCCATCGAGCCGATATTCCCTTTCCTTGAGCACCGGAGCGCTGAACACATAACCCTCCATACGTGGCAGCAGTGAGGCCACCAAGGGCTGGAGGCGTTCGGCGCGCTGCTGGAACAGCCAGTAGAAAAGCTTGTCGCTGGCGACCACGGGGTGGGTTGTGGCTATCTGACTGCCTAGACGATGACACGTTCAAGGGGTTGGAGCCTGGGGGCTCCCAGCAAGGTGCCCGTCAGGGGGGCGAATGACTTGTGTCATGGGCGCGGGGCTTGGCGGCCCGGGTTCAGTTTGGCTGGTCGGGGGGTTGGGTGTAGGGAGTTGCAGGGTCCGGGGGCTCTTGGCTACCCCGTTGGGGTGGTTTTTTGGTCGCTGGGGGTAGGCGGAAAGACAGGTCTTGTGGGATTTGCTGGTGAGAATATTGTGTATCAAGACGAACATGTGGTTATCGGAACCGTAAACCACGGCTATACTTGTATGGAATTAGCTGATGTGCACTGTGCCGCAATGGCTTTGAGAGTAACTGGGAAGGAAAACCAGCGTGGTTTGCGGAAAGGTGAGGACTTTGGGCCGTGGTTTGCGGAACCATCCAATAACAAGTTAGGTCCATCAGCCCGTACAATGTGAGGCTTGTGCATAATGCAATTCGGCATCAAGGACGACCTGAAGACCTGGCCCGAGATCAAGGACTATCTCCAATTATTCGTTTCTGATTGGTGTTTCCGCGGCCAGCGCGATGCAGCTTGGGGGCTGAAGACTTCCCTGGAACGTGCAACAACACGAGTCTACAACGTAATGGCGGAACATACCGTGTACCGCAATTTCACGAGAAATGCACACAACTATTTGCAAGCTCATCAAATACCCGTGGATTTGCTCGAATGGTTTGCGCTCATGCAACACCATGGAGCGCCAACTCGATTGTTAGACTGGACCGCTTCACCGTATGTGGCCTGTTTCTTTGCCGCCGAGGACGCTCTCGATGAAAACGGCAGCTGTGCCGTATGGGCCGTCGATACATCCTGGTGTAAAGTAGAGGGATGCCACGTAATTCGTAGACACTTGGCAAACGACCCGCGCTATAAGGACTTCAAGGTTCGAAGCTATGTATGGGAGGACTCGGAGTTCCGGAAGATTTTCGACGAAGAGAAGATTCCCCTCGTCATGCCGGCAGAACCTTACCGACGAAATGAGCGACTCACTATTCAGTCCGGACTGTTTCTGTGTCCGGGTGACCCAAATAAGGGATTTGAGGGTAATTTCGGAGGATACGACCAGACGGCGCTACCAAAACACCTCATTAAGGTCGTGATTCCCAACAAACTGCGAGTGGAGATCCTGACGGACCTTTACTACATGAATATCAATCGAGCGACTTTGTTTCCTGGCATTGATGGTTTTTCACAATCGCTCAAGCAGGCAATTCTTAATCTCGAGGACCATGGCTTGATCCACAAGAAGATCCAACGCCGGATGCAACTTGGTGCACCGTTCTTTTGATCAGATATTGAGGACCCAACCAAAGGATGCAGGCGAGCGGGGGAAAGATGGATTGTGAGTGATTGCAGCTGACCGTCCCCGCCGCCTGTTCCCTGCAGTTCGGCAAACTGCACCGGGCCATGTCGGAGCAGGGTGTGTTCTTATCCCCCAGCTCCCACGAGACGGGCATCACCTACCTGGCCCACGGCGACACCAATCTCGCCAACTACCACAACCCGTCCGCCCCGCTGGTCTGAGGCGGGGTCTCAAGCCTCCGATTCCCACCGCCCCCCACCCCACGCCACTGAGCGAGCACCCCTTGACACCCTTTAGCCGCAGCGCCCTCTTCCTGCCACCCCCCCTCACCCGCCCGAGCGCCCCAGCGAAGGTGCGATAAGGTCCCTCAAATACGATCGCAACGGCGTGAGTCAGGCCAGCATCACCCAGGCTCCGCGCAGGGCGCTTCGGGCGGCCGGCCTGCTGCTCAGCTCCTCGCTGCTGGCGTCATCGCTGGTGGCCTGCGGCAGTTCCGGGCGGGATGACAAGGCCGCAGGCACGGGGCCGCTGCCGATCGGTGCGGCGATCGCCCTCACCGGCAATGCCAGCGTGATCGGCCAGGACCAGCGCATCGGCCTGGAAATTGCCCGTGACTATTTCCAGGGCAACTCCCAAGCCAAGGGTCCGGCCCTTGATCTCAAGATTCAGGACGGCGGCAGCGATGAGGCCACCGCCACCAATGCCTTCCGCAGCCTTATCGGCGCCAATGTGGTGGCCCTGATCGGCCCGTCGCTGTCCCAGCAGGCGTTTGCGGTCGATCCGATCGCCGACCGGGCCGGCATTCCGGTGGTCGGCCCCTCCAATACCGCCACTGGCATCCCCCAAATCGGGCCCTTCGTGTCGCGGGTGTCGGCGCCGGTGGCCCAGGTGGCGCCGCTTTCAATCGCGGCGGCCCTGAAGCTCAACCCCAAGATCCGTAGCGCCGCCGTCTTCTATGCCCAAGACGACGCCTACTCGACCTCGGAGTCCAAGATCTTTCAGCAGGCGCTGGTCGACCGCAACCTCAAGCCGGTGGCGGTGATCAGGACCAGCGTCAGCGACACCGATTTCCAGAGCCAGATCACCGAAACCCTGCGCCGCAATCCCGACCTTATCGTGATCTCAGGGCTGCCGAGCGATGGCGGCAACCTGGTGCGTCAGCTGCGCGAGCTGGGCTTCAAGGGCAGCCTCGTGGCCGGCAACGGCATGAACTCACCCAACATCTATACGATCTGTCAGCGCTTCTGCGATGGCCTGCTGATCGCCCAGGCCTACAGCCCCGAAGCCCCAACCCCGATCAATCGGGCCTTCGTGGCGGCTTACACCAAATCCCGCGGCGGGGCGGTGCCGCCCCAATTCAGCGCCCAGGCCTTCACCGCCTACCAGGTGATCGCCGAAACCCTCAACACCCTGCAGGTGTCGCTGCCACCCGGGGCCACGCTGGCGGCGCTGCCGCGCCCCGAGCTGCGTCGTCGCCTCAACACCGCCCTGCTCAAGGGCCGCTTCCAGACACCGCTCGGTGAGATCCGCTTCACCCCAGAAGGGGAGGTGATCCAGAACCAGTTCTATGTGGCCCAGGTGCGCATGAACGCCGATGGCCGCAGCGGTCGCTTCCAGCTGCTGCCCACCGTGCCCACTCCCTAAGCCCGCCAGAACCCTGCCGACCCGCCGATGGACACCCTGCTGCAGATCCTGATCAACGGCATCTCCACCGGCGCCGTCTATGGCCTGTTCGCGTTGGGTTACACGCTGGTCTTCTCCGTTTTGGGAGTGATCAACTTTGCCCATGGCGCCGTGTTCACCCTCGGCGCCTATCTCACCTTTCTGCTGCTCGGCGGTGCAGTGGGTGCCAATGGATTGCTGGCGGGCCTGCAACTTCCCTTCGCCCTGCCGTTCTGGGTGGCGCTGCCGATCGCCGGGCTGCTCACGGCGCTGGTGAGCCTGGGCGTGGAGGCCACTGCTTTCCGGCCGCTGCGGCGCCAGCAGGCCGAACCTTTGCTCTACCTGATCACCAGCCTGGGAGCCGGCGTGATCCTGGTGAACCTGCTGCAGATCCTGTTCGGGGCCGAGGGGTACTCCCTGCCCACCACAGCCCTGGGCAACCTGCCGACCACCCTGTCGCTGGCCGGGGCGCAATTGCGCACGGTGCAGCTGGTGCTGCTGCTGGTGGCGGCCGTCGTGCTGGCGGTGCTGAGTGTCTGGCTGGAGGGCAGTCGCAGCGGCAAGGCGCTCCAGGCGGTGTCAGAAGACCCCACCACCGCCCGGCTGCTCGGTATCGACAGCGATGCCATGATCCGGCTCGGCTTCGCGGTCAGCGGCTTCCTGGCGGGGATCGCCGGTGGGCTGGTGGGCCTGAGTCTCAGCATCAGCGGCCCCTACTTCGGCATCAGCTATGGCCTCAAGGCGCTTGGCGTGCTGGTGCTGGGCGGCCTGGGCAGCGTGCCGGGCGCGGTGCTGGCGGGGCTGATCGTCGGCTGCGCCGAAGCGGCGGTACCCGCTGAGTGGAGCGGCTACCGCGATGCCATCGCCTACGCCTTCCTGTTCGGGGTGCTGCTGCTGCGGCCCCAGGGCCTGCTGGGCCGGCCCCAGATCAGCAAGGTCTGAACGATGCGCCAGTTCGTCGCCATCTGCAGTCCTGCCCCGTGATCGATACCACCCTGCTGGTGCAGATGCTGCTGGGGGCCCTGCTCGCTCTTTCGGTCTACCTGCCGCTGGCCTGCGGCCAGCTTTCGCTCGCCACCCCCGGCTTCTACGCCATTGGCGGCACCCTGGCCGCCCTGCTCTCCACCCGCGTGCCAGCCCTGGCCGGCGCCGCCAGCGCCTCAGGCAGTGGCTATCCGATCACCTCGCTGCTGCTGGAGATGCTGCTGGCGGCGCTGCTCTGCGGAGTGCTGGCCAACCTCATCGGCGCGGTGGTGCTGCGCCTGCGCGGCATCTATCTCACCATCGCCACCATCGCCCTGGTGGAGATCCTGCGGGTGGTGAGCCTGAATCTGAATATCACCGGCGGGGCGGTGGGCATTTTTGCCATACCCCAACCCTTCGCTCAACCGGCGGGCTACGCCGTCTTCAGCCTGGGGCTGCTTTTGCTGGTTTGCTGGCTGTGCCAGCGGCTGGCGGTGACCCGTCCTGGCCTGGCCATGGCGGCCATCCGCGATGACGAGATCGCTGCCGCCAGCCAGGGCATCGACATTGAGCGCTGGAAGCGGCTCGCCTTCGTGCTCAGCGCCCTGGTCGCGGGAGTCTGCGGAGTGGTGGCAGCCCATTTCCTCAACGCCTGGAATCCGCGCCTGGGCAACTTCGACGCCTCGATCACCACCCTGGCGTTCGTTGTCTTCGGTGGCTCGCGCACCTGGATCGGTCCGGTGGTCGGTGGCCTGGCGCTCACGGCCCTACCGGAGCTGCTGCGGCCGGTGGGCGATCTGCGCCTGATCGTCTTCGGGCTGGTGATCCTGCTGGGTCCCTCCCTCTTTCCCCAGGGGTTGATCACACCGGAGCTGCTGGGGCTTGGTAAGGGCAGGGCCCAAGGGGAGAGCAAACCATGAGCAGCAGCCCCGGCTCCCCTCCCCTGCTGGCGGTGGATCAGCTCAGCCGCCGCTTCGGCGGCCTCGTGGCGGTGGATCAGGTGAGCCTGCAGGTGCAGCCCGGCGAGATCTTCGGCCTGCTGGGCCCGAATGGGGCCGGCAAGACCACTTTGTTCAACCTGATCAGCGGCATCACCCGCCCCAGCAGCGGCGCGGTGTACTGGAAAGGGATGGCGATCACCGGCGCGCCGAGCCACCGGGTGGCGGCGCTGGGCCTGGCGCGCACCTTCCAAAACCTGCGGCTGTTCAGCTCGCTCAGCTGTCTGGATAACGTGCGTGTGGGGCTGCACCGCCACAGCCGCCAGCCGAAGCTGCAGGCCCTGCTGGGTACAAAGGCATTTGAACAGCGCGAATCCGAGCTGCGCCGCGAGGCATGGCAGCTGCTCGAAAGCGTGGGCATCGCCGAGCTGGCCGATCGGCCCTCCAGATCGCTCTCCTACGGGCAGCGGCGGCGCCTGGAGATCGCCCGCGCCCTGGCCTGCCGGCCCGAGCTGCTGCTGCTCGATGAACCGGCCGCCGGCATGAACACCACTGAGAAGGGCGAGCTGGCGGCACTGATCCACCGCATCCGCGCCGACTACCGCATCCGTACCGCCCACAGCCTCACGGTGCTGATCATCGAGCACCATGTGCCGCTGATGATGGAGCTATGCGATCGGCTGGCGGTGCTCAACTTCGGCCGCCGCATCGCCCTCGGCACCCCCCTGGAGGTGCGCCGTGACCCGGCCGTGATCGAGGCCTACTTGGGCAGCGCGCACCAGGAGCAAAGCTGATGGCCGCCGGATCCCTCCAACCAACCCCAGCGCTGCTCCAGCTCGAAGGCCTGAGCGTCAGCTACGGCGGCATCAGCGCCCTGCGCGAGGTGAGCTTTGCGGTGGGTCGCGGCGAACTGGTGGCACTGCTGGGCGCCAACGGCGCCGGCAAGAGCACCACCCTCAAGGCGATCTCCCGCCTGGAACCCGCTGCCGCTGGCCGCATCCTCTGGCAGGGCAGCGATTTGGCGCCGCTGAGCACCGAACGCACCGTCAAGCTGGGCATCGGCCACTGCCCCGAGGGGCGCCGCGTACTGGCCCGCCAGAGCGTGGCCGCCAATCTGGAGCTTGGCGCCTGGCTGCGCCGCGACCGCGCCGCCATCACCGCCGACCTGGAGCGTTGCTACGGGCTGTTTCCCCGCCTGGCTGAACGCCGCCAGCAGCTGGCCGGCAGCCTCTCGGGCGGTGAGCAGCAGATGCTGGCAATCGCCCGCGCCCTGATGGGCCGCCCCACCCTGCTGCTGCTCGATGAGCCGAGCCTCGGCCTGGCCCCGAAGCTGGTGGCCGAGCTGATGGCCACCCTCGCCGCCCTGCACCGCGACGGTCTCAGCTTGCTGCTGGTTGAGCAGAACGCCACAGCAGCCCTGGCGATCGCCGACCGGGCCGTGGTGCTCGAAACCGGCCGCGTGCGCCTGCAGGGCAGCGCCGCCGAATTACGCCACGATCCTGAGCTGCAGGCGCTGTACCTGGGGGGCGGTGGTTAGCGCAAACGGCTCGCAGGATCAATCTCGGCTTCCAGGCTGGTGCCCGCGGCATCGGCTCGAATCATCTGCTAGCACTTCCCACCCCCACCCTTCCCCCACCAACTACTGCCCAGCAGGTGCACCAACCAGCCCGGGCCCGTCAAAGCCATCACCAGAATGGTCAGCGCCGTGCTCAGCCGACTGGAAACGGTGCGGGCCTGATCCAGGCCGCTGTGCAGGAAGGTGAGGGTGACCACCACCGCAAAGATGCCGGTGCAGAGGGCGCTGGCCGATCGCAAAGTGTCCTTGGGGGGGCGGCGGTCCGGATGGTTGGCATCGCGGCTGAGGCTGCCGCCGCCAATCACCCCCGCCACCATCAGGCAGGCGACGATGCCAAGCCGCAGCTCCAGACCCTCGTGGGGGTGGGTGCCCTGGATTTTCTGGCCCACCACCATGGCGCTGCCCAGCAGCCCGCCGCAGCTCGCCCCCAGCACCCCCCACCAGAGCCAGGGAGTTAGGTGGCGGCCGCTCAGAACCGAGGCCCCCGCCAGCAGCAAGGCCGTCAGCAAGGTGGAGGGCAGGGGCGCCAGATGGCGGGTCAGTGCATAGGCCAGGCCGGCCCCCACCAGCACCCCAAGCAGTTGCTGCAAAGGTCCTGGCGGCAGGGGGTGGCTGGGACGCTGGCGTTGGCGATCGGGTTGCAAGCGCGGGCTGGGCTGTTCTATTGCCGCGCCAGGATCTCGCGCAGCTTCTCTTCCTGATCCGCGATCGGCGTGCCGGTGACATCCACCAGCGCTCGTTTGATCTTGCCGCCGTAGGCGAAGGGCGGCTGGTAATCAGGCAGGGCCGGAGAACCGGGATCGGAACCCACCGCCACCCCGGCCGCCAAGCCGAGGCTGAGGGGGATGGTCACCGGCAGGTTGCCCTCACCCACCGGCTGGCCGTCGACGAACAACACCACCTTGGCCGGGGTGCCCTTGCCATTGGCCACATCGGCGGGGCCGGTGGGGGTGAACTCAAAACTGACGATGTGGTGACCAGCTGGAATCGGTCCGCTGGAGTGCACCCGGAAGAACTGCTCGGCCACATAGTTGTAGCCATAGGTGAGCAAGCCGTTCTGCACGAAAAAGGCGAAGCCGCCATCATTGCCGCCCATGCTGAACAGCACGCCTTCGGCGCCGGCTGCGGGCACCTCCACCTCCACCGAAATCGAATGGGGCCGATTCAGCACCCGCGGGGCCGCATTCAACGGCACCATCTGGGTGCCGGGGTAATAGATATAACGCTGCCGGTCGGCAGCAATCTGGGGACGCTCCACTGCAAACCGCTGGGTGCCGCGGCTGTCAATTGGCAACACCTTGTATTTACCCGCCTCCACATACCACATGCCAATCATGGCAATCAGGCGGTCCCGCTCCGCTGCGGCCAGATTGTTGGTTTCGGCGAAGTCGTTGTTGAGGTTGTATAGCTCCCAGCCGTGGGCATCCAGCTGAATAAGCTGGTCGTAGCTGATCGGATCACCGAAGCGACGGCCCGATTCGGCAAACGAAGTTCCCGGCCAGGGACATACGGCCCGCCAGCCATCGTGATATAGCGAGCGGTGGCCAAACATCTCGAAGTACTGGGTGAGATGCAGGCTGGGTGCGGCCGGATTGGCGAAGCAGGGGTCGAGGGAGAAGCCCTCGATCGGGCTCTGGCTGACGCCGCGGATGGCGGTGGGGGGCTCGATGCCGAGGGCCGCCAACACCGTGGGCACCATGTCAATCGCATGGCAGTACTGGGAGCGCACCTCCCCGCGGGCGGCGATGCCCTTGGGCCAGCTCAGAATGAAGGGATCGCTGGTGCCGCCCCGATAGGTTTCGCGCTTCCAGCGGCGGAAGGGGGTGTTGCCGGCGTGGGTCCAGCCCCAGGGGTAGTGGTTGAAGTACTTCGGTCCGCCGATGTCATCGATGGCGGCCAGGTTTTGCTCCAGGTTTTCGGGCACGTTGTTGAAGAACTTGCCCTCATTCACCGACCCAGTGGGCCCCCCCTCGGAACTGGCGCCGTTGTCGGAGATCACCATGATTAGAGTATTATCGTATTCGCCTATTTCCTTCAAAAAGTTAATCAGTTCGCCGATGTAGTGATCGGTGTGCTCAAGGAAGCCGGCGAATACCTCCATCATGCGGGCATAGAGGCGTTTCTCTTCGGCGGAAAGGCCATTCCAGTCGGGCACATCGGGGTCGTGACGAGAAAGCACGGTGCCCTCCGGGATGATGCCCAGCTCTTTTTGGCGGGCAAAGGTGTACTCCCGATAGGCATCCCAGCCGCCATCAAACTTGCCCTTGTATTTATCGGCCCATTCTTTTGGTACGTGGTGAGGCGCATGCATGGCGCCGGTGCAGAAGTACATGAAGAAGGGCTTGTTGGGCGCCACCTGCTTCGCATCGGCGATCATCGCCTTGGCCTTGGCCACCAGATCGGGGGTGAGGTGGTAACCCTCCTCCGGGGTTGCGGGGGGTTCCACCTGGGAGTTGTCCTGCACCAACTCGGGGTAGTACTGGTGCGTATCACCGCCCAGGAAGCCGTAAAAGCGTTCAAAACCCCGGCCCAGGGGCCAGCGGTCGTAGGGGCCAGCGGCGGAGGTTTGCTCGGCGGGGGTCAGGTGCCACTTGCCGATGGCATAGGTGTTGTAGCCGTGCTGCAGCAGGATTTCGGATAGAAAGCCGTTCTCGAACGGGATGATGCCATTGGAGCCGGGGAAGCCCATCGACCCCTCGGTGATGCAGGCCAGGCCGTTGGAGTGGTGGTTGCGGCCGGTGAGCATGCAGGAGCGCGACGGCGAGCAGAGCGCCGTGGTGTGCATGTTGTTAAAGCGCAGACCGTCGGCGGCCAGGGCATCAAGGTTGGGGGTGGCGATGGGGCTGCCGTAGCACCCCAGCTGGCCAAAGCCGGTGTCGTCGAGAACGATGTAAAGAACGTTGGCTGCCCCCTCCCGGGCCCGGTTCGGCATCGGCCAGGCGGGGGTGGAGACGTCGGCGGTACGACCGATCACCCCTGGGAATGATTGGCCTGGGCGGTATTCGTTGAGGGGCATGGGATGGGAGATAGGGACCTAATCCGGGCCGGCCCTAGGAGAAGGCTTTGATTCTAAGTGCCAGTTAAGGAGCGGCACTTAACCCAGGCTTTGCGTTGTTTGCGTTTTTTTGCGCTAACGCCCCCTTTTAAAACTGATTTCGCTTGGGGAGCTAGGTTTTGAAATATTCCGATTTACGTTGATGCTGCCTGGGCCGTCTGCCTCCCAGAGTTCACAACCAAATCCCATTACAACCAACCTGCCGTTTCTGAGGTTGCCTGGTTCGTCCCTGGTTCCGGAGCAGGTCGACACCTTTGCGAGCATTATTGGTCAATTTTTGCCCATGAACGTTTTAACATGGGATCTGGGCCCGGAAAGCGAAGCTTTTTATAATCAATCCGGCGTCGTTCGCCTTGGTGACCTCACCCTGCTCTCCACCTGGGGATCATCCATTGATGGGCTTGTAGAACAGAAATCTCAGGCCCAGTGGATTTTGCCCTATCCGGCCGGCAGCAATAGCTTCAAAATAGAAACCAAAACCTACGTCTTTCGCGATTCGTCCCTCTATATTCCAGCTCACCAATTGCTGATGCGGCTGCGTTGCACCCTTTGCTCAGGCGTGATCTTCAGCTTCAACCCCGATGCCTTGGTGCCAGTGGCGTCCGCCATTGCCGGCCCGGCCTTCGATTCCATCAGTTTCATGGCGGTATTGGAGCAGCCGGCAATTCTGGGGCGACGCAGCGATGAACGGCGCCAGCATCTGCATGAACTGCTAATGCAGACCCTGGCGCTGATCGATAGCGCCATGCAAGCGCTGGGCGATGTAAACCAGATGATGCGACTGGATGATTTGATCAAACGGTTGATGGTGATGCTGCTGGTACCCGATCTTTTTGAGATCGGATCGCCGCCCAGTCCTTCGCTAGCTTCTTCGAGCGCTTTCCCCCATCGGGATTTAGTTGATTGGATCATGGCAAACCTAGACCAACCCATCAGTCTCACCGACATGGAACAACGCAGCTGCTACAGCCGCCGTTCGCTGCAGTACACCTTTAAGCAGCATTATGGCTGTGGGCCCATGCAGTGGTTGCGGCAGCAACGCCTTGAGAAAGCGATGCGTCTGCTGCAAGAGTCGGGCGGGCAGCTGGGCCTCAGCCAAGTAGCTCAATCCTGCGGTTATATCTCCCAGTCCTCTTTCAGCCGTGATTTCTTAAAACGTTTTGGCCAACGGCCCTCCAAAGTGCGCCGGCTAAACAAGGGCCTTTAGGTTCGCCAGAAAAAAGCACTCGCTAGAAATAAGACTTGAAATAAGCCTATGAATAAGCATTAGGTCTTTAGACCTTAAAGGTGAGCCCCTCAATCAGCGTCCCCCTCCGCCAGCACCGGATTGCGCAGCGTACCGATCGCCTCAATCGTGATCTCCACCTGATCGCCGGGCTTGAGCCAGCGGGGCGGATCGGCTGCCATACCCACCCCCTCCGGGGTGCCGGTGAGGATGACGGTGCCGGGCAGCAGGGTGGTGCTGCCGCTGAGAAAGGCAATGATCTCGGCCACCGAAAAAATCATGTCACTGGTGTGGCCGTCCTGCACCCGCTCGCCATTGAGCACGGTGCTGATCGCCAGGGCGTTGGGATCGGGGATCTCAGCGGGGCTGACCAGCACCGGGCCAAGCGGCGCGAAGCTGTCGAAGCTTTTGCCGCGGCACCACTGGCCGCCGCCCAATTCGGGGCGCTTCTGCCAATCGCGGGCGCTGACATCATTGGCGCAGGTGTAACCCAGCACCGCGCCCAAAGCCTCTTCCACCCCCACATTTTTGCA
>JBKDVK010000022.1:0-3627 GCA_046338875.1 Cyanobacteriota bacterium | reverse complement strand
TCGCTTGAACCCACCAGTTCCAGCCCAGCCACAGCAGGCTTGCCCCTCGCCGACATCCCCGATCCAGCCACCCTGCTGGGCGAGTTGCTGGGCCCTGCCACCCCCGAGCCGCAAGGCACCAGCAGCGCTTCGATCACCCCCCTCACTCGCCTCGTGGGCTGGCTTGCCGAGCGCTATGGCACCACGGCGCGTCCGCTGCTGCAGCCCCCTGACGACCCCCAGGCTTGTCTGCTCGCCCTGCTGGGGCAGGCCGAACTCTTCGCCCGGCCCCTTCGCTTCGAGCGCAGCGATCTGCGCCGCGATTGCGGTGATCTGATTTGGATGGGGCCCGAGGGTCCCCTGCTGCTTCTTTCAGAACCCGACGGCTACCGGCTGCGCGATCCCAACCAACCTGACCGGCCCCCCCGGTGCCTCCGCCGCCGAGACCTGCCCCCTGATGCCGTTCTGAGGGGCTTGGCTGTGATTCCGGCTCTGCAGTCAGCCGACACTTCGGCCACGGGATTGGTGCGGTTCAGCTTTGGGCCAGCCAGCAACGGCGCCAGCATGGTGGTGCTGTTCACGGCGCTGGGGCTGGCCCTTGGCTTTCTGCTGGCAATCGGCCGCGAGGTGGGTGCCATCCGCTGGATGGGTGGCCTGGGCGCCCTGGGAGCCCTGCTCGGCCTGGGGCTGGCCCTACTTAGTAATTCTCTCCGGCCGGCCCTGCTTACAGCCACGCTCAGCACCTTGCTTGGGCTGCTGCTGCCCACCTTCAACACTCTGCTCACCAACAATGCCCTACCCGATAGAGACACCACCTTGATGCTCCAGTTGGGCCTGCTGCTCGTGGCCGCCGCCTTGGCGAACGTAGGCCTGCAATGGACTCAGTCGCGCACCTTGATAACGGTGCAGCAGAAGGGTGGAAATCGCCTCGAACTGGCCGCCCTGAACCACCTGTTAAAGCTGCCCTACAGCTTCTTCCGCCAGTACAAAGCAGGTGAACTGGCCCTGCGCTTCGGGGCGATCGCCACCGTGCAGCGGGAAGTCCAATCCTTGCTGAGCGGCGGTGCCCTGCAGGCGTTGCTGAGTGGGATCTATCTGCTGTTCATGCTGCGAATCAGCGCGAAACTCACGGCTCTGGCGGTGTTGCTGGCGCTGTTTCTTGTATTACCAACTGTGTGGATCGGCCGGCGCTACCAGCGCCTGGAGCGCCGCCGTGAAGAAGACCTGGCCGAAGCCAGCAGCCGCAACCTTGAGCTGATCACCAGCGTGGCCAAACTGCGGCTGGCGGGGGTGGAAACGGCGGCGGCTCGCCATTGGTGGCAGCCCTACCAGCAAGCAATCACCTCCGGCTATCGCCTGGAGGCCCAGGCGGCCCAAGCGGGCCTGTTGCAAACGGTGATCCCCAACCTGGGCACCCTGATGTTGTTCATCCTGATCACCCGCTTGGTGGCGGAAGCCGCGGCCAGCCCCTCAGGGCCCCAGGCCCCCAACATCGGCGAACTGCTGGGTTTCTTCGCCGCCTTTTCCACCTTCATCGGCGCCGTGGCCAGCAGTGCCGCCCTGATGGTGAGGGCCTTCGAACTGCCGGTGCTGGTGGAAAGGGCCCGGCCGCTGTTGACGGCAGCACCCGAAAACGAGGCGCAACGTTTGGATCCTGGTCCCTTGGAGGGGGCGGTGGCGCTGGAACAGGTGCGCTTTCGCTATCGCAGCGAGGGCCCCTGGGTGCTCGATGGCATCAACCTGCATCTCAAGCGTGGCGAGTTCGTCGCCGTAGTTGGACCCTCGGGCAGTGGCAAATCCACCCTGGTCCGCCTGCTGCTGGGGTTGGAACAGCCCCAGCAGGGGGCCGTTCTCTACGACGGCCGGGCTCTGGATCGGTTGCGGGCCGATCTGGTGCGTCGCCAGATCGGCGTGGTGACTCAGAATGGCGCCCTGCTGGCGGGTTCGGTGTTGGAGGTCATCGCCGGCGGTGCCAGCATCAGCCATCAGCAGGCCTGGGAGGCGGCCGAGCAAGCGGGCATTGCCGCAGACATCCAGGCGATGCCAATGGGCCTGCACACCCTCGTGTCGGAGGGGGGTGGCAACCTCTCGGGTGGCCAACGTCAACGGCTGGCGATTGCCCGTGCCCTGGCACGGCAGCCCAAGCTGCTGATCTTGGATGAGGCGACCAGTGCCTTGGATAACCACAACCAGGCCGTGGTCAGCCGCAGCCTGGAAGCCCTTGGCATCACGCGACTGATTGTGGCCCATCGCCTCAGCACCGTGCGCCGTGCCGATCGCATCGTCGTGTTGGAGGCGGGCCGGCTGGTCCAGACCGGCAGTTTTGAGGAACTGATGGCAAGCGACGGTACCTTCGCCGATCTGATGCGGCGCCAGATCAGTGCCAGCCCCGGGGGTGCGCCATGATCATCTTCCGGGAGCGGGCCCTTGAGTCCCTCAATGCACCTGAGGCTCTGGATCAGCCCCTGCCCCTGCTGCGTCCCGGCTGGTGGGGTCTGCTGTTGGGGTTGTTGGTACTAGGTGGAACGGCCTTGACCTGGTCGATTGTGGGCCGGCTGCCGGTGCGCATCCAGGGCCGCGGGGTGCTGCTGCGACCTGAGTCCTTGGTGCCAGTCCAAAGCCGCAGCAGCGGCCCCATCGAGCAGATGCTGACGCGCGAAGGCGATTGCGTGCAAGCCGGTCAACCCATGGCCCGCGTTGAGCAAGTTCAACTGCGACTCGCTCTTGAAGAAGGGCGACGGCGAGTGGAGCAGCTCCGCAGCCAGGACCAACTGGCCCGCCTGCAGGCCAGCCGCGAGCGGTCCCTGGTCGCCGATGAACTGGCTCGCCTGCTTCCCTACCGACCCACGGGCGCCATAGCCGAAGAAACCTTCATCGACAAGGAAAAACAGTTGCAGCGCATCGACAGCCAGCAACTGGCCGAGGCCCAGCAGCGCAGTCAAGCGATTAACAATGAGCTGCTGACCTTGGTCAGCAAGGAGCAGGAGCTGGGACGCAACAAATTTGTGGTGGCGCCCCTCTCAGGCTGCGTGGTGGAGTCTCTGCTGACAGCGGGTTCTGTGGTCAATCCGGGAACGGTGCTGTTCACGATGGAACGCAACGATCGCCGCGGCGAATTGGTGAGTTTCGCGTTTTTCCCCAGCCAGGATGGCAAAAGGCTCAAGCCCGGCCAACGGGTGCGGATCACGCCCACCACCACCAATGCCCAGCGCCACGGCGGCATCCAGGGTGAAATCCTCAGCATCCGGGCCCTGCCGGTGACCCGCGAGGGACTGCGCCAGCGCTTTGGTGTCGAGTCATTGGTGGATGCTGTGATGCCATCAGCGGCCCAATCGGGCGAACCGCTGATCGAAACGGTCACCAGCCTGCAACGCGATCCCAAAAGCCGCAGCGGCTATGACTGGGGAGGGGGGAGTGGACCCGATCTGAAGCTAACGCCAGGCACCACCACCAGCGTGTCTGTGATGGTGGAGGGCCGGCAACCGATCAGCTACGTGATTCCGCTATTGCGAGACCTGAGCGGCATCTACTGAGATGGGCCGAATCCGCACCCCCACCGTGCAGCAGATGGAGGCCAGCGAGTGCGGTGCGGCCTGTTTGGCGATTCTGCTGCGCCACTACGGCCGCCAGGTGTCGCTCTTGGAGCTG
>JBKDVK010000021.1:0-29000 GCA_046338875.1 Cyanobacteriota bacterium | reverse complement strand
CCCCCCTCACCCAGGGCTACCGCTCCTTCAGCTTTGGCGATGTGCTCGCCCTGCACATGCTCGAAACCCGGCTCACCGCCAGGGATGAGCAGTTGAAGTATCCCGATGCGGCGGCGGTGCAGGCCCGCATCGGCGCGATCTTGGCCGATCCCGTTCAGCTGGCCAGCTATGCCACCAGGGCAGGCATCGCGCCGCCCACCAGCGCTGCGGCCAACTCGGCCTTCGCCACTGCCTTGGCGCCGCTCGTTACCCAGGAACTGGTGATCGCCACCGCGCAGACAGCTTGGGGAGATTCCGACCGCGACCTGATTGGCGATGCCCAGATGGCCTGGCTGCAGCAACAGATGGCCACTTCCACAGCAGGCTGGCAGTTGCTGGGCCAACAGGTGCTGATGCAGAGCATGGCCGTTCCCGCTGAACTGCTGCTCAATCCCGGCAACCCCGCCCTGCTCGATAAATACGCCGCTCCGCTGCAGAAGCTGGCCACCGGCACCAGCTTTGCCAGCCTCTCCCCCGCCGAGCAGGCCCTCTTCGCCGAAGCCGGCAAGATCCCTTACAACCTCGACGCCTGGGATGGATACGGAGCAGAGCGGGAAACGATCCTGCAGAGCGCTCTGGCCTTGGGCAAGCGGGTGATCAGCCTCGCTGGCGACACCCACAACGCTTGGGCGGGTGTGCTCGACACCATGGTTGCCGGTAGCCGGCCGGCCGGCACGCTGGCGGGAGTCGAGTTTGCTACGCCTGGTGTTACTTCACCTGGTCTTGAGAGGTATCTGCCTGGAGCCGATGCATACATCCGCGCGAAATATCCCGCTGTTGATGGCCTGGATGGTCTGTTTGTAGGCTATATCAATGGCCTGAAGTATGCTGATCTCAACCGCCGTGGTTTTCTTGACCTTACCATTACTACGGATCAGGCAATTGCTAACTACCAATTGCTTGATGGTAAAGATCCACTCACGTCCGCCCCGCGCTGGGTCAGCCAAACTCTCGCTGCTAGCAGCAGTTTTGTGATTTCGCCATTGATCACCTGGCAATCGGACTGGCGCGAACTGGATCTCGTCATCGGCCTGGCTGTGGATACCGATGGCCAGCAAACACTGTTAGATCCCGCCGCTTATGCCACCTCCCCCCGCGATTGTGTCCAGCTTCCCGACGTAAGCGTGAAGGGCTCCGGCCTTGCCGATCGGATGTTCGTGGCTGCCGGCTCCACGCTGCTGGCGGGCGCGGGTGGCGATGAGCTCTTCAGCACGGACAGCTTGGGTGGCAATTTGTTGGTAGGTGAAGCAGGTTTAGACAGGTTTTTCCTACGCGCCGCGAGCGATGTAGTCATCGGTGGCAGTCTCCTTGCTAATGCCACAACCCATGGTTTGCCAGCGGTTATTGCATTAGTCGATCAGGAATCTGACATCTTCTTGATTGATAGTTCTGACCCCGGCGAAGGTCTTCTCCAGATCCTCGACTTCAACCCCGCTGTTGATCAAATACTGCTTGATGGGCAACCTCCCCAGGGATCCTGGACGCAGATCCGGCAGCAACTGCTTGCAAACGACGTTTCGATCAACGCCACTCCTGGCTTCACGAAAGCACCGATCACGTTGAATCTTGTGCCAGGTCTGGAGGTCCTATTGGACCTTGGTAGTTCGGTGAGTGATCCCGATGGTGACAGGCTTGATCTGGTGTTGCTGGAAGCTCCAGCATGGATCAGCACCACGGGCATGAAACTCCAGGCGACCCTGCCTCCTGGCTTGACAGATTCGCAATTGGCAACCACTCGCGTCGTTCTGGGTTTGAGTGATGGCAAAGCCGTGGCTTTGCAGGAGATTCAACTAAGCATCTTGCCCCCTTCTCCAGCTATCTCCGCTCCAAAGCTTGCCCTAGCCAGCGACTCCGGCAACAGCAGCAGTGACGGTATCTCTAACAATCCCAACGTCATTGTGACGGGCCTTGATGTTGGTTCTCTCTGGCAGTATTCAACTAATGGTGGCGTCAGCTGGAGCGCCGGTTCTGGTAACTCCTTCTTGCTCCCTTCTGGCACATATCTGGCCGGCAGCATAATCGCACGTCAGATTAATAGCGCAGGTAACTACAGCGTTAATAGTCAGCTAGGGCCAATCATAATTGACACTACGCCCCCCGCTGTACCAACCTTAGCCCTCTCCAGCGGCAGTGTGACTGCCTCAGGTGATTGGATTACCTATGTTCAGCTGGGCAAGGAGGTGGTTGTTAATGCTCAAAATCTGGAGGCTGACGCCGCTTACTCCTATTCAGAAGACAATGGCAATACCTGGATCAACTTTGATGGATCATCGTTCAACTTTGCCTGGGCTGACACCAGCAAGCGTTGGTTGGTTAAGGCCAGGCAGCGCGATAAGGCCGGCAATCAGGGACTTGATTCGGCGTCCTTGAACTTCGGCTTGTTCCAGCTCTCAGCCAGTGGTATGCAAGCAGGCACAGAAACGTTTTCTGTCCAACCGCTTAGCGACGCAGCAATTAGTTTCATAAAGCAGACAACCTCCGCGGCTACCAGTGTCCAAACCTTCTCCCTTAGCTATGAGTTCAATATCAATACGATCAACGGTCAAGGTGATATGATATTGGATCCAAAACTTCTGCCGTTTCAATCTAATAGTAGTGGCGGTGAGGCAGTTAGTTTCTGGAGCATTAATCCGACAACCGGTGATGTTATGGAATCCCTCACCTACGATCCCAGCCTGCGTGGTGGGGCCAGCGCCTACGACCTTGATGGCGATGGTAGTTTTGATCTACTCCAGCTTCGCCCCATCGATAATGGTATGGGTGACCTAGATGCTACCCGCGGCAAGATTCTTGGATCTGTTAGCGCTACCAGAGAAGCTTTAATCCCCGGATTTAAGTCTATCGACAGTCAGCAGTTGCAGGTTGTTGATCCAAGTCGTCCTACCTCGAAAGCGGCTGTTAATCTTGCTGCCACCTTGATTAGTCGGGCTCAAACAGTTAATGAAATTGGATTTATTGTGGTAGAGACTGGTATTCCACTTACTCTAAATTTGATTCGCGAGCGGGGTCATATTCTTTTTTCGGGTTTGGAATCTACTGGCACTCCAGGCCTAAATGGCCTTGATTTGCGTAGTAAAATTTCTATTCGCAATGGCCAAACTTTACGATTCTATGAAACAGTTGATAGCACTTTTGCTGATCTGAGTCGGGGTAAATCCAGCCTCTCTGAACTGGGTTCTTCTTTCCGTTTGCTTGATTATAGCTTAGATTCGGCCACTTCTGCTGCCAAGGTTGTATCTCCTAGTGGTCTCGGTTTCAATCTGGCTATGGCGCCAGCAGCCCCAGGTTTGGCCGAGTTGATTGCCGGGCGTCAGATGGAGGCCACCGTGCTCGATTTCAGCTCTTCTGCCCTGGTTGGTCGTTCCGTGGTAGCTGATTGGAGTCTGGTTCGTGAAGCTAGCTATTCGCCTGTGTTCTCCTTGTACAAGGTACTTAATCTAGACGGTGCGGTTTTAGATCCCCTGACTGGTAGTGTGGTCAATCCAGGTGATGCAGGTTACAAGAATGCTGCTAATCGCAACCGTGTTGATCAGCTGTCCGGCCTGACTGTCGGCAACCTTCAGTCAAGCGGGGGTCGAGTCAACCTAAGCGTGTCCAGCTTTTTAGCTCCGATGGCAGTGGTCAAAACAATCGAGTCTGAGGAAACTTACTTTGGCTTTGCCGCTGCCAACCGTGATTCGATCAGTCACTTCCGCAGGCTCGGGGATAACATATTTGGCATGGAAGATCAACTAGGTGGTGGAGATCTTGATTACGACGATCATATTTTTGCACTTAATACAGTCGGTATGGTCTGACCTGCCCTTGTTGGATTTCCTAGCTGGGGCAGTGGCGTTAGTGCCCTGCTCGCGGATACTTTCGCTGCTGATCAGCGGCACCCTGCCGTGCGGTTCCGGCAGTCTGCTATAGCCACGGCTCCCTTGGCTGTTAGTGCAACTGCTTTGAGCTCTGGAGATAGGTTCAGCGTTCACTACAAACCCGGGCAATATCACCCTCGCTATAAAGCGGCACCGGCGCCGCCGGATCACTTTCCTGCAGGCGCTTCATCTTGGTGAGGTAGTGGGCGGCGCCGATGCTGTTGGCCACTTCGATGCGGGCCAGACCGCGGCTGTTTTGCCAGGACTGACAGGCTCCCAGCGTGTCAAAGGCCCAACTGGGCCGCAGGCCGCCTGCCACAACCAGCGCCAGGGTCAGGGCCTCCCAGTTGCCGCTGCGGCGCGGTTTTGGGACCGAGGGGCCCAGCCAGCAGCCACTGGCGAGGGGAGCGACATGGCGCACCTGGTGGGGCCGGCCCAGGTAAACCCAGGCGCTACGGCCGTCTTCCAGGTTCAGCCAATGGCGCTGATACAGCCGCGGCGCCCCCTCAAAGCGGTCCAACGCCGCCAGGTCGGCTTCGCTGACGCCGTAGAGCTCCCCTTGGATGCTTCCCTCGCCAAGGACCGCCATCGGGAAAGGGCCGAGATCGTGCAGGCAGGCGCCCGGCAGCCAGGCCTGGCCAAGCCAGGGCAGCCCCTGCAGCAGGTGATGGGCCCGCTGTCCGCGTTTGAGGCTGCCATAGACAAACAGCAGCGGTTGAGTTGGGTCAGCGGGCAAGGGCTGTAAATCGCTCATCAGGGGGCCAGGGCCGCCGGCCGGCGCCGATAATGGGCGCTGCGATTGCTCAAGTCTCCATGACCACCGCCCTGCTGCTGGCCCTGGCCGGTTCCCTGGTTTTGATGACCGTGATCGTGCAACGGCTCAATAAGGCTTCTAACTGAAAATCGCCCGGCCATGGCATTACAGCTGGGGAGCCTGGAAGGTGTCACAGGTGTTGATGTCACCGCTGCGCAACCCCGTGATAAACCAACGCTGCCTTTGGGCGGAAGTGCCATGGGTGAAGGATTCTGGACGCACCCAACCGGTGCTCTGGCGCTGCAAGGTGTCATCGCCAATGCGGGCGGCCGCATTTAGGGCCTCCTCCAGGTCGCCCTGCTCCAGGGTGCCGCGCTGGGTCTGGGTTTGATGGGCCCAAACCCCCGCAAAACAATCGGCCTGTAATTCAAGCCGCACCGAAAGTTGGTTGGCCTGGGATTGGGGTAGGCGCCGTTGCATGCCCTGCACCTTTTGGTCGATACCGAGCAGGTGCTGCACGTGGTGGCCAATTTCGTGAGCGATTACATAGGCCTGGGCAAAATCACCGGGGGCACCCAGCTGGCTGCGCAACTGGCGATAGAAATTGAGGTCGATATAAACCTTTTGGTCATTGGGGCAATAAAAGGGTCCGGTCGAACCGGCCGCCCGGCCGCAGGCGGAATTGGCGACACCATCAAAAATCACCAACTTGGGCGAGCGATAAGTGCCGCCGTTGTCGCGAAATTCCTTGGTCCAGGTGTCTTCGGTGTCGGCCAGCACCACCGAGACGAAGTCGGCCAGTTTGTTATCCGCAGGCGTCTGCTGGCGGGGACGGCTCATCGATACAGGGGCACCTCCCATGCCCATGCCGCCTCCCCCCAGTTGTTGCAACACCACAAAGGGATCTCCCCCCAGCAGGGCCACCACCAGGGCCAGGATGATGCCCAGGATTCCGACCCCGCCCGCCAGGACAGGCCCGCCCATGCCGCGGCGATCCTCAACGTTTTCACTCCTTCGGCCGTCAGACCAGCGCATGGGGATCCTTCGCCGTTGCAGGCGGCAGTGCTTTCAATCGTCAGAGTCTGTCATCAGATTTCCGCTGCGGCCCGTTCCACCAAGCGGCGGGCCACGGCTTGGACTCCGGTGTGGGCGTAGGTGTCGGTGAAGGCATCAAGGAAGATGGCCAGTTGCTCGAAGCCTCCGTGCCAGGGCCCGATGGTGGTTTCCAGGGCCCGCACGCTGCGCTGACCCGTGAGGCCGAGCTGGGAAGCGAAGCCATCGGCCCAGCCCACCCATTGATCAACGCTGCGGCGCAGGAAGCTGAGATGGGCCTGGTCGCCGCGGCCGGGAATCAACCCAGCCATGCCCACATAGGCGGGCAACTGGCGCAATTCGTGGCTGGCCACCCGCCCCAACAGCTCATCGAGGCGGTGCAGGGCCTGGTCCCCCAGGGGCAGGAAGGCATCGAAACAGATCAGGGCCGCCATGCGCACCCGGGCCTCGCTGGTGTATTCGGCGAGGGAAGCGCCAAAGTCGGCGAAACTGTCGCCTGGCAGGCCATTCACCTGGGTGAAGGCCAGCATCTCCGCCGCCACCTTGAGGCTCAGATCCGCCGCCTGCAGGGTCTCGTTGGCGGGGGTGAACAGGGTGAGGCGTTTGACCAGGGGCAGGGCGCCAGCGACGTTGGCGAGCACCCGCAGGCCGCCGGCCGCCTTCTGGGAGCGGTTGACGGCGTCGTAGAGGCTCAGGGCCCGGGCATAGCCCTCATGGCGGGCGCGACTGAGCTCGTCTGCCCGTTCCCGCACCAGGCGGGTGAGTTCGGGATCGGTACTGCCGAGCACGTCATGGATCAATTCCTCGGCGCTGGTGATGTTGGTCCAACCTCCCGGCACCAGGGTGCTGATGCCCCGCAGCGCCAGCACGGTGAGGTTGCGGTGGGGTAAGCGCTCAAGACGCTCAAGAACGGTGGTGCTCATGCGGCGGGGGTCAGAACGGCGGTCTCGCGGTTGGCAGCGGCACGAGCGGCCTTGAGGGCCGCCAGCATGTTGGCGCTGAGCTGGGTTGGGGAGCTTGGAATGGCGCTGGCGCTGGGCTGGGCCGCCGGAGGCTGGGCCGCCAGGCGGGGCCGGGTTGCGGTTGACTGGCCGGCCAGGCTGGGAGCCTGGGGCTGGGCTTGCGGCAATGCCTTGGGGGCCGAGGCGGGGTTGAGGGCGGCCAGGGCCTGGAGATTGAAGGCCCCCAGCAGCTCATGGCGCTCATCGGGGCTCAGCCCCGCCCCCTGGCCCAGCACCTTCACCTGGAAGCGGTCGGCCACCAGCAGGGCACTCGACTGGTCTCCCTGCTCCACCAGCGGCCACCCCGCCAGAGAGCTGCCGCTGCCGCTGAATTTGGCCCGGCTGGCGGGGGAGCTGGTCACGTCCGAAATCGAAAGCAGGGCCCGCACCTCATCTCCTTGCTTGAGACGGGCCTGGCTGAAGCCCCGCTTCTCCTGGGTGAACACCAATTTTTCACCCACTTGCGGCTCCGGGAAAAGCCGGTTCAAGGCGGTGCCATTGACCACAAGGCGGTTGGGCACATCGGCCACGGTGCCACCGGGCAACCAGGAACGGAAGGGCAGCACAAAAAAGGCACCCAAGACGAGACCGGCGACTAGGAGCAGACCCAATCCCCAGGACAGGCGTCGGGACATGAAAACGACCAATGGGGCTGGAACCTTAGTAGCAGGCCGAAGCCGTCCTTGCGTCGCCCTTCGGCCCGGGGTTCGTCATCAGCAATGATCCCGGCCTTGGCTCGACCAGATCTCAGCGCTGGGACAGGCCGACCAACTTCAGAGAAAGATCCCACATGTTGCTGGCCGTCTGGGGATTGCTGGCCTTGTCGGACAGTTCCTGACTGAATTGGCGACCGTCCTTGCGCTGGCGATTGCCCCAGCTCCAGTGGACCCCTGAAACCGCGAATTCGGGATCGGCAACCACCTGGGCGACCCGTTCGCCGGCCATGGCCTGGCTGACATAGCCGCCGGTCAAGTTCTTTTGGAACCAGGGGAAGATGACCTGAAAGGCCTGGGGAGTGTTGCGGAACAGGGGAGAATCGGCAACACAACCCGGGTAGAGAGAAGTGAACACAATCCCAGTGGATTGATGCAGGCGCCGGTGCAATTCCTGAGTGGTGATCATGTTGCACAGCTTGCTGTCCTTATAGGCCTTACCAGGCTTGAAGGGCTTGCCATCGGCCATGCTCACCGGCGCCAGGAAACCGGCACGAAAACCGGCCAGATCGCCCAGATCGGCCGGTGCAGGGATGGGGATCTTGCCCCCCAACTCTTTGGAATTGGCGGTGACCGTTCCCAGGATCACCAGCCGACGGGAGGGATGGTTGGAGCGCTCCAGGTCGGGCAACAGACGCTGAATCAACAGAAAATGACCCAGATGGTTGGTGGCCATCGAGATTTCGTAGCCCTGGGGTGAGCGCTCGGGCTGCTTCAGCCTTGGCTTGTAGACGGCGGCATTGACCACCAGTGCATCCAGGGGGCGCCTGGTGTCGTGCACCGCAGCAACCAAACGGTTGACGCTGTCGAGATCGCCAAGATCGACCGCCAGGTGGGTGACGGCAGCATCAGGGATGGCCAGGGCCTGCTGGGCCCGGCGGGCTTTGGCCGAATCGCGGCAAGCCATCAGCACATGCCAACCGCGGCTCACCAAGGCCTGGGTGGCAAACAAACCAACCCCCGAGGAGGCCCCGGTGATCAGCACCGTGCCGGGACTGCTGGTCCCAGGGGGGACCGCAGCCGTCAAAGGGGCGGTTTGCTCACCGGAGATCGGGGGCATGGGGGAGGGGGGAGGGGCGAAAAAGCGGTCCGTGGCAACGGACCTGGGCGAGGCCCGGCTGAATGTTCAATTCCCCCCCAAATCGCCTTGCTGAGCCAGCCCACCCGTCCCGGTAGGTGGCACCTTGGCGCTGTCCTTGAGGGGGGCGGAGGCCAGGGGGCCTGGGGCTCGCTGGGGGGCGGGATCCGGGGCGTTTTCGGCAGCCTTGCTGGGGGCAGAAGAGGCCTTGCTGGGGGTGGCAGAAGCCTTGGCCGGGGCAGCAGGGGCCTTGGTGGGGGCAGCAGGGGCCTGCCAGACCACCCGCAGGCGGTTGGGGGCAATCCACTGGCTTTGCTCCCGGGCCAGGGTCTTCTCCCCGGATATCAGGAACAGACGGTCGAAGCGTTGTTGGGCCTTGGTGAGTTGGGCGTTCTCGATCTGGAGCACAGCCGCCAACTCCCCCTGCCGGTCCATGCGGGCCTGATAGGCAGAAGCGACGCGGACCAGGCTGACGCCTGTGACCATCACCAGCCCAAGCTTCACGCCCAGGCCAATCAGGCTGCAGAGCAGATCCTGCTTGCCCAGGTGGGCGGCCCCCACCGCCGCCCTGGGTCTGGGGGCCCCGGCGGCGGGGGCCTTGCTGGCGCCTGCCTGACGGGCCCGTTGTCGGGATCCGCTGCTGGCGGGATGGGAGTGTTCGCTGGTGGAGGAACGTCCCGAACGGCGGCGGGATTCAGGGGCGGAATCGAGGGATCGGGGGGAACGGGATCGCACCGGACTGGCCTCGGGTCATAAGGGACCGCTTCTAGCGGGCCCAGGTGCCATTGCCAAGGCCCCCGACCTCAGGCTTTGTAGAGACTGAAGCAAAGCCGAACGGCAAGCACACCGGCGTGGGCGGCCACCACCAGGGCGATCAGGATTTGGGCCTGGGTGAGCGAGGTGACCATGTCTTGCAGATAAAAAACGGACCGCCCCATTCTTCGGCCTCAGCTGGCTACGGTCCAGCCTTCGCCGTGGCCCTGTCACAGCTCTTGATGGCATCGCCCTCCCCCGCCCCCCGGGCTACGGCCCTGGAAGTCGGGGCCCTCGAAATCGGGGCCCTCGACCTCAATTGCCTAGCGCCATTGGCCCAACGGCCGGCCCAGGAGCTCCTGGCCCTCTCCGGCCAGGTGCAGCTCTCCCTGGAGTGGCCGCGGCCGCCCGAAGATCCCCGCGAGCTCTCCGAAATCCCCGAGGTGCGCTTGTGGTGCCTGAGGGCCGATGCTCTCTATCCCTGGCTGCCCCTGGTGCTGGAGCGCAGCCAGGGAACCCTGACACGCCATGTGGCGATGCTGCTGCCCCACAGCTTCAGCCGCACCGAGGGCATCCGCTTTGCCCCCGACAGCCTTGAACTGTGGATCAGCCATCGGCTCTTCCTCTTGGACCACTGGGCCCGGGGCGAGGGTCTGGACTGCCGCCAGGGTCTGGGCCAGATGGCCGCCGTTCTCGGCTTTGAGCTGGCGCCTTCCTTCTGGGTGGCCCTCGGCGGGTCCTGACGGCGTGGCCAGCCGGTCCCGCCTCCAGGTCCAATGGTCCCCTGAGCAGTGGGCGCCGCGGCCCCGGGTGGGTTTGCTGGCGTCCAGTCAGTTGGCGGGGACCTGGCCGATGGCCATCGACAACTGGCTACTGGATAACGCCTTGGCCACCAGGGCCGCCGCCAGTGATGCAGAGCTCGCAGCTGGGAGCCTGCCAGCTGCCCTGGCCGGCATGTTGCGGTTCTACCAATGGCCACGACCCACCCTCTCACTGGGTTTCCATCAGCAACGCCTGCCGGCCCATTGGCTGGAGTTGGCGGCTGCGGGCGTGCTGGATCTGGTGCGCCGCCCCAGCGGCGGCAGGGCCGTGTTGCATGGGGGCGATCTCACCTATGCCCTGATCTGGCCTTCGCCACCCCCCCAGCGGGCCGAGGCCTATCGGCGGTCATGCCGGTGGCTGCAGCGGGGATTCGCCGCCATCGATTTGCCGCTGGGATTTGGTGAGGCCGCCTTCAACCGGGATCGGGACAGTTGCTTTGCCACCAGCACCGCCGCTGACCTGGTCCATGCCGATGGCAGCAAGCGCATCGGCAGCGCCCAGCTCTGGCGCCGCGGCGCCCTGCTGCAGCACGGCAGCATCCTGATCCAGCCGCAAAGAGCCCTCTGGCGCGAGCTCTTTGGCGTCGATCCCCCCGTTCTGCCCGACCTACCGGTGACAACGGCGGAGCTGATCACCCTGCTGGTGGCCCAGGCCCAGCGGCATTTGCCCCAGGCCGAAACGGACCAGGGCGTGGAACTGGTGACGCTGGAGCAGGCCGCCTTGCCATGGGACGCCATCGCCGCCCAACGCAGCGCTTATCAAGTAGTTGGCGCCTCAGCCCCCTGAACCTCACCGCTGCTCAGCATCGAGCGGGCTACTTGGGCCAGGGCCAGACCCATGGGATAGGCATTGTGTCGTCGGGCCAAAGCCAGTAAGGGGGGAGGCACGCGGACCCCAAGCCGGTTGAAAACCACTTCACCCAGGTCGGGACGTTCGAGGGTGCCCGTGGGGAGGCCCGCCGGGCTTAGCACCAATAGCCGGCTGACTTCAGGGTCGTCCAGCTGCAGGACGGCCTGCCACAGGGGTGCTTGCTCGGCGATGGAAGGCAGGCTGGCGAGGGGCTGGGCATGGTCACCGATGCGTTCGAGGTCCCAGCGCTGGACTGGCAGGGATTGCAGGGGCCCATCGTCGATCACCCCCTGCCAGCGGCCCTTGTCACAGACCAGGATCCAGGCGGGCAGGCCAGGGCTTTCAGCCGGACCGGGCGCCGCGGGACCGGCCGCCGCGAGACCGGATGCTGCAGGACTGGGTTGAGCAGGTTCAGCTGCCTGGAGTTGCTGCTGACTCAATTGGCGCAGGCTGGCGCTGGCCTCAACCACGCGAAAACGGCGGCGGCTGGCATCGGCGACCCGCAGTTCCTTCAGCACGGTCTGCAGACGCAGCAGTTGGGACTGTCTGCTGGCGGCCCCCAGGCCAAACCAGCCGAGTACCAGCAGCCAAAGGCCCGGCCCCCCATTGCCTTTGAGCAGCATCCAGGTGCCCAGGCCCAAGGCCATAAAGGACAGGAAGCGGCCGCAGCCATTGGCCACCTGGATGCCACGGCGCTGGCTGCCGCTGATCTGCCAGACCAAAGCCTTGAGCAGCAGACCGCCATCAAGGGGGAGGCCGGGAAGCAGGTTGAAAAGGGCCAGGGTTAAGTTCAGCAAACCCAGTTGCAGCACCATCTGGCCGAGGCCTGGGGCAAGCTGGCCCGCAGGACCCCGCAGCGCCAAAAACAGGCCGGACAGGGCCAGGCTGACGGCCGGACCCGCCGCAGCCACCAGCGCCGCCCCCATTGGGGTGGCACATTCGCGATCAACGCTGGCAACACCGCCCAACAGAAACAGGGTGATGCTGCGCACCTTCACCCCTTGGCTAAGGGCGACCAGTGAATGGCCCAGTTCGTGCAAAAGCACCGAAACGAACAGCAGCAAGGCTGTCAGGAAGGCCAGGCCCCAAATCAACAGGTCGCCACCGCTGCCAGCAGGTTGATAGTCGCGCTGAAAGGCCACCGTGGCGATCAGCAGGATGACCAGCCAGGTGGGGTGAATACGCAGGGGAATGCCCCAAAGACGGGCTATCTGCCAACCTTCAGTCATTGTGATCGCGCGAGGAGAGTCATCGGCAGACTTATAAAGGTTGCCATCTTGGCCAGAGGCGCTTGCCCCTGTTGAAAATCTGCGGTCTGCGTCAACCGGACCAGGCTGCCGCCATCGCGGGCATGGGTGTGGCAGCGATTGGAGTGATCGCGGTGGAGTCCTCGCCGAGGTTTGTGCCGCCGGAGCGGCGGGCCGAGCTGTTTCTGGCGGCCAAAACAGTTCGGCCCGCCTGTCTTGGGGTGCTGGTGGTGGCCGATCCCCAGCCAGCTGATCTGGATTGGCTGGGGAGCGGTAGGGGCCACGACATTCTGCAGTTGCATGGCCAGGAAAGTGCCGAGCGCTGCAGGGAATTGCGCCAGAGCTTGGGTGTCAAGGTTTGGAAGGCCCTGAGGCTGCGCGATCGCTCCGATCTGAACCGGGCGGCCGACTATGCCCACCATGTCGATGGCCTGCTGCTGGATGCCTGGGCGGCCGACCAACTGGGGGGTACGGGGCAAAGATTGCCCTTGGCCTGGCTGCAGGGGTTCAAGTCTGAGGTGCCGTGGTGGCTGGCGGGTGGCATTGCCAGCGACGCACTTCCAGAAATTCTTGCCAGGGTGCGACCAGACGGCTTGGATGTTTCCAGCGCCGTTGAAAAAAGCCCCGGAGACAAGGATCTCGAGGGCGTAGCAAAACTGGTCAGGGCCGTTGATCACTACGGGTAAACGGTCAATTCAATAACCGATCAATGATTCCTGCTGTTTGACAAGCTCAAAGAATTCTTGTTTGAGACTAGGATCTTTACGGAAATCACCACGAACTACAGAGTTGACCATGCTGGTTTGGGGTTCTTTCACCCCCCGCCACTTCATGCAGTAGTGCTGAGCCTTAAGCAAGATGGCCAGGCCCTGAGGTTTGCACAATTCTTCAATTTCATTGGCGAGGATAATTACGGCTTCCTCCTGGATATGGGGCCGGGAAAAGACCCAATCGGCGATTCGGGAAAATTTGGAGATGCCAATGACCCGCTCGCCGGGCTTGATTCCTATCCAGCAATTTCCCATAATGGGAACAAGGTGATGGGAACAGGCGGAGCGGACACTGATGGGGCCAACGGTGTAAATCTCATCCAGGTCCTTAACGTTTGGAAAACTGGCAACTTTGGGCTGGGGTAGGTAACGACCCTTGAATACCTCTTGAAGATACATTCGAGCCACGCGCTCAGCGGTTTCTTCCGTATTATGATCATTGTCTATATCAATCACAAGACTTTTTAGCATCTCACGCACTTTTCCGGCAACTTCAATCTCAAGATGCTCAAGTTCTCCAGCCTCGATGTATTCGGAAATATTGTCATTGGCAAGAAATGGAACCCCTTGCAGCTGAAGGCGATTCTTGATTCTCTGGCTGACCGGAATCAGCAAGGAGTCAGAATTCTCTTGCCGGCTGGACGGGTTGGAGGGGAGCGTCGATGTCATGGGTTTTAGCGGAAATGGCCGGCTGCAGACATAGACATTGATTTATGTCTTGATCTAGAGCAGTTAGGCCAAAAGAGAAATGGCTTGAGAGTGCCAGGTCATTGCAAAGCATGGCACGTCTTCGCAAGAAATGTGGTTGTCCAAATGAAGCTGGGTGGAGGGGTGTCCGAACCAGGGCCCATGCCGGCCCTTCTGCAGCCTAGGCGCCGAGCGGATCGTCAGCCCCCACACCTTCGATGAAGCGACCAATGGCCCGATACTTGCGATAGCGCTCAGCAACGAGTTTGGCAACGGGCAGGGCCAATAACTCGGATAACTGCAGAGTAAGGGCTGCCTTCAGTGATTCGGCCGCCTGGAGGGGCGCCCAGTGGTTGCCTCCGCAGGGTTCATTAAGAACGGCATCAATCAAACCAAGACGCAAAAGATCGGCCGCCGTAATCCTCAATGCTTCGGCGGCAACGGGGGCCTTGGCCGCATCACGCCAGAGAATCGAAGCACAGGCCTCAGGACTGGCCACGGTATAAACGCTGTGCTCAAACATCAGCAGTCGATCGGCCACACCAATGCCGAGGGCGCCACCGGAGCCTCCCTCGCCGATCACCGTGGCAATGATCGGCACCTCCAGCCGGAACATCTCCCTCAGGTTGACGGCAATGGCCTCTCCCTGACCCTGTTCTTCCGCCAGGACACCGGCATAGGCCCCTGGCGTATCGATGAAAGCAAGGATGGGTAAGCGGAAACGGTCGGCGTGCTCCATCAGCCTCAGGGCTTTGCGATAGCCCCCGGGCGAAGCCATGCCAAAATTGCGGGCCACATTTTCCTTCGTATCCCTTCCCTTCTGGTGACCCAGCATCACCACGGGCTGGTCACCGATACGGCCGAGACCGCCGACGAGAGCCCGGTCATCGGAACCACAGCGATCACCGTGCAACTCGATCCAGGAATCGCTGATCAGCTGGATGTAATCGAGGCAACTGGGGCGTTGGGGGTGGCGGGCCACCTGAATTTTTTGAGCCGGGGTCAGATGGCTGAAGATTTCCTCGCGGCGACGGGCTGCCAGGGTTTCGAGTTGCAGGATCTGCTGGCTGACATCCACTTCTGAATCCCTGGCCAACTGGCGAATCTGCTCGATTTGCCCCTCCAGCTCGACCAGCGGTTTCTCAAATTCCAGCAGGGCGCGACGAGCCATGGGATCAAAAGGTAGGAAGGGCACTTGGGAAATGGAGCCCTAGACGTTGACAAGGCGGGCGAGGGGCCGTTCCTCCAGCCCCAGGGGTTGGAAACCATGGCGAACGGAAGCGGCCCCAATCCACTCCATGCGCTCCAAGCTGATGTTATTGCGACCCCAGCTGAAGTTCGTGTGGTGGTCCTCGAAATCCAGGAGCATGGCCTCGGCGAAACAGGCGAACATCTGGCGCTGGGGATTGGTCATTTCAGCAACCGCCATCATCTGCCAGCCGATATCACTGCCAAATTCGACGATGCCGCCTTTGACGACATGAACCCCCTCGCAAGCCACCTTGCTGTCAAGGTTCTTGGGATAGCCCCCATCCAACATCAAGCAGGGACGGTGCAGCCGTTCCCCGTCGATGCTGAGGGTCTGGGGCAGGCTTGCCACCCAGACCACAACATCGGCTTGGGTCAAGGCCTCTTCCAAGGCAAGAATGCGCCCCCCTCCGAGTTGAAGTTGCAGAGCCTCAAGGGGTGCCTGCTGGCGGGCCACAAGCAACAATTCAGCCACTCCTGTGCGCTGGCTCAACCAGTTGCAGACCGCACTACCGATGTCACCCGTGGCCCCGACAACCGCTACGGACGCCTTGGTCAAATCAATGCCAATGCTGGGGGCGATGGTCTCGACCTGACGACAAATAACCCAAGCCGTATGGGTGTTGCCGGTGGTGAAACGCTGCCAGTCGAGGGTGGTATTACGAATGTGCTGCTGCTGCAACAGGTTGAAATTCTCGAAAATGATCGAGGTGAACCCCCCCAAAGCGGTGATATCGAGGCCACTTTTCTGGGCCAGTTCCATGGCATTGAGGACCTTGCGACGGGCGGTTTTGAAGCGCCCGAGCATTTCCGGCACAAATACCGAATCGATATAGGCCCCCTCAATTTGCTTGCCCGTCGGGCTGGTCACCGTGATGCGTTCGACCAGCTGGGGTGGGGCGCTGCACCACATATCCAGATCGCCTCTGGCGTACTCCTCATAGCCAAGCAAGAGGGCCTTGTTGCGAGCCTCTTCAAGGTTGGTGGAGTGACCGATGAGGCCGAACATGGGCAGCTTTGAAGGGTGTGGCAGCTGGCGGCAGGAGAACTGTTGCCAGCCGTCCATCCTTGCATGGGGCGTTAATGGGAGGGGCTCAACCCACTAAGGCGGCTGCAGCCAGGCGGGCGATCTCTTTGGAGCTAAAGCCAATTTGGGTGAGGGAATCTTGGTAGGCAATTAGAAAATCTTCGATTAGATCTTCTTTGGCCATGCCCAAAGCGGCAGCGTCGGCGGCTACCCGATCCAACATGCGACGTACGTGGGGCAGATTGGCGCGGTTGGCGGCCTGCAGTTCCTCGCGGCACTCGTGCAGATGGGCCTTGAGCCACTCTTGCCCGTAGTTGAGATGGGTGTATTCGTCTTGAACAACGGATTCGGTAATTTTACGGGCAAAAGGATCGGAAACGGGAATGTATATGTGATAAGCGGATATAGCGAAAGCCTCGATTAATAGCGATTGAATAAGTAGGCAAGTCACCACTTTGCCCTCGGCCAGCGCTTCCTGAAAGTTATCTCGTAATGGCGTAAAGAATTCCCTGGCAAACTCCATATCGGCTTTGACTCCCAGATTGGCGCCACAAGCGGTGAAACCCTTGAGGTGCTTCATCTCCATGCGAGCCAGCCTGCCCAGCTCCTCGGCCTGATCGGGCAGGAGGGTGCCAATGGCAATGTAATTGTCGTGGGCTTCCTGTTCACCCTCAATCACGATGGCGTTGATGCGGCTGTAAGCATCCTTGTACTGGGCCGTCGTGAAATCTGGCAGCTCCTCACCATCAACCCGGCTGGCCACTGCGGCAGAAGAGTTGGGTTCGAGGATCGCCATGGGCTCGTAGGTGCTGAGTCTGTAACTGTAATCACTTCCGGGTTGCCATTGGTGGCCACTCACTGCGCAGCAAGCCATCGAGCCGGAGCCACCAGCCAGCCACCAGTCGCTCGAATAAATCAGCCCCAAGGGATGGGGAGGCCCCTCGGGGATCGCCAATCACGCCACTGCGGCTGATCTCGGCGGTTAGCCAGGCGCAGGGGGCCGCCCCCTCCAAGCTCCATCCTGGCGGGGCCGCCGCCTCGACCCCCAGCCCATCTGGCTCGCGGCTGGCGCGGGTCTGCTGGGGGGCGAGGTGCAACATCAAGCTGGTTTCAGCCAGGCCGGCATGCAACCCCTCGCTGCGCTCCGGCTCGGGAATCAACGACCCCAAGCCCTCCAGACCCTTCCAGAGAAAACAGGGCAGCACGCCCAGATCGGGGCAGGCGGCATGGAGCTGACGGGCCGCCGTTTCCAGCAGGGCAATCTGCCCCCCATGGGCATTCAGCAACACCAGCCGTTGGAAGCCGGCGGCTTGCAGGTCCCGGCCGACCGCCTCCACCAGGCTTAGCAAAAGCTGGGCCGGCAGGCTGATGGTGCCTGGATAGCCGCGATGCTCCGGGGAGAACCCCAGGCTTTGCAGGGGCAAGCGCACAATCGGCAAATCCCCGTCCAGCCGGGCCAGCACCGCATCGGCCACCCGGTCGGCAAAGAGGGCATCGGTGCCCAGGGGCAGGTGGGGGCCATGTTGTTCCGTAGCTCCCAGGGGCCAGAGGACGGTGCTGCCCTTTCTTTGGGCCAGCTGGGCAACTTCAGGCCATGGCAAGCAGTCGAGCCGACGCTCGGGGGCGGGGGACATCAGCTGGGGCAGCAAGGGGGGTCCTTACAGTGTCGGTTCACCACGTCCCCCTGAGGCCATGACCGGAACTGGCAAGCCTGCGCCGCGTCAGCCCCGGAATCCCGCCCAAGCCCCCACGGCTCCCAATCCCGCGCCGCCGCGCCGCCCCCCCCAGGTGGTGATGTTGAAGCGCGAGGAAATCCCTGCCATCAAGAGCCAGGAAACCAGCGCGCCAGAGCCAGAGGCGCCGGCCAAGCCGGTGACATTGGTGGCCCCCGCCGGGGCGCCGCCGCAGGCACCCAGCCGCCCCCCCCTTGGCGATCAAGATTTGTTCTCGACGGACGAGCTGGAAGGGCTGACCATGGCCGACCTGCTCGGTCCAGCCAGCCAGGGTCGGCGCCAATCCCCCCCGGCGGGAGCGAGCGCCGCGGTGGTCAAAGAGGTGGTCAAAACCCCATCCCGCACCGTGGATGACTTTGACTTTGATGAGGAAGCCTTCCTGGCCGCCCTGGACGAGAACGAACCGGTCGGCACCACCGGCGATGTGGTGCAAGGCAAGGTCATCGGCATTGAAAGTGACGGGGTCTACGTGGACATCGGCGGCAAGGCGCCCGGGTTCATGCCCAAAAAAGAATGTGGCCTTGGCGTTATTACCAACCTCAAAGAACGCTTTCCGGCAGGTCTGCCGATCGAGGTTCTGGTAACCCGGGAACAAAACGCCGACGGCATGGTCACCATCAGCGCCCGGGCCTTGGCCCTGCGCCAAAGCTGGGACAAGCTGCGCCAGCAGGAAAAGGACGGCAAGGTGGTTCAGGTCAAGATCAATGGCTTCAACCGTGGTGGCGTTACCTGTGATCTGGAGGGCCTGCGGGGCTTCATCCCCCGCTCCCAGTTGCAAGACGGCGAGCAGCACGAAGCCCTGATGGGCAAGACCATTGGGGTGGCCTTCCTGGAGGTCAATCCTGAGACCCGCAAACTGGTGCTTTCTGAGAAGAAAGCCGCCACAGCCGCCCGTTTCTCCGCCCTGGAGGTGGGCCAACTGGTGGAGGGCAAGGTGGTGGCTCTCAAGCCCTACGGTTTCTTCGTTGACCTCGGTGGCGTCAGTGGCCTGTTGCACCAATCCAGCGTCACCGGCGGAGTATTGAGGGATCTGCGCGAGGCCTTTGAGGTGGGCGAGTCGATCAAGGCCCTCGTCACCCAGGTGGACCCTGGCCGGGGTCGCATTGCCCTGAACACGGCCTTGCTGGAAGGTCAACCCGGTGAATTGTTGGTCGAAAAGGCGAAAGTGATGGCCGAAGCCGAGGATCGCGCCACCCGGGCGCGGTCCTTGATCCGTCAGCAGGAGCAATCGGCAGGATGAATCCTGGCTCCACCGCCCCCAGCCTTTCCCAGGAGGCCGACTGGGAAATTGATTTTTATTCCAGGCCAATTCTCGATACCGATGGCCGCAAACGCTGGGAACTGCTGATTTGCTCAACCCCGGACGCCAACGCCAGCACCAGCCCTTTCCGCTGGCTGCGGGATTGTCCCGCTGACAGTGTCAACTCAATCTGGCTGCGGGAGTCCATCGAAAGCGCCTTGGCCGCTGCCAGCGAGCAGGGCTTGGCCCCGCCGCGCCGCCTGCGCTGCTGGCGGGGTTCGATGCGGGCGATGGTGCAGAGGGCCAGCGATGGACTGGGGATGGAGCTTGTCGCCTCCCGCCGCTGTTACGCCCTGCAGGATTGGCTGCGGCAGCGGGAAAGGGACGTTTACCCCCAGCAGGAGGGGTATCTGGCCGGCCCCCTCGCCCCCGCACCCCAACCGCTGCGGCCGCTGGCGATTGCCTTGCCGGAGGCCGCCCGGGGTGACCGCTGGAGCTGGGCCAGCCTGAACGCCGGCGCCCTGGCAGATGCCAGCGACTGGGAAGCCGGTTTCAGCGGCTTACTGCCCTTACCCGAGGGCATCAACCCAGACACCCCCGTACCCGGACTACGGCTGTTCAGCCAACGGCGCCCCCTGGCGATTGCCGGCTGGCTAGCCGGACTGGAGCCGGTGCGGCTGGAAATCGAGGACGACCAGCTGGTGCTGGAGGCGGGATTGGACGACCGCTGGCGTTTGGCCCGCCTGGAGGCAGCTGAAGCCTCAGCAGCCCAGATCGCCTTTGCCGCAGCCCGGGAGCAGGCCGGAGGTCTGCAGTTCATCGCCGTGCAATCCGACCCGGACCAACCCCGGTTTGAGGGCTTCTGGATGCTGCGTGACCTGCCCGATGGCTGAGGCCAGTCCGGCCCCCTTTGACCGGCCTGATGCCGGCTTCAACGATCTGCCCGGCTGGACCTGGGTAGGCACCTATGGGGGCTGGTATCTGCAAGCCGAGTGCTTGCGCGATTTTGAGCACGGCTTCTTTACGCGCCAGTGGCAGGGCCGCGAACCCGCCGAGCTGGCCGCCTTTGTCAGCGCCGGAGTCAGCGTGCACCGGCCCCAACAGATTCATAGCGCCCTGGTGTTGTCCGCCCGGGAAGCCAGCGCGGCACCCTGGCCCCAGGCCGATGGTTTGGTCAGCGACACGGCGGGCCAGAGCCTGTGGGTGTGTGGCGCCGACTGCACCCCAGTATTGATTGCCGATCCCGCCAGTGGTCGGGTTGCCGCCGCCCACGCCGGCTGGCGAGGCGTGGCTGGCCGCATCCTGCCCGAGGCCATCACCCTGCTGGAGCAGGCGGGCAGCCGGCGCCAGGACCTGCTGGTGGCCCTGGGGCCGGCTGTAAGTGGCGCCAATTATCAGGTGGAGCGCCCGGTGAGCCTGGCGGTGGCCGCCTCGTTGCATCCGCCCGGAGCGTTGGCGGGCCAGGCGCAAGCCAGCCTGGAGGAGCTGCGGGCCTGTGGGGCCCTGGGCGCCGATCCCCAAGCCGATCGCGACCGCCTGGATATTCGCGCCGCCACGGTTAGGCAGCTTGCCAATGCAGGAATTGACCCGCAGCGGGTCAGTGTTTGCCCCCTGTGCACGGTGGCCGAGCCCCTGCTGTTTCATTCCTGGCGGCGCGACCAGGTGAAGGCTGTGCAATGGAGTGGCATCGTCGCCCAGGGCTGAAATCAGCCTGGGAGAATCAGCCAGCGAGAGGATCACGATGGCTGCCAGAGACTCTTGGCATTCGCTGCGACTGCTCCGTTTGACAAACGGCGTTGCGGTCATCATCAGCAATCCGCAGTTCAGCAAGAAACCACAGACGACTCCCCACACCTTGGCGGCTCCAAAAAATTGAGCTGCGACGCTCTTTCTGCTGATGGGACTAGCTCTGTTGCCGAAACGATTTCGGCAACTGGCATGGCGAAGCAACAAGAAAATCTGGGCAAGACCTTGCGCAAAGGACCCAAGACAGGAGAAAATGCAGTTGTTGCATTTTCACACCATGCTTACGGGATCTGATCTGCTGGCCAAGGTCAAGGAGCTGGGGGATGTCAGCAAATCCGACCTTGTTCGGTCTTGCGGCTATGTGTCCACCAAGGCTGATGGCAGCGAACGCCTCAATTTCACGGCCTTCTATGAAGCCCTTCTCAATGCCAAGGGAGTCGATTTCGGCGCCGCCCCCAAAGCGGGCAAAGCCGGTCGCAAGCTCAGTTTCAACACCAAAGTTCAGTTCAACGGCAACCTCATGGTCGGTAAGGCCTACACGGCCATGCTCGACCTGAAGCCCGGCGACGAATTCGAGATCAAGCTTGGTCGCAAGCAGATCCGTCTCGTGCCGCTTGGTGCTGAAGAAGAGGAGGGTTGAGCGCGAGCGCCTCAGCCACCTTGATGCCATCAATCGCTGCTGACAGGATTCCGCCGGCATAGCCGGCGCCTTCTCCAGCCGGGAATAGTCCCGGGGTGTTGAGGCTCTGAAGCGTTTCCCCCTGGCGAGAAATCCTCAGGGGGGATGACGTACGGGTCTCAACACCCGTTAACAGGGCACCAGCCATCCCGAACCCCCGAATTTTTTTGGCAAAGTGAGGCAACGCTTCACGGATGGCTGCAACCATTGGCGCCGGCAAGCAATGGTCAAGCCGACCGAGCCGCACTCCCGGCAGGTAGGAGGGCTGCACAATTTTGATTAGATCTTCAGATGACGATCCCTCGCCATCCCTGATGTCAGCCTCAACACTTTCCCGACCCGCCATAAAGTCACCCAGAAACTGAGCCGGTGCCCGATGGTCGCCGCCACCAGCGATGAACGCCTGCCGTTCCCAGTGGCGTTGAAAAGCCATCCCCGCCAAGGGATCCCCAGGTCGCTGCTGCCATGGCCTGAGGTCATCCAGGGTGACGTTGACAACGATGCCGCTGTTGGCATTGCGCTCGTTGCGGCTGTGCTGGCTCATGCCGTTGGTGACCACTCCATCCGCTTCTGAGGCCGCCCCCACCACCAGACCGCCGGGGCACATGCAGAAGCTGTAGACGGCCCGCCCATCCGAGCCGTGGTGCACCAATTTGTATTCGGCTGGTCCGAGTTGGGGGTGCCCGGCGGCCTCCCCCCAGAGGGCCTTATCGATCAGGCTCTGGGGGTGTTCGATCCGCAGGCCCACCGCGAAGGGTTTTGGCTCCATCGCCACGCCCAAGCGGTCCAGCCAGACGAAGGTGTCCCGGGCGCTGTGGCCCACGGCCAGCACCACCTGACGGGCGCCAATCCGCTGGCCATCGGCCAACAGCACGCCGCGCACGGAATGGTCGGCCGGATCCAGATCCAGTCCTTCCACCCGCTGCTCAAAACGCACCTCGCCCCCCAGGGCTTCAATGCGGGCCCTGAGGCCGCGCACCACGGTGGCCAGCTTGAAGGTGCCGATGTGGGGCCGATGGCGGGTGAGGATTTCGGCCGGGGCGCCGGCCGCCACCAGCTCTTCGAGCACCTTGCGCACGTAAGCGGCCGGCTCGCTGATCTGGCTGTAGAGCTTGCCATCGGAAAACGTCCCGGCGCCCCCCTCTCCGAACTGGGCATTGGATTCGCTCTGGAAGGGCCTTTCGCCCCGCCAGAAGCCAAAGGTGTCGGCAGTGCGCTGCTTCACCGGCTTGCCCCGCTCCAGCAGCAGGGGGCGGTAGCCCATCTGGGCCAGCACCAGGGCACAGAAATAGCCACAGGGCCCGGCTCCCACCACCACCGGGGGCAGGCTGCCGGCCGGGGGTGGGGCCGGGGCCTGGGCGACAAAGTGGTAGCTGTGATCAGGGGTGGGGCGCAGATGGGGGTCGCCGGCAAAACGGCGCCGCAGCCGCCGCTGCTCTTTCTCCTGCAGTTTCAGTTCCAGATCCAGGCAATAGACCACCTGAATCGCCCCACGGCGGCGGGCATCAATACTGCGTTTGACCAAGGTGTAGCCAACGAGGCTGGCGGCGGGTAGCTGCAAGCGGCGCAAAATTGCCGCTTCCAGATCCGCTGGCGAATGCTCCAGGGGCAGTTTTAGTTCGCTTAGACGTTCACTTAGATGCAGCATCGTGAGGAAGGGAGGCAGCCAAGCCGTTCCGGTGCCATCGTGTAAACAACGCTATCCGTCAGGTTTCGGCCCATGGGTCCGCTCCACTGCCCACTTTGTATCGGATTAGCGCTGCTTTCGATCGGCCGGGTCGGCGCCCAAGGCCTGCTGCTGCTAAGGATGGGCGGCCAGCTCAGCCTCCAGCTGCGCAATCGTCAAGCGGGTGGCGACCAACGCATCGGGGTTGAGGCTGATGCTGTCAATGCCCTCCTGCACCAGAAAGCGGGCGAAATCGGGGTAATCACTGGGGGCCTGGCCGCATAGGCCGATCGGACGGCCGCAGCGATGGGCGGTGCGGATCGCCAACCTGATCATTTCTTGGACCGTGGGGTGGCGTTCGTCAAACAAATCGGCGACCAGGGCTGAATCGCGATCCAGCCCCAAGGTGAGCTGGGTGAGGTCATTGGAGCCGATCGAAAAGCCATCAAAACGTTCGGCGAAGGCCTCGGCAGCGATGACATTGCTGGGCAATTCGCACATCACATACACCTGCAGACCGTTTTCGCCCCGCACCAGGCCACTGCGGGCCATTTCGGCCAATACTCGGTCGCCCTCTTCGGGCGTGCGGCAGAAGGGCACCATCGGAATCACATTGCTCAGGCCCATGTCTTGACGCACCTGGCGCAGGGCAAGGCATTCGAGAGCAAAGGCCTGGCGGAAGGCCGGGGCGTAGTAGCGCGAAGCGCCCCGCCAGCCCAGCATCGGATTTTCCTCCTGGGGCTCGAAGGCGGCCCCCCCCAGCAGGCGGGCGTATTCGTTGCTTTTGAAATCGGAGAAGCGCAACGTCACCGGGCGTGGATAAAAAGCGGCGGCGATGCGTGCCATCCCCTCGCGCAGACGATCGACGTAGTAATCCGCCGGCTGGTCGTAGCCCCGGGTGAGCTCGGCGATGGCGGCTTGCGCCGCGGGATCTTGCACCCGCTGGGGTTCGAGCAGCGCCAGGGGGTGGATGCGGATGTGGTTGGCGATGATGAATTCCAGCCGGGCCAGCCCCACCCCTTCGCAGGGAATCGCCGCCAGCTTGAAGGCCTCCTCCGGATTGCCCACGTTGATCATCAGGCGGGTGCGGGTGGGGGGCAGCTCCAGCAGCGATTGCTGATCGACATGGAAGGGCAAAGCGCCGGGATAAACATGCCCCTCGTCGCCGTCGCAACAGCTCACCGTGATCGGCTCACCATCGACGATGCGCTGGCTGCCGTCGCCGCTGCCGACGATGGCGGTGATGCCCATCTCACGGGCAATGATGGCGGCGTGGCAGGTGCGGCCACCTTGGTCGGTGACGACGCCACTGGCGAGCTTGAGAATCGGCTCCCAATCGGGATCGGTGCGGCTGGTCACCAGCACGTCACCGGCGGCGAAGCGCTGAATCTCGCCCGGATCGCGGATCAACCGGGCCCGGCCGCTGCTCACCGAGGTCCCAATCGCCCGACCCGTCACCAGGGGCGGTGGCGGCGGCGCATCGAGATGCCAGCTGCGCAATACGGCGGTGGACTGGCGCGAACGGACCGTTTCGGGCCGGGCCTGGAGGATGAACAACTCACCGCTGGGCCCATCCTTGGCCCATTCGATATCCATCGGTGTGGGCAATCCCCGCACGGCGCTGTAATGCGCTTCGATGCGGCAGGCCCAGCGGGCCAGCTGCAGGGCCTCGGCATCGCTGAGGGCAAAGCGCCGCTGCTCGGCCAGGGGCACGGGTTCGTTAACTAGGGCGGGGGCATTAAGGTCAGTGGCGCCTTGATGAATCAGCCGCTGCTCTTTGCTGCCCAGGCGCCGGCTCAGGATTGGATCAAAACCCAGGGCCAAGGTGGGCTTGAAAATCAAAATCTCATCGGGATTAACAACCCCCTGTACCACGTTTTCGCCCAGGCCATAGGCGGCACTGAGCAGCACCGTGTCCCGGAAGCCGCTTTCGGTGTCGAGGCTGAACATCACTCCGGAGCAGGCCCGATCGGCCCGCACCATCCGCTGCACGCCAATCGAAAGGGCCACCGCAAGATGGCCGAAGCCGTTGTGTTGCCGGTAGGACAGGGCGCGATCGGTGAACAGGGAGGCATAACAACGGCGAGTGGCCGCCAGCAGCTGGGCTTCGCCCTGGATATGCAAAAAGGTGTCCTGCTGGCCGGCGAAGCTGGCCTCCGGCAGGTCCTCGGCGGTGGCACTGGAGCGCACCGCCACGGCGGCCGGATCCTCGCCGGGCTCCACCAGGCCGCGATAGGCCGTCAACAGCGCCGCCTCCAGCTCCGGCGGCAGAGACGCCGCCAGCAGCAATTGCCGGGCCGCCAATCCCACCCGCTGCAATTGCTCCAGGTTGTTGGCATCCAGGCCAGCAAGAATCGCCTCCAGCCGGTCGCCAAGGCCATCACGACTGAGGAGCAACCGATCGGCGCTGGCGGTGAGGGCAAATCCACCGGGCACGCGCACCCCCTCAGCCGCCAGGGCGCGCAGCATCTCACCAAGGGAGGCATTCTTGCCGCCCACCGCATCGATGGCCTCAAGGCCCACGGCCTCCAAGGGGAGCACCAGGGCACTGGAATCAGACATCGACAGGCTGGCTGCAGATTTCACTATCGCCCGGGGGCGGGGGGGACTGGGTTAGGCGTGCCGAAAGGAAATAAGCGCAGGGAAGGGGTGATTGCTTGGGGCGATGGTATCGAGGCTTTGAGAGCCGGAGGGGGTGAAAGCGGGGGTGTGAAAGCAGTGCGCTTAATTGTTCGCCGCCTCCAGCAGCAGGATCTGGGGGCGGGGTGGGGAGCGGTGATACTGCCCCATGCCTTGGCAAGGAAGTACCGCAATGCCGATCGGCAATGGGGCTGGCAGGGGGTGTTCCCCCAGAGAAACCGCTGGAAGTATGCGGCTACGGCAAAGGAGGGACGTCACCACCTGGATCCAAGTTTGATCCAAAAGGCTGTGAAGCAAGCCGTTGGATGCGCCGGCATCAGCAAACCGGCAGGTTGCCACACTTTCCGCCATTCGTTTGCGACCCATCTGCTTGAGCGTGGGCAAGATATCCGAACCATTCAGGAATTAATGGGACATTCGGACCTGAATACCACAATGATCTATACCCACGTGCTCAAGCCCGGCCCGATGGGCGTGATCAGCCCAGCCGACCAGTTGTAGTAGCCGCTACAGTTGGATATCGGGTCCGATAACCACTGTTCGCGATGTACTATGCGTCTTTACCACCATTGCATCTCAACGTTGAAACCACGCATGGAATTGGTTCTCGGAAGGCAGCGAGAGTGGTACTGTGGTTATCGTAAACCACCCACATAGCGTTAGCAGCACCGCCGCGCCGCTTGCGTTGTCGGTCAGGCTGGCTGCAGTGGCAGCAGAAGAAGCCTTGGTTACAATGGGCAAGGGCATCAACCACTATAGGGCGCCAATGGCCGTCAATCGAGACAAACCTGACAAGTGGAAAGAAGATATCGCAAGGTCGGTCGATATGTATAACGAGTGGTTCATGAACTTTGCGCCAGCGGCATTCAGGGAAACGCGAGTTCGAGCAACCAGAGACGTCGAAGAATCGCTAGGCCTTACTGAGAATTTGTTCAATATCAAGCCCGAGGTACTCAAGAAGCACCCAAGCATATTACCTACACTTAGGATGTCTACCTGCCCGCCTTTAGCAGTTGATCGCCTAATTGGGCTTAGCGGCGTATCGCCCACCTTGGTAAAAAGCATGGAACTTAAGCAGCAGCTTCCGCCCCGAATGTCAGCTATGCGAGCAGATATAGAACTTGGCAAAATAGCGACAATAATCATTAAGATGGCGGATCCTGATATTTTTGTCTGGCTCTCAAGAGAAGAGAAGTTGGTCTCTGAATTTGAGACACATCGTGCCGCAACTATCATCGCCGACCGCCTCTGTGGGGCTGTAGCCAATCCAATAATTAGAAATGCGCAGGAGAAGCGACAATTGGCATCACTTAAACAGTGGCTTGAAAGCAAAGGATACAAACAGCTGCCGCCTGGAGAGGGCATTAGCTTTCAAGAAATGCCGCCAGGCTCCTTTAGTTTCCGAATGAATGTCTCAGTCAATCAAGACAATGGTGATAAATCTGTAAACATTCCGATTGATGCAGTCATTAAGCCTCTTGACTCCAAAGTTGATCAACTGCCCCTTTTCCTAGAAGCTAAATCGGCAGGAGATTACACCAACACAAACAAGCGCCGGAAGGAAGAGGCTGTAAAGATGAGTCAACTACGCAGCACATATGGAAGAGAGATACAGTTCAATCTCTTTCTATGCGGATATTTTGATAGTGGGTATCTAGGCTATGAAGCGGCCGAAGGCATTGACTGGGTTTGGGAGCATCGTATTGATGATCTGATCGAGTTTGGCATTTGAATATGGATAATATTGAAGCCATTGAGAATGAACGAGTTGCTTTACAAGAATGTCTTGATCTTTGCAAGACGCAAGAAGAAAGAAACCGATTAGGCCAGTTCCCAACGCCGACTTTGTTAGCAGAAGAGATTTTACACTATGCACTTCAGCTTATGAAGGCAGAAGCCAGAGTATCATTTCTTGATCCTGCGATTGGAACCGGCTCTTTCTTTTCAGCCTTAAACAAGGTTGTATCTACAAGTCAAATAGATAGAGCTCTTGGCTTTGAGATTGACCCTCATTATGGTGAGCCAGCTATCAGTTTATGGAATGAGCACAATATATCGATAGTTCTTGGCGATTTTACGCGTGCCAAGCCTATCCAAAGCTATAATCTAGTAATTTGCAATCCACCATATGTGCGACATCATCATATAATTGGCGAAGAGAAAGTAAGACTTCATCAATCAGTGCTTGGTTCAACCGGAATAGATCTCAGTGGCCTGGCTGGGCTTTACTGTTATTTTATGGGACTATCTCATCCATGGATGGCGCCAGGAGCAATAGCAGGATGGCTTATCCCTAGTGAATTCATGGATGTAAACTATGGAAAAGCGATCCAGAAGTACTTACTTAATAAGGTTACACTTCTCCACTTGCATCGTTTTGATCCAAGAGATGTACAGTTTGCTGATGCCCTTGTGTCATCAGCAGTTATTTGGATTAAGAATGAACTGCCGCCAACTGATCACCAAGTGCGGTTCACTTACGGCGGCAGTCTCCTGAAGCCATTAAAGTCATTAATGGTTTCAAGTGAAGCTCTTGCAGCTGAGCCGAAGTGGTCTCGCTTCCCTAATGCCTCAGTTCGTAAGCAAAAAGAGCAGGTTCGCCTCGCTAATTTCTTCAAGATATCACGGGGAATTGCTACTGGGGACAATAAGTTCTTCATTCTCACAGAGCACCAGATTGCGCAAATGGGATTGCCATTCGAGGAATTCTGTCCAATTCTTCCCAGTCCTCGCTATCTGTCTCAAGACCTAGTCGAGGACAAAGGGGATGGTTCTCCAAATATCGAGAAGAGACTCTTCCTGCTGAATACAAGATTAAAAGAGGATGAAATCAAGAAAGCATATCCGAAACTCTTTGACTATCTTGAAAGCGGTAAGGCAAAGGGGGTCCACTCTCGATATCTATGTAGCCACCGAACTATTTGGTACGCACAGGAGAACCGTCCTGCTGCGCCGATTGTTTGCACATATCTAGGCCGTTCAGATTCTAAAGGTGGTCGGCCATTTCGATTTATACTCAATAGGTCAGCCGCAACTGTTGCCAATGTGTACTTAGCAATGTATCCTACATTGTTGATGCAGAAATGTATTAAGAAAGATCCTGGCCTCGTTCAGCGAGTCTGGGCTGAACTGAACTCACTGTCACCTGAGGTGCTATTGGGTGAAGGGCGAGTCTATGGGGGTGGGCTTCATAAGCTTGAGCCAAGAGAGCTTGCAAATCTTCCGGCTGACTTTATCCTCCCGCTGATTGGTGAAAGCTTGTTGGATGCTGCACCTAAGCAACTTAGCTTGATTGCATAACTAATCCGGGCTGCTAACAATGCCATGCACCAGAGCCGCCTCCAAATATCTTTTTCTCAACGCACACCTCTCTGCGGCCTGGTGATGGCAAGCGTTAG
>JBKDVK010000020.1:0-5413 GCA_046338875.1 Cyanobacteriota bacterium | reverse complement strand
GCTGGAGGCCCGGGTGACGGCGCGGATGGAATGCGGCGATCACTGGATCATCTACGCCCAGGTGCACAATGGCGCCGTGCTGGATCCTTCTGGCACCACGGCGGTGCATCAGCGCCGATTCGGGGTGAATTACTGAAGCGGTCCCCCAGCTCAAAATCTGAGGGTCACCCCAGCACTTACATGATTTACCCAGCCGGCCATGCCGACCTGGGTGTTGTATGTGGGTTGCCAATGGGCGAACAGCACGGTGCGGGAGTTGAGCGGGTAGGTCAGTTCAATCTCACCGCCCCAGTCAACTCGTCCCCCAAGCCCTGAATAGCTGCCTGGGTTGTAAAAACGCGGCCCCGCATCCATGGTGAGGTTGAGCAGATCCACGTTGAAACCCAGGCCCAAGCGGGTATCGGTGTAGTTGCCGAGGTATGTGCCGGTGGAATCCCAGCCGTTGCGGTTTTCCACCGCCAGAAAGAGGCCGTCGGCAATGGTCTCAAGCCCATCGCCCAGCGCGAAGTTCACATCACCGTCACCCAGCGCCAGGGTGCCGGCCAGCGAGAGCTGCTGGCGCAGGCCGCGCACATCTTCACCCTGACTGGACGTGATCAGGTAAGGCATCCACTCGGCGCTCAGTTCGAGCCGGCGTGTGGGCTGGTACACCAGCTGCAGCCGGCCCTTGATGTCGGTGCGGCGCCAGTTCGAGCCCGGCAGCCCGTGGTGGTCGTGCTCCTCCTCCTCGCCGGCCGGTTCCACCTGGCCATAGAAATGCTCGGCCTCACCCCACACGAAGGCCGGGCCCAGTTCCATCTCGATGGCAAACACGCCACCGTTGTTGAGACCCCACTCCAGCACCGTGCCCAACTGGGCATCGATGGCGTAGTGGCGGGGCTGGCCCTCGATGTTGTTCTCAAAGCCGCCGTGGCCCTCAATCGTGATCAACGGCAGCACGCGGAACTGGCCCGGAGCCACCCGGCCGGCCTGGCCATCACCGCCATGGCTCAGGGCAGGTGCGCTGGAGAGCAGCAGGAGCCCTGCCAGGCTTGAGCTGAGCGGCCAGCGGAAGCGACAGGAGAACGGTAAAGCCATAACGCGATTGCGGATGAAGGGACGACGGGGAGGAGGGATTCACCGAAGGCTGAAAGGTCGAGGCGAAGCGGGCTGCCAAGCCGAGGTGCGCCGCAGCATTCAGCGAATCGCCGCCCAGCGGCGCGCCAGTTGCTGGCCACCGGTCCGGTCGCAGCTGCCGCCCTGACCCTCCACGAAGGTGCAGACATTGGCGGTAAAGGTTTCCACGTAACTGGCCTTGGCTGCCAGGCCATCGGCCACGAGGGCCACGGAACTGATCGGAACTCCACTGCTCTGGGAGATGCGCCGCAGTGTCTTCGAGGGCGGCAGACGATCCGGGAAGATTACACGGGAGCCAGAACGCTGAAATGCATCACTCACTTGATTGAGTCCCTGGGGCCGCAGCAGGCCGGCGGTACTGAAGGATTCGATCACCGCCAACTCCCGTATGCCGTAGCGACGGGCGAAGCTGCGGAAGGCACGATGGCCGCTGGCCAGCACCCGGGCAGAGGGGGGCAGCGTCGCGATCTGTCGAGCGGTCCAGGCATCGAGATCGGTGAGCACCAGAGCGGCCTGCTGGCTGCGGGAGCGCAGCCGGGTGTCCTGGTCGGTGAGTGGAGCCAGGCGTTCCGCAATCAGCCGCACCATCGCTGCGCCCTGGCGGGGGTCATGCCAGACATGGGGGTCCCGCACACCGCCGGCACCCTCGAAGCTGGGGCTGTTGGGCACCGCCAACTCCGCCACCGCCACCTGGGGCCGACGCCCCTGCACCTTGCTGAGAGCGGGGGTGAGGCCAAAGCCATTCACCAGCACCAGATCGGACTGGGCCAGAACCTGGCGATCGCTGGGCCGCAGCGCCGCCTGGTGAGGGTCCTGGCTGGCGGGTAGGAGGCATACCACCGTGATTAGCCCTTGCGCCAGGGTGCGGGTGAGGTCGCAGAGCACGCCGTCCGCAGCGACGACGGTGGCCGCCTGGGCAGGGGCAGGCGGGAGCAGCAAGGCGACACCCAGAAGGAGTGGGGCCAGCCAAGGCCTGGAAAGGGGAGGTCGCCGGCCCTGAAGGTGGAACCCTCTGAAACCGCAGCCCTGACGATCGGATAAAAGCGACACATGCCGAACAACAACCAAGCTAACGATAACCATTCGCAGCATCGACGGACCTAGGCTCGTATCAGTTCGATCCCTTCGGCCGCCCTAGGCCGCCCTCCCTTCTGCCCGGAAGCCCATTCCCCTCTTCCCCCCAACGCAGCGCAATCCCGCGACCCGCCTTACCGATGCTTCAGGTTCAGGGAGTCAGTTACCGCTATCCAGGCAAGGCTTCCCCCACGGTTTTGGCGGAGGTAAGTTTCAGCCTCGGGCCCGGCAGCCTCACGGCGCTGCTCGGTCCCAATGGTGCTGGCAAATCCACCCTGCTGAAACTGCTGCTCGGCCAGCTCACCCCAAGCCAGGGAAAGGTGCTCTGGAATGGCCGGGCCATGGCCCCTCGTCGGCCGCGGCTTGCCCTGGTTCCTCAGCGCAGCGCCATCCAGTGGCAGATGCCCATTACTGTCCGTGATCTTGTGGCTCTTGGCAAATTGGCAGGCCCCGCGGCGGAACCGCTGCCGGATACCGTCGAAGCCCTGCAGTCCATGGGTCTGGCCTCCCTGTCCGAAACGCGTCTTTCCCAGCTCTCCGGGGGCCAGCAGCAGCGGGCCCTACTGGCTCGGGCCCTGCTTCAGAAGGCGGAACTGCTGGTCCTCGATGAACCGTTCACCTACCTGGATCCCCCGACCCGCCAGCAGCTGCTGGCGGTGCTGCGCCAGGAGGCCGCCCAGGGTCGCATTGTGCTGGTGAGTAGCCACGACTGGGGTGATTCCCTGCAGGGGTACGACAGGGCGCTACTTCTGGATACAACGCTTCTCGCGGATGACCGGCCTGATCGCGTCCTGGGGCGGCTGCAGCGGCCATGAGTCCAGACGCGAGCACGTTTGCCTGGTGGCTGCTACCCCTGCTGATGGCCCTGCTGACCGGAGCCATGGCCGGCGTGGTCGGCCCACTTCTGGTTCTGAGACGCAGGGTGCTGCATAGCAACTTGATCGCCCATGCCGTGCTGCCGGGTGTGGCCCTGGCCCTGGCGGCCGGAATCGACCCCCTGCTGGGAGGGCTGGCTAGTGGGTTAAGCGTCACCTGGCTCGCGGAGTGGCTGAGTAGCCGTCGCCTGCTGGATGATCTGGGCCAGGAAGTAGTTGCCAACACGCTGCTCGCCGCCAGCCTGGGGCTAGGGGTCCTGCTGATTCAAGCCCTCGATGGCGACGTGGACCTCAATAGCCTTCTGTTCGGCGATCTGCTCACAGCCGGCCCGGTAGAACTGCTGCGGGCCGGCATTGCCCTCGTCATGCTGCTGATTCTGGTCTGCAGTCGCTACCAGCACCTGGTGTTTCTGACCATGGATCCGGAAGGGGCCGCGGCTGCAGGGCTGCCGGTTCGACGGCTGCAGCAGCTGCTCAGCCTCGCCACCTCACTGGTGATTGTGAGCGGTATGGCCGCGGTGGGTCTTGTAATTTCTCTTGCCCTCTCCTGCGCGCCGGCCCTGATCGGCATCCGCACATCGACAAGCCTGGCAGGTGCCTTGGCGCGTTCGGCCATCATCGGCATGACGGTGGCTGTGGGTGGTTTCGGTCTCGGCGTGGTGTTTGATCGTCCCCCCGGCCCCGTGATTGCCGCTCTGTGCGTGCCGCTGCTGCTGGGATTCCCGGCATCCCTGCATCGGGGTGGGCGCTGAAGCTGAATCTGTACTTAGGGCAGGGCATAGGCGGATTTTAAGATTCCCAGCAGATGAGAGCAAGATTTAAGATGAGAACCATGCCAAAAATCAGCTTTGGCCAGGTACCATTGACATCAATGTATAAATAATAGTTGGATGGACTTAATGGCGCCTCGGAAATTCTGCCCAACCACCCAAGGCTGCCGAACTGATTTCAATCACGACAATAATCTCAGTCCTCTAGACGGAGAAAATCGGTAGTTATTTTAGACGCCCTAAAGCATATAGACATCGATTCAAGCCTTCTAATTAGATAGCTTTAATGCCTCTTCATGTTGCTGTATTAAGGCTACTCATACTTGCTAATCCAGTCTAAGCGGAGCCCGATGAAGGTGGTGAAATGCCGGGCCCCAGTTATTTAGGTCATCTAAGTCAAGGGCCCCGGTCGCCTAAGCAACAATCAGGGGGGCTTATAAGAGTAAAAGCCTAATAATCAAGCCGCCTGAGGTGGTGTAGGACCGCCGCCGCCGCCGCCGCCGTCCTGAAAAGGCAGTACCAGGGTGGCCCAATGCTCGGGCCGTGCGGGGCGCCAGCGACGGGAATGACGGACACCAAACGCCACGCGAATCACGTTGGTGCCCTCGACGCGTTGGGTTCCGTTTCCTGGGCCGTAGGGGTTCATGGGTGGTTCAGGCGGCTTGGCGGCGTTAGAGGCTTTGGGAGACCCACATTGAAGGCCAATATGCGTGATGGCGGAAACCTACGGTAGATCTGTGGCCAATTAGGCGGCCACTTCTGTAACTGACATTTCGGCCACGGTGGGACAGGTGCAGACCAGGTTCCGATCGCCGAAGGCGTTGTCGATCCGGGCTACTGCCGGCCAGACTTTGCCATCGCGCTGTTGATCTCCCGCCGGAAAACCGGCTTGGCTGCGGCTGTAGGGACGGTCCCAGGTGTCGGCTGTGACGGCAGCGAGGGTATGGGGAGCTCGTTTGAGGGGGTTATTCAGGGGATCGGCTTGACCGGATTCAAGAGCCGCTGCCTCTTGGCGGATGTGGATCATGGCATTGCAGAAACGATCCAACTCGGCCAGGGATTCGCTTTCGGTGGGCTCCACCATCACCGTTCCTGCAACAGGCCAACTCACGGTTGGGGCGTGGAACCCATAATCCATAAGCCGTTTGGCCACGTCATCCACCTCCAGGCCGCAGCTGCGCTTGAGGGGACGCAGATCAAGGATGCATTCGTGGGCCACCCGGCCGTTGGCGCCCTTGTAGAGCACCGGGAAATGGGGATCAAGGCGCTCGGCAATCAGATTGGCTGCCAGCAGGGCCACCTGGCTGGCAGTGCGCAGACCTGGTCCGCCCATCATGCGGATGTACATCCAGCTGATCGGCAGGATGCCGGCACTGCCCCAGGGTGCAGCTGACACCGGCCCGATCGCCTGGTGGCTGCCAGAGCCGGCTTCACCTGGACCGGCGACGAGGGGATGGCCCGGCAGGAAGGGCACCAGGTGAGCGGCAACCCCTATCGGGCCCACCCCCGGACCGCCCCCCCCATGGGGGATGCAGAATGTCTTGTGGAGATTGAGATGGCAGACGTCGGCTCCGTAGA
>JBKDVK010000019.1:0-2987 GCA_046338875.1 Cyanobacteriota bacterium | reverse complement strand
CTGATCCTCCAGCCCTACGACAGCGAAAAAGGGGCCGGCACCATGAGTCCCCATACGGTGCTGCGGGCCATCGGGCCGGAACCCTGGGCGGTGGCCTATCCCGAACCCTGCCGGCGTCCCACCGATGGCCGCTACGGCGACAATCCCAACCGGGCCCAGCACTACTTTAAATATCAGGTGCTGATCAAGCCCTCGCCGGACGGCATTCAGGAAACCTACCTGGCCTCCCTGGAGTCCCTGGGCATTCGGGCCGCCGACCACGACATCCGCTTTGTCGAAGACAACTGGGAATCCCCCACCCTGGGGGCCTGGGGAGTGGGCTGGGAGGTGTGGCTCGACGGCATGGAGGTGACCCAGTTCACCTATTTCCAGCAGTGTGGCGGTATCGATTGCCGGCCCGTATCGATCGAAATCACCTACGGCCTGGAGCGGTTGGCCATGTACCTGCAGGATGTGGAAAGCATCTGGGATCTGACCTGGAACGGCGAGCGAAGTTATGGCGACATCTGGTTGCCGTTTGAAAAGGGGCAATGCACCTACAACTTCGAGGCCTCAAACCCCCAGCGGCTGCAGCAACTGTTCGCCCTTTATGAGGCCGAGGCCACCGATCTGGTTGCCGCCGCCCTACCCGCACCGGCCCTCGATTTCGTGCTCAAGTGCAGCCACAGCTTCAACCTGCTGGAGGCCCGCGGCGTGATCTCGGTGACCGAGCGCACCGCCACCATTGCCCGGATTCGCCACCTGGCCCGCCAAGTGGCGGAAGCCTGGCTCGCCGAACGGCGCGCCCTCGGTTTCCCCCTGCTGCAGGGGGCCCCGCGCCAGGCCTGGCTGGCCGCCGAGGCAAAGGCCGAGGGCGAGGGCGAGGCCGAAGCCGAAGCCGAACCTGAGCCCTCAGCGGCTGCCTTGTTGCCGCTGTCCTGAGACCCTGGGACAGGAGTTTGGGCCAATGCCTTTGGCTGGATTCCAAGGGCAAGGCAACCCGCACGACTTGGCCGCTGGGCCCAATGGCAGCGCCGGCCAGCCCCTGGGGCTAAGGCGACACCAAGGCGGATGGCTAAAGCGGATGGCGGTGGCGGATGTCGGTGGCGGATGGCGGCGGCCGGGAACCCTGGCCTAAGCCCTGCCTCTGCCATGGTTGCCACCGCATCCCCCGGGACCGCCCCCACTGCCTCAGGTCAGAGGGTGGCAGGGCAGGGGCGCATCAGGTGGGCCGGCCTGTCCTTGGTGGTGCCCCTGCTGCTGGCGACCCTGGTGGTCTGGGGAACGGCGATTCGCCAACCCCAACCCGGGCCTGAGGATCCGGTGCGCTGGCTGGCAGCTGGGGAAAAGGCGGCGTCGGTGCGGCTCCAAGGCCGGCTGCGCACGGATCCGGTGCCCCTCAAGGAGCCAGCGAAGGCGAACGCCAGCGACCAAGGCAAGGTCGAGGCCAAGGACGGGGCCAAAGACGGGGTTACAGACGGGGTCAAGGACGGGGTTACAGACGAAACAGCCCCGGGCTGCCGGGTGCTGTTGGACAGCGATGGTGGCGCCAGCGAGCTGATCTTCTCCCGCTGCCCGACCCTGCAGGAGGGCTGGCAGGTGCGGGTCACAGGAACCCTGACGCGGCCAAGACCGGCCCCCCACCCGCTGCTGGCGAGCGCCCGGGAGCGGCTGGGGCGCCAGGGGGTGTGGAGCCAGTTGCGGGTCGAGCAGTTCAGCGTGTTGCAGCGCCCCGCCACCCCGATCGCCGACCTGCGCCGCCGCATCGCCGCCACCTTTCTGCGCCAGGCCGGTCCCAATCAGGGCGGGCTGCTGGCAGCCCTGGTTTTGGGCAGTGCCGTGGTTCCCCTGCCCAGCGAGCTGCGCGATGACTTTCGCGTCGCCGGCCTCTCCCACGCCCTGGCGGCCTCCGGATTCCATCTCACGGTGCTGTTGGGGGCGGTGCTGGCGCTGGCCAAACCCCTTGGTCGGCGGCTGCGACTGCCGCTGGCGGCCCTGGCGATCGGTTTGTTTCTGCTGCTGGCCGGTCCCCAGCCCTCGGTGGTGCGGGCGGTGCTCACGGGGGCCGTCGCCCTGGTGGCCCTGGAATTCGGGCGCCGCAGCCGGCCCCTGCCCTGGTTGGTCACGGCCGCCGCCGTGATGCTGTTGGTGCGGCCCGATTGGCTCCAGGACGTGGGCTTCCAACTGTCGGTGGCCGCCACCGCAGGCCTGTTGGTGAGCGCCAACTCCCTGGAGCAGGCGCTGTTGGGGGGCCGCGTCAGCAGAGCGCAAGGGGCCAAGGAGGTGGCGGCAGATGAGGTGGCGGCAGATATGGACGCCAAAACCTCAGCAGGCAAAGGGGGTTCGTGGCTGCGGCGCTGGCTGGCGGCCGCCGTCGCTGTACCCCTGGCCGCCACCCTCTGGACCCTGCCGCTGCAAGTCCTCCATTTCGGGGTGGTGCCCCTTTGGGCCGTGCCGGCCAATGTGCTGGCGGCGCCCCTGCTCACCCCCCTCACCCTCGGATCCATGGCCGTGGCCCTGCTGGATTTGGTGGCACCACCGCTGACGGGCGTGCTACTGGGGCCCTTGGGCGCCCTGGCGGGCTTGTTGTTGCAATTGGCCCATGGCTTTGCCCAGCTGCCGATGGCCCAATGGCAAACCGGCAGGCCCCAGCCCTGGTTGGTGCTGGGATTGGCCCTGGGTTTGTTGGGTTGGTTGGTGCCGGGATTGCGGCGGCGTTGGCGGCTGCTGGCCAGCGGCCTGTTGGTCCTGGTGGTGTCGATCCATGTCGCCAGCCTGCGCGCCGATGCCCTGATGCTGGTGCGGGATGGCCACGCCGATCTGCTGCTGGCGCGCCACCAGGGGCGAGCGGCCCTGGTGGCCAGCAGTGCCGATGGCTTCAGTTGCCGGCGGGCGGCACGGCTGGCGGCCGGGCTGGGGAGTCCCCGCTACGACTGGGTGTTGTCCCTGGATCCTTTGGCCAGCCCCGAACCGCACTGCTGGCGGACCCTGGCGCCCCTGGTGCTGCT
>JBKDVK010000018.1:0-3351 GCA_046338875.1 Cyanobacteriota bacterium | reverse complement strand
TCCTGGGCCGGCCAGCTCAGTCCCATCGATTACGACGAGTTTGCGGCCCCATACCAGAAACGCATCATCGACCAGGTGAAGGCAACCCACCCCGATACACCGTTGATTCTCTACATCTCTGGCAGCGCCGGTGTGCTCGAGCGCATGGCCAAAACCGGGGTTGATTTCATCTCCCTCGACTGGACAGTTGACATGGCCGATGGCTGTGCCCGGTTGCCCCAGCACCTGGGGGTGCAAGGCAATGTGGATCCGGGCCTGCTGTTCGGAACGCCGGCGGCGATCCGCGAGCGCATTCTCGATACGGTGCGCAAGGCCCGGGGCCGGCGCCACATACTCAACCTCGGCCACGGCATTTTGCCCGGCACGCCCGAGGACAATGCCCGCGTCTTCTTTGAGACCGGCAAGGCCGTTACCAGCCTGTTGGGAGCAGCCGTTTGAGCGCCGCCCCCAGGGCCGGTAGCCCCAGGGCCAATGGCCCCAGGGCCGGTGGCCCCAGCGGGGCCCAGGCATCACCGGCGCGCATCTTGATCACCGGCGCCAGTGGTTGCGTCGGCCAATACCTGGCCGAAACCTTGCTGCGCCACAGCAATGCCGAGTTGCTACTGCTGCTGCGTGATCCCGCCAAGCTGACGGCTGTGCCCGCCGACCACCCCCGCATCCAGCTGTTGGTGGGCGACCTGCGGGATCTCGAACCCCATGCCGCCGCCATCGCCAGCGCCACCCGGGTGATCCACACCGCCACCGCCTGGGGCGATCCGCAGCGGGCCTACCAGGTGAATGTGGTGGCGGTCAAAAGATTATTGGAATTGCTGGATCCCGAGCGCATCGAGCAGATCATCTATTTTTCCACCGCCTCCATTCTCGATCGCAATCTGCAATTGCTGCCGGAGGCGATGGCCTACGGCACCGAATACATCCAGACCAAGGCCCAGTGCCTCCAGGATCTGGAGGTCCACCCCCTGGCCGAGCGCATCGTGGCGGTGTTTCCCACCCTGGTCTTCGGCGGCCGGGTGCTGCCGGGGGATCCCCACCCCACCAGCTACCTCACCGCCGGGGTCAAAGAGGCGATTCCCTGGCTGTGGCTGGCCAAGTGGCTGCGCACCGATGCCAGCTTCCATTTCATCCACGCCGCCGACATCGCCACCGTCTGCGCCCATCTAGCCACCCAACCTCACCGGCCCAATCCAGAGCGCAACCAGGGGGCGGTGCGGCGACTGGTGCTGGGCCAGGCACCGATCAGCATCAACCGCACCGTGGCCGCCTTGGTGCGCTGGCGACGCGGCTGGCTACCGCCCGTGGGCCTGGATCTGCGTGGCTGGCTGATTGAGGGCTTGATCAAGCTGTTGCGAATTGAGGTCAACGCCTGGGACCGGTTCTCGATCCGCCAACGGCATTTCGTGCATGAGCCCGTCAGCCCGCCCGAGCGCTTTGGGCTCAGCAGCTACGCCCCCAGCCTGGAAGCGGTTTTGGAGCAGGCCGGGGTGCCCCATCGGGGCCAGTTGCCCAGTTGAAGCAAGGCGTTGCCCCCCTGTTTCATTTGTTGCAAATCTGCCGAACCCGCCCCCGAAGCCTGCTGCCCACTGGCTAATTTGAATGGGTTGCATGTGCCTTTGGGCACCCTCTCATGCGTCGTTTCTTCTCTCTTCTTGCCCTTTGCCTGGCCCTTGTGCTGGGTGCCGCGCCGAGTTTCGCCGCCGATGTGGCCAGCGGTGCCGCCATTTTCAATGGCAACTGCGCCGCTTGCCACATGGGTGGTGGCAACGTGGTGAATGCCGAGCGCACCCTCAAGGCCGATGCGCTCAAGGCCTATCTGACCAACTTTGCCGATGGCCCGGAAGCCGCCGTGGCTTATCAGGTCACCAATGGCAAGGGTGCCATGCCCGCCTTCGGTGGCAAGCTCAGCGAAGCCCAGATTGCCGATGTGGCCGCCTACGTGATCGACCAATCCACCAAGTGGTGAGACAGGTCTGGGCGGAGCTTGATCCTGACCCGATCCTTCTGCCCACACCATTTGCCAAGGCTGGCCCCGGTTCGCCGGGGCTTTTTTTATGGGCTGATGCCCCCATCCATTTGCCTGCGGGCGGCCAGCACCGCCAGATAGAGGGTCTCGGGCACCTCACGGATGTCGTACTCCGAGGGCAGCACGCCGTGCACATGGCGGTGAACGGCCAGCCAACAGTTGCGCTCAGGATCTACCCCGGTTGCGTCAAAGTCGCAGGAGGCCAGCGCCAACTGCTGCACCAAGGAGGGGTCAGGCATGGTGAAAACCAACAATCAATCAAAACAGAAGCGAGGAGGAGTTGGCAAATTTTTTTCCGAAAGCTTGACAGATAATTAAACGGGTATTGCTTCCAAGGCAAAAAAACCATACTACAATTCCAGTTAGCAATTAAACAACCAAGTCTCGTGCCGAGAAAGCAGTTACCTGGCTTGACGCTCAAAGGCGCGGCCTCCCGCCTGAAAATCTGGATCATGGTGGCGGTGGTGCTATTTGCCATTGGCGTTTACCAAGCCACTTCGGCACAAAATGCGATTGCCTTCAACAATCAGCACACCCGCAATGCCAACACCAAAGGCATGGATTTTGAGCATCGTATACCCTTTGTTCAGGGCGATTTGCAGCGAACCATTGATACCGGTATGCACATAGAGAATATTTACCAGCTAAATCTCAAGGACAAGACATTTTGGGCTGAAGGTTGGTACTGGATTAAATGGCGACCGGAAATTCAGAAAATAATTGAATCACAAAAGATTCCGTTAGATCAAATTCTGGAATTCACCAATGAGATCGAAGCAACCAACATGGTTATTGAGCCCGACACTACTGAGCCAGTGAAGTTGGAGGACGGTCTTCAATATCAACTGTTTCGCTTTTCCGGCCATTTCTTTGTTAATGACCTCAACCTTGCCGGGTTTCCCTTTTACGACATGAAACTGCCGATCACGATGGAAACCAGGCCTGATTCTCTCGCCTGTTACCAAAACAGTAAATCGTGTGTGACCCTGCTGCCGGAAAAAAATGTATCCAACACGTTGATTGGACAATTTGCCGATATCAACGGTTACAATATGGTGGGTGGCATAGTGAAACCATTTCTACATCAGTATAATACCAACTTTGGCATCGGCGATGCCTCAGCGTTTGCTTCTATCGACTACGGAATAGTCTACACAACCAACTTCCTCTCCGCCTTCTGGCAATACCTACTGCCTTTGCTTGTAGTTGTAGGTGTTGTGATCGCCTCGCCAAGCCTGCCCGGCTCGATTGGGGATGTGCGACTGGCCATCCCGACCACTGCTCTGCTCACCCTGATTTTCCTGCAACAGAGCTACCGCGCTGACATGCCC
>JBKDVK010000017.1:0-4062 GCA_046338875.1 Cyanobacteriota bacterium | reverse complement strand
CCACGCCCTGGGCGATCAGGGCGGCTCGAAGATAGGTCTCCAGGCATAGCTGGGCCATGAACATGCCGCTCTGATAGGAGATATGCAGATCCGCAAACTGCTCTGCCATTCGCCAGTGGCGTTCGGCCCGCTCGATCCATTCGGTCACCACCGGATTACGCACCGGCGTTACCTGAATCTCAGGCTGGCTGGCGATGGCCAGGTGCCCATGCTTGGCCTCGCCAGGTAGCAGGTTGCGATGCGAAAGCTTGCTATGCAATAGCTTGCCGTGATTCAGGGCTTCGCGAATAAACGGATCGCCCCAGCGGTAGCGAGGCTCGATTTCCTCCGGCCGCAGCAGGTGCAGATCCAGCGGAAAATCCGCCTCGCAGGCGCTGCGTAGCGCCTTGACGGTATCCAATGACCGCCCCTCAAACGGCATCACCACCAGGCGGTCGGCATCGGAATCCCAGCGGGCCTCACCCCGGGCCATCGAACCAAAGAGGATCACCTGCTCTGGATCGAAGCGCTCCACAAGCCGTTGTGTGAAGGCCTCCAGGGCAGCCTGGGTGACGAGGGGTTTGGGGCTGGCTGGTGTCGAATTTGTCTGGCCTGTCATGGCGACGGCACCTCCTGGAGCCGCAGGCAACCAACGGGATCTGGGGCTGAGCCAGTGGCAGTGGCAGCCAGGACCCCTGGAAGCGCGAATCGCTTTGGTGAGCTGCAGTTGATCAATCCATAGCGCACGGCCCACCAAAGCCATTTGTGGCATCTGGCGACCGCCTGGCCCGATCCGGTGGACGCCGATGGGGTTAGGGCGTTAGGTGCATTGCGGCCCATCGAGCTTCCCAAGCTGCTGATCCGCGAAGTCCACCACGGCACGCGCCACCGCCAGGGCCAGCGCCCCGTCCCTTGCATCGAAAAGATCCACCGGAGCCTCATCGCCATCCGGATAGTGGCTGGCGGTGGTCATCCGCTGCAGGGGTTTGAGCGGCAGTTGGCGCAACGGGCCGGTCTCGATGCCAAGCAGCTCCAAGGCGCAGAGCAACCGCTCGATCGAGTGGGTTCGCTCCGGCTCCTGATCCAGGGCCAGCAGCATGGCCTTGAGTGCCTTTTCGGCAGCCTGGGAGCAGTGGTAGCAGGCCTGGGCATGGAAACCTCCCTGGCTGGCATAGGCCGCCATGGCGAGGTCGCTGTGGGCCTGACGCAGCCAGGCGTGCAGACGGCGCGTCATGGCCGCTGCAGCGGCTGCACCGGCTGGAGCCGGATCGCATCGCGGCAGATGCCCCGCCACCAGGGATCGTCGCCCCGCTGCCGCTCCAGCCAGCGGCCCTGGCTGAGGCCGATCACATCGTCGGCCAGGCCTGCTCCCAGCAGGACATCGGCCAACTGATCCGCGGCGCTCTGATCCGGCGCCACCGCCAGCAGGTCCACATCCGAGCGGGCATCCCAGTCGCCCCGGGCCAGGGAGCCGAACAGCCACACCTCGGCTCCAGTCCGTCCAGCCAGCAGGGGCTCGATGCTGTTGCGCAAGCTTTCGATGCGTTGGTCGCGCAGCCGCTGGCGGATCTCCTGCACGCTCGCCATGGATTCGCCTCGCTGCGATGGATCGAGGTTAGGAGCAGCTTCGGCAGGTTGGACCCAAGGTGTCCTTGGCGCTTCCGCGACACGAGCCCGCCATGTCGATGCGGGCCAAGGCGTGCTTGATGGCAATCTCCCACAGCGACAGAGAAAATGAAATGGGTGTCGAGCAAGAGCCGCATCAGGCCTGCTCAAATAGCTCGGCGATCAGCGGATTGCTTGCACCGATCGATTCCGGAACCGTGAACTGGCCGCGGGCCACCCCCAGACGCCGGGGCCGCTGCGGGCCCGCCAAGGCGCTGAGCCGCGCCACTGGCCTGTCGTTGCGGGCGAGCACCACCTCGGTTACCGCAGAAGACCACAAAATTTTAAGTGGGTGCGGTCAAGGCCAGCGCAATAGTACGAGCGAGTTGAGCCGTGATACTGCTCGACAACACCCGCAGACCTGTAGCCATTGCCACCAATCCCCAGCCCGGCCGGGGCGAGATTGCAAGCGCGGAAATGATTTCTAGGGTTCCGGTTCCCAGCGTCTTGGCGCTGGGGATGCTGGTCCAAGAGGAATCAACCGGCGCTGCTGCAGCGGCGTCCGGTGACACGGAGGGATAAAAGCCCGGGAGGCCGCACCACACCCCCTGCATCTCCTCCCGATGGCCCCCCCTTCGGAGTTCGCCGACGAACTCCCTTCCGAACCGTTTTTGCGCCAGGCACCGAGCACCCCATCCCCCCAGGCTGGGTTGGGTGAGGAGGGCAAAAGGGCCCTGGAGAAGGAGGCCAGGTTGCCCCTCACCGGCTGGCAGCAGGAGGTGGACCAGGGCCTCCGCTACGGCCTGGAGGCGGCCGACAGCATCGTCGATCGGCGCATCTCCACCTTCTCGCGGGGGGAATTGCCCCATTACGCCGGCATCAATACCTTCATGAAGGCGCCCTACATCGAGGACGTCAACCGTGTCGGCGAATTTGATGTAGCCATCCTCGGGGTGCCCCACGACAGCGGCACCACCTACCGGCCGGGTACCCGCTTCGGGCCCCAGGGCATCAGGCGCATCTCAGCCCTCTATACGCCCTACAACTATGAAATGGGCGTTGATCTGCGCGAACAGATTCGCCTCTGTGATGTAGGCGATATCTTCACCATTCCCGCCAACAACGAGAAGAGCTTCGATCAAATCTCCAAGGGCGTCGCCCACGTTTTTGCCAGCGGCGCCTTTCCGATCATTCTCGGCGGCGACCATTCGATCGGTTTCCCCACCGTGCGCGGTGTTTGCCGCCACCTGGGTGATAAAAAGGTAGGCATCATCCATTTCGATCGCCACGTCGACACCCAGGAAACCGACCTGGATGAGCGGATGCATACCACCCCTTGGTTTCATGCCACCAACATGGCCAATGCACCGGCAGAAAATCTGGTGCAATTAGGCATCGGCGGCTGGCAGGTGCCCAGGGAGGGCGTAAAAGTCTGCCGCGAACGGGGTACCAACGTGCTCACCGTCACCGATATCTGCGATATGGGCCTGGAGGCGGCGGCCCGCTATGCGATCGAACGGGCTACCGATGGTACCGATTGCGTCTACATCTCCTTTGATATTGATTGCATTGATGCCGGCTTCGTACCCGGTACCGGTTGGCCAGAACCTGGCGGGTTGCTGCCCAGGGAGGCGCTGAAGTTGCTCGAATTGATTGTGCGCAATGTGCCCGTCTGCGGCCTGGAGGTTGTAGAGGTGTCGCCGCCCTACGACATCAGTGACATGACCTCCCTGATGGCCGCCCGGGTGATCTGCGACACCATGGCCCACCTGGTGGTCAGCGGCCAGCTGCCGCGCCGGTCGTTGCCGAGTTGGATCTCGCCGACCTGCAATCTCCAGGTCGATAGGGCCTGGAGGTAGGGCCATGCATGAAGTCGACATGACCCGGGCCCTGGTGCTCTCGATGCACAGCTGGAGGGAGGGCCATCGGCCCCAGCAGCCCAAGGTGAGCAGGGTGAATCTGCAAGTGGGTGCCTTCACCTGTGTGGAGCCCGACCAATTGCTCTTCACCTGGAAGGTGGCGATCGCCAACAGTTGGCTCGAGGGGGCCCAACTGGCCATCGAACCGGTGCCGCTGCTGGGCCGTTGCCTGGCCTGCGCTTCGATCTACACCCCCGAGGCGGAGCAGGGCTACCGCTCCCCCTGTTGCAGCCATCCAATGGAGGAGATCGTCAGCGGCCGCGAACTGCGAATCCGCAGCGTCGATTACGAGCTGGTGGAGACAAATCCGCCGCCTAATCCGCCGCCCAATTCCCAGCCTGATCCGGCCGCTGTCATGTGAGTTTGACGCGCCATTAAACCCAATTTTTCTGCCCCTGATTGCCATGCACATGCCCCTGGAAGACAACCTTGGCCTCAATCTTCTGGCTGCTAATCAGCACCAGGCCGCCCACAACCGCGAGCACTTTGATGCCTGGCGACTGCTCTGCATCAACGTGATGAGCAGCCCGGGGGCCGGCAAAACCTCATTGTTAGAGCG
>JBKDVK010000016.1:0-9236 GCA_046338875.1 Cyanobacteriota bacterium | reverse complement strand
CCCGCTCAGCCAGGTCCTACCCAGGCAGGGCCCCCATGGTCCCCTAGGGGTATTGATCTGTGGCCATGGCAGCCGCAACCGCCTGGCGGTGGCCGAATTTGCCGCCCTGGCCGATCAATTGCGGCAACGGCTGAATCCGGTGCCCCTGGAGTATGGCTATCTGGAATTCGCGCGGCCGATCCTGCGGGACGGCCTCGACGCCCTGCGGCAGCGTGGTGTCGAGCATGTGCTGGCGGTACCCGCCATGCTGTTCGCCGCCGGCCACGCCAAGAACGACATCCCCAGCGTTCTCAATACCTACGCAGCCGAGACAGGATTGCGTGTTGATTACGGCCGCGAACTGGGGGTCGATCTGGCCATGATTCGCGCCGCTGGCGCCCGCATCCAGGCGGCGCTCGATGCCACCACCACGCCCGTCGCTCTGCACGACACCCTGCTGGTGGTGGTCGGGCGGGGCTCCTCCGATCCGGATGCCAACTCAAATGTGGCCAAGGTGACCCGCCTGTTGGTGGAGGGTCTGGGTTTTGGCTGGGGCGAAACGTTGTATTCAGGGGTGACTTTTCCCCTGGTCGAACCGGGCTTGCGCCATCTGGTGCGCCTGGGCTTTCGCCGCATCGTGGTCTTCCCCTATTTCCTGTTCTCCGGGGTGTTGGTCAGTCGCATCGTCCAGCACAGCCAACTGGTGGCGGCGGACCATCCCGAGGTGGAATTTGTGCAGGCCAGCTACCTGGGCGACCATCCCCAAGTTCTGCAAACCTTCGTCCAGCGGGTCGAAGAGGTGCTGTTGGGTGAAACGGCGATGAATTGCGGCCTTTGCAAGTACCGCGACCAGGTGCTGGGCTTTGAGCAGGAGGTGGGCCGGGCCCAGCACAGCCATCACCACCATGTCGAGGGCTTGGTCGAGAGCTGCACCCTTTGTGAACGCGAATGCACCGGGGCCTGCCAAAGCGATGGCGTGCCGCTGACACTCGTTGGTGACGGGCAACACAGCCACGAGCATCACGAGCATCACGCCCACCATCACCCCCCCTATCCCCACGCCAACCACCCCCTGGGTCCCCTCAGCCTCAAGCGAGCGGAGCCAGGCTGAGAGGCCTTGACAAGTGCCTTGCCGCAGGCCTGAACAGGCCCCAGCGGAGGTCTTGAACAGGGATCAGCACGTCTCGCTTCGGCTCGATTTCGGCCAGGGCAACCAGCATTAGTTTTGCTAATCCATCGGCGATTTCCCCAGAAGGGGGTGTTTTTCCCCCGTTTTCAAGGGGATTTTCCACAGAAAGAGGCTTGTTGGGCTTGTGGCTGCGTTGTGTTGGGGAAAGCTGGGGATTGCTCATTTGCCTCTTGACAGTCCCCGGTCGACCCTCTTCTTAACCACCGGCCAGCGGCCGTACAACCCCTGCAACAAGCTGGAGACACCAGTCTCAAACGGTTTAGGGCCTGCGGCGTCGTTAATGCACCCCTGTGACGAGCCTGGGGAACCTATGGCGTACTCGGGGTGTCATCCGGTATGGCGGGGGCAGGACGAAGATGGAGGCCTCGATCCAGTCAGCCAACCACCTCACCCCTGCAGAACGGGTTCGTGGTTCGTGGCGGTTGGCTCGTGGCGGGTGGCCGTTGCGATCAAAATGATGATTGATAAGGACAATAAAAAGCGGGGGTATTCCCCCGCTTGGATTCTCCCTTGCCCGACCCTTTTAGGTCGCTTTTGAAGTATGAACCGCAAGGCCAGGTCAATCTGTGTTGATTGACACCACTTGGCAAACCAGCCATCAGGCCAGTCCCTGGTCGCCCTGGCGCAGGCGCCGGGCCGCCGCCTCACAGGCCCGCCAGGTGAGGGCCATGGTGGTGAGGGTGGGACTTTGCCAACCGGAGCTGGGCCAGCAGGCCCCGTCGGTCACCAGCACATTGCTGGCCCGCCAGCACTGGTTCCAGGGGTTGAGAACCCCACCTGCCTCGGTGGTGGCCATGGGGGCGCCGCCCATTTCGTGGATGTAATAGCCCGCCGGGGCGGCCGCCGCGGCCGTGGCGACGGCACGGTGCAGCAACGGTTCGACCAGGGGGACAACGAACAGGTCTTCGATGGGCTGCAGGCTGCCCCCTGCGGCCCGCACCACCGTTTGCATGCGTGCCTGCATGTGGCGCACCATCGCCTGTTCATTGGGGCCCCAGCGGCAGGTGATGCGGGCCACCGGCAGCCCCCAGGCATCGCCGGGCCCGCCATCCAGCGTCACCTGGTTGTCGGGATTGGCGAGCACTTCGCCGTGGCCGATCAAAAAGCCCACCGCCTCCCCGGGCCGGCGCTGCAGCAGGCGGGGCGGATCGAAGCGTTGCAGGGCCGCCCAGAGGCCGTAGCCGCGCTCGAAGTCGCGCTGGGGCTCGCCGGCGGCCCGGCAATTGGGCACAAAGCAGCTGCCTGCCCCCGATAGTTCCGCCGGGAGATCGGGGGGAGCGATGCCGGGAATGCTGAAGAAGCGGCTGCAGGAGATGTGGTCCATCAAGCCACGGCCCAGCTGGGCGGAGGGATCGATCAAGCCCCGCTCCTGCTGGCCCTCACTGGAGTGCAGCAGCAAGCGCAGCGATTCAATCGTTGAGGCGCAGAGCACCACGATCGCGGCCCGCAGCAGCTGGCGTTTGCCGCTGCGGGCGTCGAGGGCGACGACCCCCTCGGCCCGCTGCTGCTGGCGATCCATCTGCAGGTGGCTGACGATGGTGTCACTGCGCAGGGCCACCCGGCCGGTGGCCAGGGCCCGGGCCAAGGTGACCCCCTGGGCGCTTGAGCGCGGCCAGGGCCCGTCCTGGGCCGGACGATGCAGGCGAAAACCGCGGGAGTGGATCAGCGGCAGCCCCAGCTCCCGGGCCAGGGCCGCCTGCAGATGCTGTTCGCCCGGGGTGAAGGGCAGGGGGGGCAGGTAGTGGCCGTCGGGGAGGGTGCTGAGGCCATCAGCCTGGCCATGGACCCCCAGCAACGTTTCCAGCCGCGTGTAGTAGGGGTCGAGGTCTGCGTGGTTGATCGGCCAGGAGGGGCCCCGGCCATCCCGCTCGCCAGCCTTGAATTCATGGTCGGAGAGCCGCAGGGTGATGCCGCCCCAGGTGAGGCTGCGACCCCCCACCTGGCGACCCCGGCTCCACAGAAAGGGGGCGTCAGCCGGGGTGGTGTATGGGTGCAGGCGCTCATCAACGAACAGCTCGGGGTTGTGTTTCCAGAAGCCCGGGTGCTGGGCCTGCAACCGGCTGCGGCCACTGCTAAGAAACGCCAGCCGCCGCAGGCTGTTCAGGGGTTCCCCCCCCCGGGCCCGCTGGGGGCTCAATTGGGGGCCAGCCTCGAGCACCAGCACCTTGAGGCCGGCCTCGGCGAGCACCATGGCGGCCACGCCGCCACTGGCACCGCAGCCGACCACCAGCGCATCCCAGGGGCCATCAAGGGTGGGGTCCAGGGCCATGGGCGAGGGGAAGGGCGGCAACGGGACTGGCGGGCCAAGCAAAAGCCCTGGTACTCAAAGGAGCGCCAGGGCTGATGCGGTTGCAAGTGGTGGCGGGGGCGAGATTTGAACTCGCGACCTTCGGGTTATGAGCCCGACGAGCTACCAGACTGCTCTACCCCGCGGTGTTTAACAACACTACCAGCCCGTGGGCACCCCCCTGGCTGACGGGCCCTTCAGCGCATCTCCCCCAGCACCTCCAGCCGCAGATGGGGGGCTGGCCGCAGGAAGCGCTGGTCCAGTTCTTCCAGGGACATGGGCGTCAGCCATTCAAGTTTCTGCAGCAGATGCAGGGCGACGGCGTGTTTGGCCCGGCTGGCCCCGTCTTCCACCTTGATGGCCACCCCCAGGCCTTCACCCACCCGGCTGAGACATTGGATGCCCTCGGCGCCGCCCTTGCTGATCACCTGGCCGTGGCCACTGCGCATCAGCTCGGTGTCAAAGCGACCCTCCCCCGCCACCAGTTCGGGGTGGGCCAGCATCGCCCGGCCCAACTGCTCAAGATCGGCATGGGTGCCGGCGCCGAGGTGGGCAAAGGTGAGGGCCATCTGGGCCAATTGCAGTTGCAGGGTTGGGGCACCGCAGTCGTCGGGGGCGCTGACCAGCTCGGCGGCGGGGATCGCCAGCAATTCACCGATGCGTTTGAGCACCTCCTGTTGGACCGGATGGTCGATCTGTAGATAGCTCTCGAGGGGCCAGTGCAGCTGGCGGCAGGTGGCCAGAAAAGCCGCGTGCTTGCCGGAGCAGTTGTGCTCCAGGGGGCTGGTGGCGCCTGCGGGGACGGGGCATTGCAGCTGGGAGGTTTCCAGCTCGGCTCCCCAGAGCAGCCGAAAAGCCTCGCGGGCGTGGACGGCACTACCGCTGTGGGAGGCGCAGGCAATCGCCAGGCCCCTGTCGCCGCAACCATTGCGCTCGGCTGCGCCGCTGCCGACAAACGCCATGGCCTGAAATGGTTTGAGGGCGCTGCGCACAAAACTCAGCTGCTGGGGATCGCCGGCCCGAAGTAGCACCCGGCCGCGGCTGTCACAGACCACGGCATGGACCCGATGCTGCGATTCGGCGATGCCATTGCGCAGCAACCTCACCTCCAAAGGCGCAATCAAGCCGCCGCGATTGGCTCCCGAAAAGCTGGAGGGCAGGGACATGGGGAGCGGTGCGGGGGAGTCAGGGGCCGGCGATACCGGCTCAGAGAGCCTGGCAGAGCCCGGTACCAGCAACCAGCAGCAGGCCGGCAACGGTGAGACCGAGGCGGAGGCGGGAGAGTACGGGGCCGATCTGGTGGCGAGCGACGAGCTGGTCCTGCTGGAGCCAGGGGAGCGGTTTGGGCCATACCTGGCCGTCGTACCAGCCCGATTCCTCGTAGTACACCTGGTCGGCCAGCAGGCGTTTCTGCACGTAGGTCCAGCCCATCCACTGCCGCAGCAACAGCAGCAGGGGCAAGCTGACGCTGGCGGTGGCCGCAGCGACCACCAGCCGAGGGATGTCGTGACGCAGGGGCACGCTGCCAGTGGCCACCAGCAGGGCCAGGGGCAGCAGCAACAAGAAACTCAAGGCCAGGGCCCGCAGCAGGGGCCAGCCATCGGGGCCGGAGGGCCAGACAAAGAACCACGACTCCAACAGTTGCTGGTATTCGCGCAAGGGCCGTTGGTCCTGGGGGACAGGGCAGGGGCCCGCCTGGACAATCAGGGCCTGGCCTGAGCGTTCCTGGCCTGGGCCGAAGTCGCCACTCCTGGTAGGGATCGCCATGGTGAAAACTAGGAGGGCGGTTGCAGGGGGCTGACGTAGCGCTCCTGCTGCCCCTGGCTCCAGAAAGCCTCCAGGTCGTAGTAGCCGCGCTCATTGGGGGCGAGCACGTGCACGATCAGTTCGCCGTAATCGAGCACCACCCAGCGGCCGTGGTCCTGGCCCTCCTGGCGCAGGGGCAACCGACCCACCTTCTCTTCCAGTTGGTCCTGCACCGAACGGGCGATGGCGCGAACCTGCACGTCGGAGAGGCCACTGCAGATCACAAACCAGTCGGCCAACGAGGAGATGGCCTCAACGCCGATCAGGCGGATATCAACGGCCTTGCGGTCATCGCAGGCCTCGGCGGCCATCAAGGCCAGGGCGTGGCTGTCGAGCCCAGGCAGTCCCTGGTGGTTGGGGGCGGGTGGTCTGGGTGGAACGTTGGCTGCGGGGACGACGATTGTTTCGGGGGCTAAGGGCCCATCAAGCCGGGCGATATCAGCCATAGACGTTCTCACTACTTACGGATTGGCGGGAGCCCTGTTGCTGGGCCATTTCGGCGCGGGCCTTGCCGGCACTCTTACGCAGGGCCTCGAGGCGGTCTTCGTAGAAAGCGCGACGGCGTTTCTTGCGGGTCTGCTCAACAAGCTCCTTGAGGGCGCCGCCCAGGCTCTTGTAGGCATTGGGCAGGGTGTAACCGAAGCGACAAGCCAGATCGATGGCCCGCTCGTCGGCACTGATGGCGTCTCGCAGGCGCTTCTCGTTGTTGTTTTTGAGATAGAGGCGGTAGCCGGCAAAGCCAGAGAGGCCCATCGCCATGATCAACAGCAGGCCGTCCTGCACCCAAAGCTCACCGATGGCGCCGCCGAGGCCGATGGCCAGGGCCGCCATTTCCCAGCCGTCGCGGGGGACGGTGTCGTTCTGGATGCGACCCACCTCATGCCAAAACAGCAAATTGCGGTGGTCGAGGGCCAGGGCGTCCCATTTTTGGAGGTCGAGCTGGATCTCGATCTCGTCGCGGCCGATCTCTTCGATGCTGATCAGGGGTGGGTCGACGGCGGCTGAAGCTTCGACAAACACCCAGCTCTGCATCTCAGGGGGAAGGAGCCCCTTCAAGCGCTGGAGTTCGCTCATCGCCGGGTCACAGGCACATCTGAATCCGCCCACCCTAACCATGCCCCCCCGGAATCGGGCCCCCGAGGTTGGTAGGGATGGCCGGCGAGCGTGAGAGGCTGGGCCCGTTTGGCTGCCAGCCCCATGCCCCGCCGCACGGATCTCAGGCGCATCCTGCTGTTGGGGTCCGGTCCGATCGTGATCGGCCAGGCCTGTGAGTTCGATTACTCGGGCACCCAGGCCTGCAAGGCCCTGCGGGCGGAGGGATACGAGGTGGTGCTGGTCAACAGCAATCCGGCCTCGATCATGACCGACCCGGATCTGGCCAATCGCACCTACATCGAGCCCCTGACACCGGAGGTGGTGGCCCGGGTGATCGAGCGGGAGCGGCCCGATGCCCTGCTGCCGACCATGGGGGGGCAGACGGCCCTCAACCTGGCCGTGGCCCTGGCGGAAGACGGCACCTTGGAGCGCTTTGGCGTCGAATTGATCGGCGCCAACCTGGAGGCGATCCGCATGGCGGAGGACCGGCTGCTGTTCAAGGAGGCCATGGCCCGCATCGGTGTGGCCGTGTGCCCCTCGGGCATCGCCAACACCTTGGAGGAGGCCGAGGAGGTCGGCGAAACGATTGGCTCCTATCCGCGCATCATCCGGCCGGCCTTCACCCTGGGCGGCTCGGGGGGTGGCATCGCCTACAACCCGGAAGAATTCCGGGCGATCTGCAAGAGCGGCCTGGAGGCCAGCCCCGTCTCCCAGATTCTGGTCGAACAATCGCTGCTGGGCTGGAAGGAATTCGAGCTGGAGGTGATGCGTGACAGCGCTGACAATGTGGTGATTGTCTGCAGCATCGAAAACCTCGACCCGATGGGGGTCCACACCGGTGATTCGATCACGGTGGCACCGGCCCAAACCCTCACCGACCGGGAATACCAACGGCTGCGCGACCAGTCGATCGCCATCATTCGCGAGATTGGCGTCGATACGGGCGGCAGCAACATCCAGTTCGCCATCAACCCCGCCGACGGGGCGGTGGTGGTGATTGAGATGAATCCGCGGGTCTCGCGATCGTCGGCCCTGGCCAGCAAGGCCACCGGCTTTCCGATCGCCAAAATCGCCGCCCGGCTGGCGGTGGGTTACACCCTTGATGAAATCGTCAATGACATCACCGGCGCCACACCGGCCTGTTTTGAACCGACGATTGATTATGTGGTCACCAAGGTGCCGCGCTTCGCCTTCGAGAAGTTCCAGGGCAGTGCGGCGGTGCTGACCACCTCAATGAAGTCGGTGGGCGAAGCGATGGCGATCGGCCGCTGCTTCGAGGAATCCTTCCAAAAGGCGTTGCGGTCTTTGGAAACCGGCCTGGCCGGCTGGGGCTGCGACCGCGACGATCCAAATCCCGACGCCGCCGACCTGGAGCGCCAGGTGCGCACCCCCTCGCCGGACCGCATTTTGGCGCTGCGCACCGCCATGGTGCGGGGCTACAGCGATGCCGAACTGCATCAGCTCAGTGCCATCGATCCCTGGTTTTTGGCCAAGTTGCGGGGCCTGTTGGAAGCGGAGCAGCGGCTATTAAATGGTCGCCAACTGGCCGATTTGGCCGCCCCGGCCCTGCTGGAGCTGAAGCAGCTGGGCTTCTCCGATCGCCAGATCGCCTGGGCCACCGGCACAGCTGAGTTGGACGTGCGCCGCCACCGCCAGGCCCTGGGGGTGAGCGCCATCTTCAAGACCGTTGACACCTGCGCCGCCGAATTCGCCTCCAGCACGCCCTATCACTACTCGACCTACGAACGCCCCCTGGAGCAAATCGGCGCAGATGGCCAGCTGCGGCTGCTGCCGCCGGCAAGTGAGGTGCAACCGGAAAGCCGCCGCAAGGTGATGATTTTGGGCGGTGGGCCCAACCGCATCGGCCAGGGCATCGAATTTGACTATTGCTGCTGCCACGCCTCGTTTGCCCTGCGCAAAGAAGGTTTCGCCACCGTGATGGTGAACAGCAATCCGGAGACGGTTTCCACCGACTACGACACCTCGGATCGCCTCTATTTCGAGCCGCTGACCTTTGAAGATGTGCTGAATGTGATCGAGGCCGAACGCCCCGAAGCGGTGATTGTGCAGTTCGGCGGCCAGACGCCCCTGAAGCTGGCGATTCCGCTGTTGCGCTGGCTGGAATCAGCCGAAGGCCAGGCCAGCGGCACCCGCATCTGGGGCACCTCGCCCGAATCGATCGATCGCGCCGAAGACCGCGAGCAGTTCGAGGCGATTTTGCGGCGCTTGGATATACGCCAGCCCCGCAATGGCCTGGCCCGCAGCGATGGCGAGGCGCGGGCGGTGGCCGAGCGGGTGGGCTATCCGGTGGTGGTAAGGCCCAGTTATGTGCTGGGCGGTCGGGCGATGGAGGTGGTGTATGGCGAAGCGGAGCTGAACCGCTACATGGTGGAGGCGGTGCAGGTGGAACCGGACCATCCGGTGCTGATCGACCAGTTTCTGGAAAATGCCATCGAAGTGGATGTGGATGCGCTATGTGATGGCGACGGCCAGGTGTTGATCTGCGGGTTGATGGAGCACATCGAGCCGGCCGGCATTCACTCGGGCGATTCGGCCTGCGCATTGCCGGCGGTGTCCTTGGGCCCGGAGGTGCTGGAGACGATCAAGGGCTGGAGCCGGGACCTGGCCCTGGCCCTGGAGGTGCGGGGCTTGATCAATCTGCAGTTCGCAATCCAACGCCAGGCCGACGGCCAGGAATGGGTGTTCATCATTGAGGCCAACCCCAGGGCATCGCGCACGGTGCCGTTTGTCGCCAAAGCCACCGGCGTGCCCCTGGCCAAGATCGCCAGCCAATTGATGGCCGGCCGCACCCTGGCGGAACTGGGCCTAACCAGCGAGCCGGTGCCACCGCTGCAGACCGTCAAGGAGGCGGTGCTGCCC
>JBKDVK010000015.1:0-8006 GCA_046338875.1 Cyanobacteriota bacterium | reverse complement strand
CCCAAGCCCAGCGATGCGGCGGGGCTCTATGAACTCGCCTCGGTCCAGCTGCGCAAGCGTCTCTACAGCCAGGCCGCCGACACCCTCAAACAGGCCGTCAAGCTGGCTGATTCTGAAAAGGCGCCGCCAGAGGCGAGGGCCGTGATTGAAAATGCCCTTGGTTTTGCCTTGGCGGCCCAGAACAAATATCCCGCCGCCATCAAGCATTACCAAACGGCCATCCGTTGCAAGGCCGATTACCCCGTAGCACTAAATAATCTCGCCTTTGCCCTGGGCAAACTGCAACGGCCCGACGAGGCCCGCTCCACCTATGAGCAGGTGCTGAATCTCGAACCTGACAACAAAACCGCCAGCAAAGGTCTGAAAACCTTGAAGCGCCGCAGTGGCATTGACAGCAAGTCGGCCTAACTCAGAATTTCAAAGCGACCACTAGGGCCTCGACTACTGGGGCCTCGACTACTGGGGCCTCGCTATCACCACAAGCCCCGAATCGGCTCTGGGCCAGTCGGCGCCGGCCCTGGGTTCAGCAGCAGCCGCCCTCCAGGACTAACCAATCTTGGTGCTCGCCAGCTGCTCAGGGACATCGACTGCAGGCCCTGGATCTGGCCACCGGGTTCCATGCCCACCGAGCCCATGTCCCCCAGCAGCAGCAAATCGAGCTGGTCGGACTTGGCATTGAGGGTTCCCTGCACAGGCGTCATGGCAGCACCGATCCGCAAATTGCCGCGCAGGTCGACCATCTGGCCCATGGCCCGCACCGATCCAAGCTCAAGCGCCGCAGGCAGGGGCGCGCTACCCGCGAAAGACTGGAAGCTGCCGCGCCATTGGCGGGGAATCACCCGGGCAATCAGGGCGGCACGACCCTCCGGGTCAAAGGGTTCGACCGAAATCAGCTCATTCATGCTGACCCCGGGATTCAGCAACCCGGGATTCAGGGAGCCAGGGGCCGGTTCGGCCGCCGGCCCCGGCCGGGCGAGGGGCGTTGGCAGCGGCACCTGGCTGCCACCGGAAAACGCTCCGGCAGGGGCGCTGAAGGGGGCCGTAAAGGCACCGGGCGGGGCCGTGAAGGGGCGGGCGGGTACCGCAACAGGCGTGGCGGCGACCAAAACGGGCAACAGCAGGGGCATGGGGGCCGCCACCAGAGCAGCGATCGCGGGTCCAGAGCGCAGACTACGTCGGCACGACCGCCTGATCGGGCTGTGACCCAGACCGCCCCCACCGACCTCGTCATCGCCGGGCGTCGCTTCGTCAGTCGGCTGATGACCGGCACCGGCAAGTACCCCTCCCTGGCGGCTATGCAGGCCAGCCTGGATGCCAGTGGCTGCGAGATCGTCACCGTGGCCGTACGGCGCGTCCAGAGCAGGGCCCAGGGCCACGAGGGGCTGTTGGAGGCAATCGATTGGAAGCGGATCTGGATGCTGCCCAACACCGCCGGCTGCGCCACCGCCGAGGAGGCGATCCGGGTGGCGCGCCTGGGTCGGGAGCTGGCCCGCCTCGCCGGCCAGGAGGAAAACAATTTTGTCAAGTTGGAAGTCATTCCCGACCCCCGGCACCTGCTGCCCGACCCCTTCGGCACCCTGGAAGCGGCCGAGCAACTGGTGAAAGAAGGCTTCGTGGTGCTGCCCTACATCAACGCCGATCCCTTGCTGGCCCAGCGGCTTGAAGCGGTGGGCTGTGCCACGGTGATGCCCCTGGCCTCGCCGATCGGCTCCGGGCAGGGTCTGCGCAACGCCGCCAACATCGCCCTGATCATCGAGAACGCCGGCGTTCCCGTCGTGGTGGACGCCGGCATCGGCGTACCGAGTGAGGCGGCCCAGGCCATGGAAATGGGCGCCGACGCCCTGCTAATCAACAGCGCCATCGCCCTGGCGGGCGATCCCCCGGCCATGGCCAGGGCGATGGCCCTGGCCACCGAAGCGGGCCGCACCGCCTTTCTGGCCGGACGACTGCCGCTGCGGCCCCAGGCCAGTCCCAGCTCCCCAACCAGCGGCCTGGTCGGCACCTGAGCCAGTCAGGACCAGGGCAATGGGACTGGGGATGAAGGCCTGTAGTAGTTTGCCTGTCTGAGCATCCGCTCGTTCAGGAGTCTGAGGTGAAGGTTCTCGTTCTCGGCGGTGACGGCTTTTGTGGTTGGCCCTGTGCGGTGAACCTGGCGGATGCTGGCCACGACGTGATGATCGTGGACAACCTGAGTCGCCGCAAAATCGACATTGATCTGGGGGTCGAGTCCCTCACTCCCATCGCCACCATCGGCGACCGGCTGAAGGCCTGGGAACAGGTGGGCGGCAAGCGGATTGAGTTCGTGCTCCTGGACATCGCCAAGGAATACGACCGGCTGCTGGACCTGCTGCGCAGCGAGAAGCCTGACGCGGTGGTCCATTTCGCTGAGCAACGGGCCGCGCCCTACTCCATGAAGTCGAGCGCCACCAAGCGCTACACCGTCGACAACAACGTCAACGGCACCCACAACCTGCTGGCCGCCATTGTCGAGAGTGAACTGGACATCCATATCGTCCACCTGGGCACCATGGGGGTCTATGGCTATGGCTCCCATCGGGGGGCGACCATCCCTGAGGGTTACCTGACCGTTGAGGTGCCCCAAGCCGACGGCAGTCGCTTCACCGAGAGAATCCTGCACCCCACGGATCCCGGCAGCGTCTATCACATGACCAAGACGCTCGACCAGTTGCTGTTTTTTTATTACAACAAGAACGACGGCATCCGCATCACCGATCTGCACCAGGGCATTGTCTGGGGAACCAACACCACCCTGACCGAAAAGGATCCCCGTCTTACCAACCGTTTTGACTACGACGGCGACTACGGCACCGTGCTGAATCGCTTCTTGATGCAGGCAGCCATTGGCTATCCGCTCACCGTCCACGGCACCGGTGGCCAGACCCGGGCCTTCATTCACATCCGCGACTCGGTGCGCTGCGTCCAGTTGGCCTTGGACCATCCCCCCAGCAGCGGCGAAAAGGTCAAGATCTTTAACCAGATGACCGAAAGCCACCGGGTCGCTGACCTGGCCGAGAAAGTTGCCGCCCTCACCGGTGCCCAAACCAACTACCAGGCCAATCCCCGCAAGGAAGCGATCGAAAACGACCTGATCGTCGACAACAGTTGCTTCCTGGAGTTAGGACTCCAACCCACCACCCTCGACGTCGGCTTGCTGGCCGAGGTTGTGGATGTGGCTCGCCGCTGGGCAGACCGCTGCGATCGCTCCCGCATTCCTTGTCTTTCCGCCTGGACGACGCGGCAGGCTGAGGCCATCGCCGCCCGCCCCTAAGCGAGGCGGCCAGTGCGGATCGCCTTCTTTACCGAAACCTTCCTGCCCAAGGTGGACGGCATCGTCACCCGGCTGACCAAGACCCTGCAGCACTTGGTCGCGGCCGGGGATGAGGTGTTGATCTTCTGTCCCGAGGGTGCCCCCGACTCCTACCTGGGGGCCAAGGTGGTGGGGGTGCCGGCCCTGCCCCTGCCTCTCTATCCCGAATTGAAATTGGCCCTGCCCCGGCCGGCGGTCTCCGAGGCCCTGGAGCAGTTCCGCCCGGATCTGGTGCATGTGGTCAACCCGGCGGTGCTGGGTTTGGGGGGCATCTGGCTCGCCAAGAGCCGCAATCTGCCCCTGGTGGCCAGCTACCACACCCACCTGCCCAAATACCTGGAGCATTACGGCATGGGCATGCTGGAGCCCCTGCTTTGGGAGCTGCTCAAGGCCGCCCACAACCAGGCCAGCCTCAACCTTTGCACCTCCACCGCGATGGTGGCCGAACTGGCCGCCAAGGGCATCCAGCACACGGCCCTCTGGCAGCGCGGCGTCGATACCGATTTATTCCGCCCTGAATTGCGCAACGAAAGCATGCGCGCCCGGCTGCACGGTCCCTATGACGACACCGGCAATTTGCTGCTTTATATCGGTCGCCTCTCGGCCGAGAAGCAGATTGAACGCATCCGCCCCGTGCTGGAGGCCATGCCCCAGACCCGCCTGGCCCTAGTGGGCGACGGACCCCACCGGCAACAACTGGAGCGCTGCTTCGAAGGCACTCCCACCACGTTTGTGGGTTATCTGGCGGGCCAAGACCTGGCCTCGGCCTATGCCTGCGGCGATGCCTTTCTGTTCCCTTCCTCCACCGAAACCCTGGGGCTGGTATTGCTGGAGGCCATGGCTGCCGGCTGTCCCGTGGTGGGGGCCGATCGGGGCGGCATCCCCGACATCGTCAGCGATGGCGAAAACGGTTGCCTTTACGATCCCGACCAGCCCCACAGTCTCACCACCGCCGTGCAGCGACTGCTCGGCGAATCCCAGACCCGGGCCTGCCTGCGGCAGGCGGCCCGGCAGGAGGCGGAACGTTGGGGTTGGGCCGGCGCCACCGACCAACTGCGGGGCTACTACCGCAAGGTCCTCAACCAGGCAAGGGTGCCCCAGCCCACCTGAACCTTGGCTCAGGGGCGCTGCTGGGCTGGCGCATCAGTCGTCCCCCGGAACCAGGTGGTCATCAAGGCCCGCACCATCGGGGCCGCGATCGTGCCGCCGTAGCCACCGCTGTTTTCGCCGAAGGCAACGATCACCAACGTCGGTTGGTCGGCGGGGGCGTAGCCGCCGAACCAAGCATGGTCCGGGCGGGGGGGATCCTCGCCGGTTCCCGTTTTGCCGGCCACGGGCGGCAGGCTGGGATCGTTGAGCACCTTGCCGGTGCCCTCGGTGACCACTTGCCGCAGGCCCTGGCGCAACACCTGCAGGGTCTCGGGCTTGAGCCCCAGCCAGACCCGCTGCACCGGACGCTCCACCAGGTGGGGAGTCACCAGCCAACCCCCGTTGGCCACCGCCGCATAGAGACGGGCCATTTGCAGAGGAGTGACAGTAACGGCCCCCTGGCCGATCGATGAGGTGATGGTGTCCACCGACGACCAGGGCTCCTTGAGCACCTTGCGTTTCCAAGCGGGATCCCCCAGCAGCCCCGAGCTTTCCTCATCCCGCAACTCGACCCCGGTGTAGGCGCCATAGCCCAGGCGCCGGGCGGCTTTGAACAACTCGGTGGGACCTAGCGCCAGCCCAAGCCGGTAGTAGAAGCTGTTGCTGCTGACCGCCAAGGCAAAGGGGAAGCCAATCGAGCCATGGGCAGCGTGGTCGGTGTAGCACTGGCCGTCATAACAAAACGAAGCGGAGGTGGGCAGGGTGGATTTGGCCTGGAACTTGCCCGACTCCAGGCCGGCGATGGTGGTGACGATCTTGAAGGTGCTAGCCGGCGGGAACCCCTGCATGGTGCGGTTCAGCATTGGCGCTTCCGGCCGGTTCAGTTGGTTCCACTGAGCGGTGGTGGGACCATCGGAGAAGATATTGGGATCGAAATGGGGACGGCTGGCCATCGCCAGCACCGCTCCGGTCTGGGGATCCATGGCGACGATGGCCCCTTTGCTGACGGTGTCCAGGGCCCGTTCGGCGGCCTGCTGCAGGTCCAGATCGATGGTGAGCCGCAGGTCTTTACCGGCCCGGGCCGGTTTGTCCCCCAGGACACGCTGCACCTGCCCTGCGGCATTGACCTCCAGCTGCTGGCCGCCCCACTCGCCGCGCAGATGCTTTTCGTAGACCATTTCCAGGCCCGTGCGGCCGATGCGGTCGCTGAGCCGGTAGCCCTGGGGTTCGAGCCGTTTGTATTCCTCTTCGGTGATGTTGCTGGTGTATCCCATCAGGTGGGAAGCCAGGGCGCCATTGGGGTAGGTGCGGCGCACCTCGATCGCCACCTCGGCGCCCGGCAGGGAATCGGCCCGTTCGCGAAAGCGCAGCACCTGCACCGGTGTCAGGGGACCGGCCAGGCGGATGCGGAAACCCTCGCTGTGGGCGCCCTGCTGGCGGCGGGTCTCCAGATCGGCGCCGCGCAGCTGCAACAATTCAGCCAGCTGGTCGCGCAGGGCGGGCCAACCGCCTTTTTTGAGCAATCGGGGCTGCAGATAGAGGTTGTAGGTGAGGCGATTGGTGGCCAGCACGCGCCCCTGGCGATCCAGCAGGCGCCCCCGCACCGGATCGCGTGGCAGCAGGCGGATGCGGTTTTCATCGGCCATCGCCTTGAATTCGGCGCCATGGAGCAACTGCAGCCAGGCCAGCCGCCCAAAGATTGCGAGGCAGCAAAACAGCACAAAGGTCATCAGTACCCCGGGCTGGTGGCCCACGCCCGTCTGGCGAGAGCTGCCCGAGGCCAGAGGCGCCATCAGAGCCGACCGGCCGCACCGCGGCGGTCATCGAAGCCCGTGCCGACGCCAGGGTTGCTGTCCCTGCCGTAGCTGATCGGGCCGGCGGCATGGGCCCGTGGGGCCGCCGCCAGGCGCCGCTCCAGCTCAGCCAAGCGGGAGCTGATGCGAACCAAGGCGGCCTGGAGTTCGGCCGCATCCTCCTGGGGTTGGCTTGCGGAATGGGCGGTGGATTGGGCGGATTGCACGGGTACATCGCGCACTTCCACCTTGACCACTGGATTGCCAAGTCCTGGCTGGAGATTGTCCAGGCCGGCCCGCAGCTGGGTGGCGGCCGGTTCGCCTTCTTCTCGCAAGGTGCCGAGGGGATCGGGGCTGGAGCCATCGAAGGCTGCCATCACCTCCCGAGGCCCCCCCTTGCGGGCCCGTTCGACCACGGCCAGGCCCACGGGTAGTACATCCTGCATCAAGGTGAGGCGCAGGGCATCAAGGGGATCGGCGGCCATCGGCGTACGTCCAACTCCAGATTGGCCCCAGTCTGGCGCGGCAATGCCCACAAGACCGGGGCCAAAGGCGCCGGCGCACCATCTGGCCGTGCCGCAGTCGTATGCAGGGCCGGGATCAGGGACTCGGCTGCTGCACCGCCGGGGCCACCAGAATCTTGCGACAGAAGTTCTGGCTGCCCAGCCACCAGCCGGTGCTGCCGGCCAGCACCAGAGCCAGGGAAAGGGGCAACAGGGCCTGGCGGGTGGTGTCGAGGGCCAGCCATTCTCCCCAGCCCCGCAGGAAGCGATCGCGGTCGAAGCGGCGGCGCTCCCGCAGGCTGAGCTTCTGGCGGCGCTGTAGGGCCCGCTCGACCCAGCGCTCAAAGGGCCGCTTCTTGGTGACGGCCATCTTGCGCTCGACTTCGAGCAGCTGGCCGGGGGTGAGCTCGGGGTTGAAGGTGCTGATCAACTCCAGGCTTTTGACGAACATCTCAACGGCGCCGTCATGGATGGCCCGATCCGCTGGTTCGAGGCTGTCCCAATCGAGTTCGGGGTAGAAGCGCAGACGGTTGGCTGCGATCTGCTCTTCTGGCAACTGGCCCGGCTCCCGCAGCCAGCGGTCTGTGTTGGCATCAAAACGACGCCAATAAAGGAAAGGGTTGAGATAGATCGTCTTGCCGCCGATGAGGATGGTGTCTTGCTGAAGGCGGCGCTGCAGCTGGGGATCCGGCTCAACGGCAACGGCTTGGGTCACGGCGGCCAAAGGGCTAGATGGGGCGCCGATCGTATCGGCAGTCAGCCAGGGCGACCAGGGTTCACTCCCACTCGATCGTGCCGGGGGGCTTGCTGGTGATGTCGAGCACCACCCGGTTGACGCCCTTCACCTCGTTCACAATCCGATTGGAGATCTGCTCCAGCAGGTCGTAGGGCAGGCGCGACCAGTCGGCGGTCATGCCGTCTTCCGAGGAGACGCAGCGCAGCACGACCGGGAAGGCATAGGTGCGCTTGTCGCCCATCACGCCGACGCTGCGCACCGGCAGCAACACGGCGAAGGCCTGCCAGATCTCGTCGTAGAGACCGGCGTCCCGGACTTCCTCGCGCACGATCAAATCGGCATCCCGCAGGATATTGAGCTTTTCACTGGTGACCTCACCTAGAATGCGGATCGCCAGGCCAGGCCCTGGAAAGGGATGGCGACCGACGATCTCCTGGGGCAGGCCGAGGCTGCGGCCCACTTTGCGCACTTCGTCCTTGAACAGGCGCCGCAGGGGCTCCACCAACTTGAACTGCAGATCTTTGGGCAGGCCGCCGACGTTGTGGTGACTCTTGATC
>JBKDVK010000014.1:0-9886 GCA_046338875.1 Cyanobacteriota bacterium | reverse complement strand
CCCAGGCAGAGCTGGGCGGTGCCGACGGTCAGCACCACACCGAGCAGGGCTGCCAACACCCTGGCCAGGCTGCGTTCGAACCGTTCGATCAAGTTCAGGAAACCAGGGGGCTGGGGAATGGGCATTGATGCTGTCTTGGGTTGATCTGGATTGAAGCCTGCCACGGCTGCTTTGGTCGGCTGCTGTGGCAGGGTTTCATGTGCTGCTTCCACTCGTAAACTACGAAGCCAGCGGCAGTAACAGTAAGCAGCACCGCTTGGTCCTTGCGGAGTTCGACCCTGCTCTCTTGCCCCACTTGCCTGCTGTCAGCGGAGTAGGTGCAGGTGAGCAGCCCCCGGTCTTGATGGAGTGGCTCATCAATGGTTAGGCAGGCAGTGTTAGCTTGACAACAGTGAGTGTTTATTGCCAGCAGTATTTCAGTGCCTTTAAAGAAGCATGACCATGGGACTGCATAGCGAATCTGTCCAGCCACCATGGCTGGCAAGCCAAATTGAAACCCATTGTTTTTTGCACAAACTTTCCGCAGGTATGGGCCTCTACGCTTAAGCACGATGTTGTTTTATCGGATGCTGAGTATCTAAGCTAATTGTTGATAAACAGGATTGGTTTCGTCAAAGAAGGCTTTGACTTGACTGGCTTACGCATCATATTCTGCACTAAATAATGATTCTCGCAGTTAGCGATCAGCCCCATCACCGTTGCAATTGCCATTAAAGCATTGTTGCCTACACCGCCAGCTCTGCGGCGCTAGCGGCGCTTGAAGTGCTCGTCCATTTAGGTCCGCTCACGGCTCCGGCCGATTTAAGGCTACTCGCCATCGAGATACCTGATGACCTGAGCATTGCACAAGGATGAGTGCTAGCCCACACCATAACGGGTTAGATTGAATTGGACTAATTGCCAATCAATCACCACTATCGTGCAAAATTTCACCAATCAACCCCATGGCTAGCTCCAAACAGTATTGGGATTTCAAGCCTGAAGTCTTTGTTTCTAAACATCAAGGCCAAATTGAACTGTTCGTTAGGGGCGAGGGTCCACCCCTGATTCTGCTGCATGAGCTGCCAGGCCTTGCCGAAAAAACTTTTGAGCTTGGCGATTACTTCGTTAAGTCAGGATTTAAGGTGATTTTACCCCTATTGTTTGGCAGAGCTGGTGATGACAATACCTTGCTCGGCTTTGCCAAGGTTTGCATTCGCAAAGAACTGCGGGATCTTTGGCTGGGCAGGGACACCAGGATTGTGCACTTGATTCAAGAGTTAGCCCAGCGCGAAAGTCAGGCCGCACAAAATACCGGCGTTGGTGTTGTTGGTATGTGTTTAACAGGCAACATGGTTTTGGCACTATTACTCAATAATGAAGCTACCCGTTCAGCGATTACAGCTCCAGTGCTGGCGCAACCCTCAGCAAGCTACTTTGCCCCAGCATTGGCAGCGGCAAGCAGAGGTGATATCGCCAGACCTGTATTGGCGCTGCGCTTTGATAAGGATTGGATTTGCTGCCGCGAAAAATTCAATAAATTAGAACAGGCGTTTGATTTATGTCCCGCAAACACCGGGCAAAGTTTGATAGTTCGGGAACTAGAAGGAAATCAACATTCCACCCTAACTTATCATTATAAGCCTATAGGTTGGGATGTACGTAATAACGAAAAAATTGATGCCCGCAAGGAAGTGGTTTCATTTTTGAAACAACAAATTTGACTGACAAACGCTGCCCATCAGCCAAACTTGAATCAGTCAAGTTTTGGATCGGTTGAAAGCTTGCATCAACAAGCTCGACACCGATCCAGAAGTGTCAAAATTCAAAAACAGAAAGGCAGGAACTGGGTGTGGCAGGCGGCATAGCCATCGACCAGGGGGCCGAGGCCGATCTGGTGGGCGATGCCGGCACCGGTTAGGCCTTCGGTGACGATGCCGATGACGATGCCCAGCATGGCGGCGCGGCCATTGAAAAGCTCAGCCCGCTTCAGCTGCTGCATGTGAATCTCGGCTTCTGTGCCGCTGAAGTCTTTGCTGTTGACGGGAGTGTTGGTCATGGTGTCAAGAATGGAATGAAACTAAAAAGTGTTGAATAGGTAGCAAGGTTGGTGCAGCGATCAGCGGGTCTTCGGGGCTAGATCGCTGGGACGGGTAAGCACAAAGGTGACCATTCCGGTCAGCACCAGAACGAGGGCGACGACGCTGGTGATGGCTGCGGTGTAGTCAGTATCCATGGCAGTAAACCTGCAAAGGTTTTGAGGTGATGTAGATACTGTAACAGATTGTGAAGTATGGCTGCGGGTGGGGCCGTTGGTTCCTTTCGCAGTGATCGCGCCGTTGCATGGGGGCCTTAACTTCGACCCACTCTCAAGGGCGCCAGGGGCGTCACTGCCTTTTGCAGGCCGGCTGGCGTTTCTGGGTCGATCGGGGCGGCACCTTCACCGACCTGGTTGCCTTGCCACCCCGCGGCCCCCTGGTGGTGCGCAAGGTGCTGTCGGTCCAACCCCAACTGCCGGGGGATCCGGCCGTGGCGGCCATCCGCGATCTACTGGCTCTAGAGGTCGGCGCACCCATCCCGCCTGGCCTGATTCAGGAGCTGCGGCTGGGCACCACCGTCGCCACCAACGCCCTGCTCGAGCGCAGCGGCGCCCCCACTCTGCTGCTGGTGAACACAGGCTTTGCCGATGCCCTGCTGATCGGCGATCAACACCGTCCGGATCTCTTTGCCCTGCAACCGATCCGGCCCGCCCCGCTCTACCAGCAGGTGCTGGAGGTGGCCGGGCGTCTGGGGGCCGATGGGCTCGAAATCGAACCCCTTTGCCTTGATGACGCCCTGGCCGCCGCGGTGCGGGCCGCCCGCCAGGCCGGTTGCCGCAGTTGCGCCGTGGTGTTGCTACACGCCACCCGCCAACCGCTGCACGAACTCCATCTGGGCGAATGGCTGCAGAGCTTCGGTTTCGAGCAGGTGGTGCTTTCCCATCAGGTGAGCCCCAGCCCCCGTTTTGTGCCCCGCGGCCATACCGCCCTGGTCGAAGCCTTTGTCGGTCCGCCGCTGCGGTCCTACCTGGCCCAGGTGGGCACCGACCTCGGGGCATCCAATCCCCTGCGGGTGATGCAGTCCAACGGCGGTTTGATTGATCCGGCCCAGTTGCTGGCCAAGGACACGATTCTTTCCGGGCCCGCCGGGGGGCTGGTGGGGGCCCTGGGGGCGGCGGCCGCCGCCGGCCTGGGCGGACAGGCGCTGGTGGGCTTTGACATGGGCGGCACCTCCACCGATGTCTTTCACATCGCCGCCGGCAGCCCTGGCGAAGTTTTCATCCCCGAGCGGCGCCAGCGGGCCGAGGTGGCCGGCTTTGCCTTGCTGGCACCCATGGTCGCCATCCATACGGTGGCCGCCGGCGGCGGCTCGCTGATCGATTTCGATGGCGAGCGCTTGCGGGTGGGGCCGGCTTCCGCCGGCGCCGATCCAGGACCGGCCGCCTACCGCCGCGGCGGGCCGGCCACCCTCACCGACGCCAATGTGGTGTTGGGCCGTCTGCAACCGGCGTTCTTTCCCCAGGTCTTTGGCCCCCAGGGAGACAAGCCCCTCGATTTTCAGGCATCACGAGACGTCTTGGCGGCATTGGCGCAGCGGCTGGAGGCGGCCAGCGGCTTGCGCCACAGCCCTGAACAGGTGGCTGAGGGGGCTATCGCCATTGCTACGGCCCGCATGGCCGAGGCCATCAAACGGGTGTCGGTGCAAAAGGGCCATGCCATCGACCATGCGGTGCTGTGCGGCTACGGCGGTGCCAGCGGCCAGCACGTCTGCGGCCTGGCCGAGGCCCTGGGTTTGTCGCGGGTGTTGCTGCATCCCTTGGCCGGGGTGCTGTCGGCCTTTGGCCTGGGGCTGGCCGCTGAACGGTTGCTGCGCGAGCGGGTGCTGGACCTGCCCCTCGAATCCAGCGAGGCCGCCGCCGCAACCGCCCTTGCCGGCTTGCGCGCCGCAGCCCATGGCTCGCTTGCTTCTGGGCGGTCTGCAGATGCCCCACTACAAGAAACAGTGACTGCCCACCTGCGCACGCTTGGCTCCGACGCGAGCCTGCCGGTGGCCTGGGGCCCGCCGGCCGCCATGGCCGACGCCTTCGGCGCCCTCCACCTGCAGCGCTATGGCTACCTACCCCAGCAACCCCTGCAGCTCGAACGCCTCAGCCTTGAGCTGGTGCGGCCAGCCCCGACCCTGGATCGGGCGCTGGGACTGGTAGCGGGGACAAACCAACTGGACGCAACAACGGTGGAACTTCATGGAGCCAACGGATCGCAGGCCGTGCCCCTATGGCACCGGCAGCGTCTGCGCGGCGGCGAGGTGCTGGTGGGGCCGGCCTTGATCATTGAGGCCACCGGCACCATCTTTCTGGCCCAGGGCTGGAGCGCCCGAGTGCTGGCCGCCGGCGAATTGCTGTTGCAAAGGGATGAATCCCTCCCCCCGCACTCCGCCGCCAACCCAGCATCCGTTGAGATGCATCCAATTGACCCCGGGGCGACGGGCGTGGATCCGGTGCAGCTGGAATTGTTCCAACACCGCTTCAGCGCCATCGCCGAGCGGATGGGCGAGCGGCTGCGACAGACCGCCAGCTCGGTGAACATCAAAGAGCGGCTGGATTTCTCCTGTGCCCTCTTCGATGGCAGTGGCGGCCTGGTGGCCAATGCACCCCATATCCCCGTGCACCTGGGCTCGATGGGCGACAGTGTCGTCAGCCTGCTGGCGGCCGTAGCCCGTGGCGAGCGTCCGCCCCTGGCGCCCGGCGATGCGGTGGCGGCGAACAACCCCTACAACGGCGGCACCCACCTGCCCGATATCACCGTCATCACCCCGGTGTTTGCACCCACCCCTGACGACTCGGGTCCAGCGCCATCGACATCGGCGCAATCCGTAGCTGAACCGCTCTTTTTTGTCGCCAGTCGCGGCCACCACGGCGATGTCGGTGGACTGACGCCGGGGTCGATGCCGCCCTTCAGCCAAGGCATCAACGAGGAGGGCCTGCTGCTCGACAACGTGACCCTGCTGAGCGCTGGCCACTTCGACGGGCCCGGCTGGCGCCAGCGGCTGGCGGCAGGACCCTATCCCGTCCGCGATCCGGAGCGCCTGCTGGCCGACCTGCAGGCCCAACTGGCCGCCAACCGTCTCGGGGCCAGTGAGCTGCAGGCGCTGGTTCAAGGCCAAGGCAGCCGTTCGGTGCAGCGCGCCATGGCTCAGGTGCAGGCCAATGGCGCCGCAGCGGTGCGCCGCGTCATAGACCGGCTCCAGGACGGCTGCCACCGCCTCATTCTTGATGACGGCAGTCAGTTGCAGGTGACGCTGAGGCTGGATCGGGCCCGCCGCCGGGCCCGGCTTGATTTCACGGGCACCTCAGCGCAGCAAGCCGGCAACCGCAACGCGCCGTTGGCCATCACCAAGGCGGTGGTTCTCTATGTCTTTCGGACGCTGGTGGGCGACGAGATTCCCCTCAATGCCGGCTGTTTTGAACCCCTCGATCTGGTGGTGCCGCCGGGCTGCCTGCTGCACCCCAGGCCGCCGGCGGCCGTGGTGGCCGGCAACGTCGAAACTTCCCAGGCGCTTGCCAATCTGCTGTTTGCCGCCCTGGGGGTGATGGCCTCGGCCCAGGGGACGATGAACAATCTCAGCTTCGGCAACGACCGCTGCCAGTACTACGAAACGATTGGCGGCGGCACGGGGGCAGGTTTTTTCGAGCCAACGGGCTTCGCCGGTGCTGACGCCATCCAGAGCCACATGACCAATTCGCGGCTGACCGATCCGGAAGTCCTGGAGGCGCGCTACCCCGTGCGCGTTGAACATTTCGGCATTCGCCGCGGCAGTGGCGGCGAGGGGCAGTGGCGCGGTGGGCAGGGCTTGATCCGCGAACTGCGCTTTCTCGAACCCCTCAGCGTGGCCCTTATCTCTGGCAGCCGCCTCCAGGCACCGCAGGGCTTGGCTGGTGGGGGACCCGGAGCCCCGGGTCGCAACCTCCTGATTGCCGCGAACGGCGTCCCCGAGCTGCTGCCGGGTTGCTTTGAGCGCCAATTGGCGGCCGGGGATCGTTTGCGTATCGAAACCCCCGGCGGCGGCGGCTACGGGGTGCCTGGCGGGTCGCCGTTGTCGGATGCTGGCTGAGACAAGTTGCGTTGGATGAGCCCACTCTTGATGCCCCCACTACTCAGATTTGTTCCTTGGCCCGTTCTGTCACTGCTGGCGTTGGGGGCAGGGTTGGATGCTTCCCTGGCCGCAGCGACTGCTCGGGCCGAGCTGCCGCCAGCGGTCTACGCCGAACGCCAGCGCCAGGCGGCGGTGGTGGTGGATCTGGAGGTGCAACGCGTCAGCGTGAACGGCGCGGAGCTGCACATCAGGGCCAAGGTGCTGGCGGTGCTACGCCGGCCCATGGGTTCGGCTTTGGAGGCCGGCCAACGCATCGATCTGTTCTACTTCCGTCCAGAACGCAACCCAGCCAACTGGCCCGGTCCAGGTCCGATTCCGCTGTTGCAGCGGGGCCAGCAGACCCGGGCCTGGCTCAATCCCCTTGCCGATCGACCCGGGGTATTTACCCCAGCGGCCGGCAGTCAATCGTTTGCGGGGATGGGGTCGCCTTGAGGTGGGCAGGCACTTCAAGGCAAACCGCCGGGTCACCAATAGGCAATCAAACCACCACCCCGTAAAAGCCCTAATAAAAAGCCCTAAAAAAACTCATCAAAATTATCAAAATCTACCGCCTTGAAGTTACCTGCTTCCACCTGCTGCATCAGTCGCACCAGTTGCACCCACAAGGCCCCGGCGGTGGCCAGGGACAGCAAAAAAGCCACCAACAGGGCGGCACCCGCCGCAAAACCAAACACCTGCAAGCTGGCGCCGATGAACAAAGTCACCCCCACTAGCAAACCGATGTAGGGCAACATAGTTTCGCGCCGGGCCAGGGGCAGCAGCGGCAGCCGATCCTGCTTCCAGGCCTCAAGGCGATTTTGCACCAGCTTCGCAAAGGTCAGGCCGCACAGCACCGCTATCGCCAGCCCCGCACCAGCCAGCACGTAGGGAGGCGAATCGATACGGGCATACTCCAGCAGGATCTCGGCGTCATTGAGGTCGCCGAAAAAGTCACTGGCCTGCTCGATTACCGCCTGGGGGCCATCGATGGGGACGGCGCCCAACAGGGGCAGGGCTGGCAACCGGATCACTTGGCAAGGGCGAACATGGAGCTGACCCTAAAGGCACGATCTGCGGTCTGACTCCAAGCCCGCAGCTGAACCCGGCCTGGAAGCTGGGGGCCCGTGTTGAGCCCTGATGCTTGGCCTAACTCGCCTGGCTGGCCAGGGGGTTGATGCGGGCCAGCAAATCCCCCGCCAGGCGCGCCGGCGAAAAGGTACGCCCCATCAGGCCCATCAGGGCCTGCAGATCTTCGGTTTGCAACCGGTTGTCCCGCACCAGGGTGAGCAGCAGGCGTTGCCTCAGGCCACTGCCCTCTTTGCCGAAGAGCAACCGCAGGCCATCTCGGGCCACCGGCAGCAGGTCCACCTGGGCGCCATCCCCCTCAACCACCGCCAGGAGGTTCTCGAGGCGCTCGATGCGCAGTCGCCCGCTGGCATCGAACAGCACCTCCAGCAATTTCTCGCGCATCTCGGCCGTGTCCCCGGCCAGCAGGCGGCGGGCCACGTAGGGATAGGCGACCCGAATGATGCGAAAGGAAGGATCCAGCCGCATCGCCAGCCCCTCCTGGCTAACCACCGCCCGGATGATCAGGGCAAAGCGGGCTGGCACCCGAAAGGGATAGTCGTACATCAATTCCGAGAAGCGATCGGTGATCGCCTTGAAGTTGAAGGCGCCGACGTTTTCCCCCAGGGCGCCGCCCAACACCTCCCGCAGGGCGGGCACAATTGGTTTGAGATCGGCCGTGGGGTTGAGAAAACCAAGCCGGCGAAAATCCAAGGCCAAGGCCTCGAAATCCCGGTTGATCAGATGCACCACCGCCCCGGTGAGAGTAAGCCTGTCCTTATCGCTGATCGAATCCATCATGCCGAAATCTACATAGGCCATGTGGCCTAAGTCGCCGGTGCGGCCCGATAGGGCAAATAGGTTGCCTGGATGGGGATCGGCATGGAAATAGCCGAATTCCAGCAACTGGCGCAACCCCGCCACCACCCCGGTGCGGATCAGGGCCGCCGGATCCAGGTGGTGGGCCTCCAACTCGCGGCGGCTCTGGAGCTTGACGCCATGGATCCATTGGGTGGTGAGCACCCGCCGCCGACTCAGGGAACGCTCTACCCGGGGTACTGTTACCTCAGGATTGTTGGCAAAGAGCTGGGCAAAATACTCGGCATTATCGGCTTCTTTGTAGTAGTCGATTTCGGCGAACAAACTGCGACCGAATTCATCGATAATGTCCCCCAGCCCAAAGCCGAGATTGAGGGGCAGGAAGGGGGCCCCGATCACCCCCAGGGCCCGGATGATGGCCATATCCCTTCTCAATATGAACGGCAGATTAGGCCGTTGCACCTTCACCGCTACAAAACGGCCATCGGCCAATCGCGCTTTATAGACCTGCCCCAGACTGGCCGCTGCCATTGGGTAATCGGGGAATTCCTCAAACAAGCTCTCGGCCGGGGCCCCCAGTTCCGTTTCAATAACTTTGAGGGCAGTGGCGTGATCAAAGGCGGGCAGGTCGTCCTGCAGGCGCGTCAGTTCTTCAAGCCAGTCCCGTCGCACCAGATCGGGGCGGGTGGAAAGGGCCTGCCCCACCTTGATGAAACAGGGCCCCAGGCCGCTCAAGGTGGTGAGGATGCGCCGGGCCAGCCGCTGCTGCAGCCTGGGATCCCGGCTGCGGGACTGGCTGACCAACACCAGGGCCAGGGTTCCGAGCTGCCAAAGCACCACCAGCAGCCGGCTGATCAGGATCCAGGGGCGCAGCAGCAGCCAGCGCAGGTCCGCCTGGGGGTCATAGCTGGGGGCTTTGTCGTCGTCCGATCGCTCTGCCGGCAAGGCTGGCGGATCGGGCTCGGAGCCGGGGCCCATGTCCAGGCGGCTGCGCTGCGGCGGGCCTGGAGCGGGGCGAGGCGCCGTTGGCATAGAAGGCGCTGAGGGAGCAGGCGCAGACGCGGCAGCGAAGGTCAAAGGCCAGGGCCAGGGGTGTTCAAACTCTAGAAAGACGTTCGGGGCACCATGGCTGGGGCAGAGGGTGCGGGGATTGCCGAGCCGCTGCTGGCCTTGTTGCGGCAGTCGGCGCCCCTGGCGTTGCATCTACCCAGCCATGGCCGAGGCGCTGCCCTGGCCCCAGAGCTGCGGCGTCTGCTGCGCCACCGGCCGGGATCCTGGGATCTGCCCGAACTGCCGGCCTTTGGCGGTCCCCTCGAAAGCCAAGGGGCCGTGGCCGAAGCCCAGCGGCGGGCTGCCAAGGCCCTGGGGGCCGATGCCTGCTGGTTCGGGGTAAATGGCGCCTCGGGGCTGCTGCAGGCGGCCCTGCTGGGGTTATGTCCGCCCGGCTCGCGGGTGCTTTTGCCCCGCAATCTGCACCGCTCCCTGCTCCATGCCTGCGTGCTGGGCGACCTGCAGCCGCTGCTTTATGGGCTGCCCCTGGATCCCATCAGCGGCCATTGGCTGCCGCCCCCGCCTGAGCACCTCGGCCAGGTGTTGAGAGCCGCCCTCAGTCAGGGTCCCGTAGCCGCCTTGGTGCTGGTCGATCCCACCTACCAGGGGCGGGGGGCTGATTTGGCGGCCCTGGTGGCCCTCGCCCATGGCAGCGCTGGCGGTCCGAGGGGGCTACCGGTGTTGGTGGACCAGGCCCATGGCGATGGCTCCGCCCTGGCCGCCGGGGCCGATCTGGTGGTGCTGTCGTTGCAGAAGGCCGGCAGCGGCCTTGCCCAGAGCGCCGTTCTGCTGGCCCAGGGTT
>JBKDVK010000013.1:0-3925 GCA_046338875.1 Cyanobacteriota bacterium | reverse complement strand
TTTGCATATACGCGGCGGGCGTCGCCAAGTGGTTAAGGCAGTGGCTTGTGGCGCCACCATTCGGGGGTTCAAGTCCCCTCGCTCGCCCTGTTTGTTGCCAAGGTCCTTGAAAGGGCCTTTTTTTTTGCTTGATTGGGTCAGGCTGCGGCGCTGCTCACGTTAAAGATTGCAGTTAGGCCTAGTCCACCATCGGCGCTTAGCGTGCCAAGCCACCGCCTCTCCCGGCCTGCCGCCGGGCGCTGCTTTGACCCTGCGGCTCACCAACACGCTCACCCGTCGCCTGGAGGAGTTCGTGCCCCTCGAAAGCGGCCGGGTATCGATCTATTGCTGCGGCGTCACGGTTTACGAACTCTGCCACTTGGGGCATGCCCGCAGCTACATCGTTTGGGATGTGTTGCGCCGTTATCTGCAATGGAGCGGCTATGCCGTCACCTACGTCCAGAATTTCACCGATATCGACGACAAGATTCTGAAGCGGGCGGCAGAGGAGAACAGCACCATGGCCGCTGTCAGTGAACGCAATATCGAGGAGTACTGGCGGGATATGGATCAGCTCAATATCAAGAGGCCCGATCGCACCCCCCGGGCCACCCTCTGCCTGGATGCGATCCGCACCATGATTGGCGATTTGGAGGCGCAAGGAGCTGCCTACAGCACCAATGGTGATGTCTATTTTGCCGTTATGGGCAAAAGCGATTACGGCAAACTCAGCGGCCGTGATTTAGAGCAGCAGCAGGAGGGCGCCAGCGGCAGGCTCAACCAGCAAGAAGAAAACCGCAAACGCCATCCCTTTGATTTTGCCCTCTGGAAAGGGGCCAAACCGGGGGAGACCAGTTTTGCTTCGCCCTGGGGGCAGGGACGGCCGGGTTGGCATATCGAATGCTCGGCCATGGTGCGCCAAGAACTGGGTGAAACCATCGACATTCACCTGGGTGGAGCCGACCTGATCTTTCCGCACCACGAAAATGAAATCGCCCAGTCTGAAAGTGCCACCGGCCAAGCCTTGGCTCGCTACTGGCTCCATAACGGCATGGTGAATGTCAACGGCGAGAAGATGAGCAAATCCCTGGGCAATTTCACCACGATCCGGGCCCTGCTAGCCGATGGCATCAGCCCCATGACCCTGCGCCTGTTTGTGCTGCAGGCCCACTACCGCAAGCCACTGGATTTCACCCGGACGGCCCTGGATGCGGCGGCATCCGGTTGGCAGGGGCTGAGGGCGGCCTTGGGGGTTGGTGAGTCCCTGGGTTGGACGACAGGGAGTGTTGGCCTGCCCCAGCAGGCCTGGTCGGACGAGCTGGCTGCCAGCCGTGCCCGCTTCGTCGCCGCCATGGACGACGACCTCAACACCTCGGCCGCCCTGGCCGAATTGTTCGATCTGGCTAAACCATTGCGGGGCTTGGCGGGGCGGCTGCGCACTGTTGATGCCAGCCAGTACGCCCTCAGCCAGGCAGAACGCCAGCTTGAGGAGCGTTGGCGATTGCTGGTGGAACTGGCTGGGGAGGTATTGGGGCTGATTGTTACTCCCAATCGCCAAGCCTTGGGCCTGGATGACAACGTCACGGCCCCCGTAGGTGTCAGTAGCCCAGGGACAGCCCCAGCATCTGCTGGCTTCAACCTGGAAGGTATATCAGCAAGCAACCTGGAGATTGCAAAGGAGACTGCAAAGATCAACTATGAAAAGACTAGCTATGAAAAGATTATTTATGAATTGCTAAAACAACGTTTTGGGGCAAAAGGCCAAAAAGACTACGCCAAAGCCGACCAGCTGCGTGATACCCTCATCAACGAATACAAGGTCGAGATCTTCGATAAAAAAGCCGGAATCACCACAGCTACCGGCGGGGTTCTGCAGCAAACAGTTGTCAGCTTCGATCCTGCGGCAGTGACGGGCAACTCCCCCGACACGCTCCCCTAAGAGTCTTCCGACGACGGCGGCCGGGTTGTCTGCTTCATGGCCGCCTCAATGCGCCGGATCCGCACCAGGGTTTGTTGCCACACCTCCAGGCGAAAGGCGACGGCAGCATCGCCTGATGCCGCTTCCTGCCGGGTCGCCTCCACCAGGGCCTCCAGGTCATCGCCCCGCTCAAAGGCTTCCCACAACTGCCGTTCGAGGCGGGCCCGGGCGATGAAATTCCAGCGTTGCAACCAAAGCATTCCGTGGCCCCTTGAGGGGTTCAGTTAAGACCCCCGCCAGCCCGGCCGAATGGATTCAGGGCCGGTGACAAACTGGAGCGCCGTCGCCCCCCGGGAACCTCACTTTGAAAGCCATTGCCGTGCTGGGCTCCACCGGCTCCATCGGCACCCAGACCTTGGACATCGTTGCGGAGTTTCCGGATCGCTTCCGGGTGGTCGCCCTGAGCGCCGGCAACAACCTGGCGCTGCTGGTCGAGCAAATCCAACGCCACGCCCCGGAGGCTGTTGCCCTGGCCGATCCGAGCCGACTCGGGGAGCTGCAGGAGCGGCTGGCGGCCCTCGAGCCCAGCCAGCGGCCGCCGCGGCTGCCCCAATTGCTGGGGGGTCGGGACGGAATCTGTGCGGTGGCCGCCTGGTCCAGTGCCGAGCTGGTCGTCACCGGCATCGTCGGTTGCGCCGGCCTGCTGCCCACCCTGGCCGCCATCCGGGCTGGCAAGGATCTGGCCCTGGCCAACAAGGAGACGCTGATCGCCGCCGGACCGGTGGTTTTGCCCGAGCTAGAGCGCAGCGGTAGTCGGCTGCTGCCGGCCGATTCCGAGCACTCGGCCATCTTTCAGTGCCTGCAGGGCACCCCCTGGCCCGAAACGGCCCGCCTGTCCACGGGGCGCCCCACGCCCGGTCTGCGGCGCATCCAGCTGACGGCCTCCGGCGGTGCCTTCCGGGACTGGCCGGCGGCGGACCTGGCCAAAGCCACCGTGGCCGATGCCACCAGCCATCCCAACTGGAGCATGGGCCGCAAGATCACGGTGGATTCCGCCACCTTGATGAACAAGGGGCTGGAGGTGATCGAAGCCCACTATCTATTTGGTCTTGATTACGACCACATTGAGATCATCATCCATCCCCAGTCGATCATCCACTCGATGGTGGAGTTGGCCGATTCCTCCGTACTGGCCCAGCTGGGTTGGCCGGACATGAAGCTGCCGATCCTCTCCTGCCTCAGCTGGCCCGAGCGGCTTGAGACCCCCTGGCGCCGCCTGGACCTGGCCGAGGTTGGCCAGCTCACCTTCCGGGCCCCGGACCGGGCCAAATACCCCTGCATGGAATTGGCCTATGCCGCCGGCCGGGCGGGGGGCACGATGCCAGCGGCCCTGAATGCCGCCAACGAACAGGCCGTGGCCCTGTTTCTGGAAGAACGCATCCATTTTCTCGACATCCCTCGCCTGATCGAGAGGGTCTGTGATCGGCACCGCGCCGACCTCAGCGCCGATCCCTCCCTGGCCGATGTGCTGGCGGTCGATGGCTGGGCCCGCCAGGCGGTGCTGGAGGCCACGGGGCAGGGCCTGCAGGCTGCCGCCGCCCCAACCGCCCTGCCCGCATGAAGCGTTCCATCGCCAGATCTTTGTGAGCCGCGTCAGTCACCACCTGCTGCTCTGCGCCACCCCCACCAAGGCCCTCTGCTGCCCCGATCCGGAGCTCGGCGCCGCCAGCTGGGCCCGCCTCAAGCAGCTGGTGCGGGAATTGGGCCTGGAGGATCCCGCCCGGGAGCAGGGCATCGTGCTGCGCGGCAAGGCCGATTGCCTGCGCATCTGCGCCGAGGGACCGATCCTGCTGATCTGGCCCGATGGGGTGGTCTACGGCGGGGTGAGCGCCGAGCGGATCGAACCGATCCTGCGGCAACACGTCATCGGCGGGGTGCCGATTGAGGACTGGGTGGTGGCGCGATACCAATTCGGTGGTCACTGGCAGCGATCAGGCTGAAGCGAAAACCACCCCCTAATCGCTTCAT
>JBKDVK010000012.1:0-5813 GCA_046338875.1 Cyanobacteriota bacterium | reverse complement strand
TAATCTCGCCGCGAATTTTCAGCGTTACTATTAATGGCTTTGTTGAAATAGTCATAGGTTCCCGAGTCCTTGCCAGGACCGCAGAGCTTGATGGGACGGTCGGGCCAGTCAAGGTTCACTTCGTTCCAGCGGTCGATCTTTGCCTCAGCCTGCTGCCCCCAGAGCCGGGCCAATTCCTTGGTACTGATCTGCTTGGCCCAAGTATTGGCAGGATGGACCACTACGGTGAGCGCATCGAAAGCAATCGGCAGCTCGATGAAATTGATTCGATTGCGGGAGCAGGCTTTGAGCTCCTTGCTGTTGATCGGCCGCGAGGCATTGGCGATTTCAAGCTGGCCGTTACAGAATCGCCTGAATCCTTCGCTGGTGCCTGTCTCTTTGAGATCGATTTTTGTGCTGTTTCCTGCTGCGCGGAAAGCTCTGATCGCCTCCATCATGATCGGAAACACCGTGCTGGAGCCACCGATTCTGATGCTGGCCGCATTGCTGCCAGCACGTTGGGCGATGGAATCAGCGTGGGCCAGCGGCGCAGTGGCCAGGACTGCGGTGAACACCGAGGCGATCTTAATTGGAAGGAACGGGAGCTTAGGCAGATAGGTCAATGCCATGGCAACAATATCAAAGACAGGGAGGGGCGTAATGGACAATCAACCGCTCAAGAATAACTGATGGATCCTGGGCTGTTCGTTTGATTTATCATGGTTATTGACCACAGCACCCTTGATCAAGGGACCTGGCTTCAAAATCAGCGATCACCCATTTGCGTTTTGATCTTCTGCAGACGCTGCTCTAAATCATGAAGCATCTCCAGACTAAACATCGGCAATTCCTGCAGGGCAAACAAGAATTCTTCGCGGTTCATCTCCAGCAATTCACTGTCGCAAAGGGCCACGGCAGTGCCAAAGCGGCGATGCTCCGGATCCACTAGTGCCCCAATACCAAAAGAACTACCTGGTCCGATTATCTCCACGCCGTCATCACCCCAATTGAGCTGCACTTCGCCAGATACTACGCTGTAAAGCTTGCCTCCAAGCTCGCCCTTGCGAAAAATAATATCGCCTTGTTTAACGGAGCTAAGATCGCGTTTACCAGCCAAAGCCCTGATGGTACTCATCTCAAGGTTGTTTTTAATGTTCATATCTGAATGGCAGTGAGCCTGAAGGGAAGGGAACAGCAGAAGCTGGAAGGCAAGGAGCGCTAAGTGAAATTGTATTTACATTGTTCTGGATGAACTGATTACAGCATAATAAGGCCTGCGGGTCATGGTGCCAACCGCCGATGCGCTTGCCAGCCGGCCATCGATTACGACCATGGTCACGCATGGTCACGCCACCTCAGGCTCCCAGTCCAGCTGGCGGAGCCGGTTTGCCGTCCAACCGCTGCAGCTGCGGCTGAGGTGCTCGCCGTGGTCGATCAGGGCTTGATGCCGATGGCAAGTCAGCAGCGGAATGCCGTTGGCCCCCGGGTGGTGGCGGAAGAAATGGCAGGTCATGCAGACCTGATGGTTGCGGCTGGTTTGGAGCACCTCCTGATCGAGCCACGGCCAGTCCCAAATCGTCTCAAGGCGAGAGGGCTGCAGCCAGGAGATGTTGAGTGGCACCACGGCAACTTTTGCGGGCGGCCACTGTTAGCAGGGGTATGGGGATTTTGTCATCTGTGCCCGATGCACGATGCGGTTCCAACGATGCAGTTCCAACGATGCAGTTGCCTCGATGTCGGGAGTCAGCGCCGTGATGGCGAGCAAGTGGAGTTTCCCTTAACCCAGGCACAGCAGATTGGGGCAAGCCTCCGCACCAAGGCCATGAGCAGCACCTTCACTGACACCCCAGACCTGTCACGCCCCGCCAGCTCTGGGGATCTGCAGCGGACCGGCCTCGCTGCCAACGATCTATACGAGGGCATCACCGAGCACCTGTTCTTTAGCCTCGGTCGGCGGGTGGACAACGCCAGCCCCCACGATTTCTACGTGGCGCTGAGCTATGCCGTGAGGGATCGGCTGATCAGCCGACAGCTGGCCTCCCAGGATGCCCTCCGGGCGCACCATCGGCCTCGGGCGGTGGCTTACCTCTCGGCGGAGTTTCTGATCGGCCCCCAGCTGGGCAACAACCTGTTGATGCTCGGGATCCAGGCGGAGGCTGCCACAGCCCTGCAGCGCTTCGGCATCAATGACATGGAGCAGATCCTGAACCTCGAGGAGGAGCCGGGACTTGGCAACGGCGGCCTCGGCCGCCTGGCCGCTTGCTTCCTCGAATCCCTTGCCACTCTTGAGATCCCGGCCACCGGCTACGGCATCCGCTACGAATTCGGCATCTTCGACCAGGCGATCCGGGACGGCTGGCAGGTGGAAATCACCGACAAGTGGCTCAAGGGCGGCTGGCCTTGGGAGCTGGTGCAGCCGTCGATGAGCTGCCGGGTCGGCTTCGGGGGCCACACGGAGGTATGGCACGACGACCAAGGCCACCACCGGGTGCGCTGGCTTCCCTCCGAACAGGCCATCGGCATCCCCCATGACGTGCCGGTGCTCGGCTATCGCGTCAACACCTGCAACCGGCTGCGGCTGTGGAAGGCGGAGGCGGCCGAGGCGTTCGATTTCCATGCCTTCAACAGTGGCGATTTCTATGGTGCCGTGGAGCAGAAGGTGAGTAGTGAAACCCTCTCCAAGGTGCTGTACCCCAACGATGGCAACGATGCCGGCCGCAGGCTGCGGCTGATGCAGCAGTTCTTCTTCGTGAGCTGCTCGCTGCAGGACATGCTGCGCAACCTTCGCAATCGTGACATCGCTGTTCAGGAGTTTGCGACCCACTGGGCGGTGCAGCTCAATGACACCCATCCGGCCATCGCCGTGGCCGAACTGATGCGGCTTCTGGTGGATGAGCATCACCTCGCATGGGATCAGGCCTGGGACATCACCTGCCGCTCGATTGCCTACACCAATCACACCTTGCTCCCCGAAGCGCTCGAGAGCTGGGATCTGGGCCTGTTCGCCTCCCTGCTGCCGCGCCATCTCGAACTGATCTATGAGATCAATGCCCGCTTCCTGCAACAGGTGCGGATTCGGTTCCCCGGCGATGGCGAACTACTTGCCCGGGTCTCGATTATTGCTGAACAGGGCAACAAAGCTGTGCGCATGGCCCATCTCGCCACCGTCGCCGCCCATCACGTCAATGGGGTGGCGGCCCTGCACAGTGATCTGGTCAGGACTGATCTGCTGGCCGATTTCGCCCGGCTGCAGCCGGAGCGGTTCACCAATGTCACCAACGGCGTCACGCCCCGCCGCTGGGTGGCCCTGGCCAACCCCGCGCTGAATGAATTGTTGCGGGAGACGATCGGCTTGGACTGGCCAGCCCGGGAGGAGGAGTGGCTGCGGCTTGAAGCCCTCCAGGCCGACCCGGCCTTCCTGGCCCGCTGGGAGGCCAGCAAGCTTGAGGCCAAGCGCCGGCTGGCCGCCCTGATCGCCGATCGCACCGAACAGTTGGTGGATCCCACCAGCCTCTTTGACGTGCAGGTCAAACGCATCCACGAGTACAAGCGTCAGCACCTCAATGCCCTGCAGCTCGTCGTCCAGTACCTGCGCATCAAGCAAGGCGACAGCTCCGCCATGGTTCCCCGCACCGTCATTTTCGGCGGTAAAGCCGCCCCCGGCTATTACATGGCCAAGCTGATCATCCGCTTTATCAATGGGATCGGGGAGGTCATCAACAACGACCCGGATTGCAAAGGTCTGCTTAAGGTGATCTTCTTGCCGGATTACAATGTCAAACTTGGCGAAAGGGTTTACCCCGCCGCCGATCTCTCCGAGCAAATCTCCACGGCCGGCCTGGAGGCCTCCGGCACCGGCAATATGAAATTCAGCATGAATGGGGCCCTGACCATCGGCACCCTGGATGGGGCGAATGTGGAGATCCGCCAGCAGGTTGGGGCCGATAACTTCTTTCTCTTTGGTAAAACAGTTGAGGAGATCCGCCAGCTCCGCGGCCATTACCGTCCCTGGGAGTGGCTGGAGCGCCTTCCCGCCCTGCAGGAGGCCTTCGCCCTAATCGAACAGGGTTACTTCAGTGGCGGCGATCGCGATCTGTTCCGGCCCCTGCTGGACCAACTGCGGGGTCTGGATCCATTTTTTGTACTGGCAGATTTTGACGACTACGTGCAGGCCCAGAGCCGAGTCGACGCAGTCTGGCTCGATCGCCGGCGCTGGACGACGATGTCCCTGCTCAATACAGCGCGCAGCGGCTTTTTCTCCTCCGACCGCTCCATACGGGACTACGCCAGCTCCATCTGGAAGGTGCATCCGTTAATAGTTTCCCTGACCAGTGACAACGGCTGAGTGCCAATTTCCAGAACCTCCGAAATGGTCAACCACAATGCAAAACGGCCAGCAACCCCCAGGTGAAGTGTTTCTGATTCGCCACGGCGAGACGGAATGGAGTCTCTCGGGTCAGCACACCGGCAGCACCGACATCCCCCTCACCGTCAATGGCGAAGCGGCTGCCCGCCTGCTCGCCCCGGTGCTGGCGGACCGCGACTTTTCCCTGGTGCTCTGCAGCCCCCTGCAGCGTGCCCGCCGCACCTGCGAACTGGCCGGTCTGGGTGGTCAAGCCAGTATCGATCCTGATTTGGCCGAGTGGAATTACGGCAGCTACGAAGGCCTGACGCCCGCGGCGATTCGCGAGCAGCACCCCGGTTGGTTGGTGTTTCGCGATGGCTGTCCAGCCGGGGAAAGCCCCGCCGAGGTGGGGGAACGGGTGGACCGCGTCATCAGTCGCGTTCGGCAGAACGGCGGCAGGGTGGCACTATTCGCCCATGGCCACGTGTTCCGGGTGTTTGTGGCCCGCTGGATCGAGCTATCGCCCAGCCACGGAGCCCATTTCCTGCTCGATACCTCCACCCTAACAATCCTTTCCTATTACCGGGGTATTCCGGCCGTGAAGTGCTGGAACGCCCCCGTGATTGCTTCAGCTGGTTGCTGAAGCTTCCTCAGCTAGTTGCCTGAGGATGTTGGATCCCTGACCTCCCCCCCCTGCGGGCGGTCGACTTAGCGCTTTCTTAACGGCCCCAGGCCACTATCAAGTTCAGAATCCACTCGTCCCAAGGGCATGATCGCTTCGTCTATGGCCCCTTACGAGGCTCAGTTCTCCAATCCTGATAGCGACCAGGAGTTGCAGTTGATCGACGCCTGGTGGCGTGCTGCCAACTACCTGGCGGTGGGGATGATCTACCTGCGCGACAACCCGCTGCTGGCCGAGCCCCTGCGCTTTGAGCACGTCAAGGCAAGGCTGCTGGGCCACTGGGGGTCCTCACCAGGTCAGGCCTTCATCTGGGCCCACGCCAACCGGGTGATTCGCCGCCACGACCTCGACATGATCTACCTGTCGGGGCCTGGCCATGGCGCCCCAGGGGTACTGGGACCCACCTACCTCGATGGCAGCTACAGCGAGGTCTACCCGGATAAGGGCCAGGACACCCTGGGCATGCGCCGCTTCTTCAAGCAGTTTTCCTTTCCCGGACACATCGGTAGCCACTGCACCCCGGAAACCCCCGGCTCTATTCACGAGGGGGGCGAACTGGGCTATGTGCTCTCCCATGCCTGCGGCGCAGTCTTCGACAACCCTGATCTGATCGCTCTTGCCTGCGTCGGTGATGGCGAGGCCGAAACCGGGCCGTTGGCCACATCGTGGCATATCAATAAGTTCCTCAACCCGATCAGCGATGGGGCGGTGCTGCCGGTGCTGCACCTCAATGGCTACAAGATCGCCAACCCCACCCTGCTGGCGCGGATTCCCCGGGACGAGTTGGCAAACCTGATGCGCGGCTAC
>JBKDVK010000011.1:0-4450 GCA_046338875.1 Cyanobacteriota bacterium | reverse complement strand
CTGGAACACCTACATCGCCGCCCTCAAACCCAAGGGACGGCTGCACACCGTGGGGGCCGTTCCCGAGCCGATTGCCTTGGCCGCTTTCCCGCTGATTCTCGGGCAGAAAAGCCTCTCCGGCTCGCCCCTCGGCAGCCCATCGACCACCGCAAAAATGCTGCACTTCAGCTGCCGCCATGGCATCGCGCCCACCACGGAGTTCTTCCCCATGTCGAAGGTGAATGAAGCCCTGGATCACCTCCGCTCTGGCAAAGCCCGCTACCGCATCGTGCTGATCAACGATCTGGGCTGAGGATCGACAGCCACAGCGCTAACCAGCGACATCAGCAATCTGCAGGCATAACACATGCAGAACGGGTAAAATCAAAGTCGTGGATGCAGCCCATGCCATCCCTGCAGATCCGCGACCTGCCCGAACCGCTCCACCGGCTGCTGCAGCACCGTGCCCAGGCCCACAAGCGCAGCGTCAGCCAGCAGGCATTGGCTGATCTAGCAGTCATTGCCGGCGGCGATCCCCGTGAACGCCGCCACCAGGTGCTTGATCGCATCGCCCGATGAGGCCCCCTTGGCACGGCCCTGAGTGGGGATCTGGCGCCGGCAGAGCTGATCCGCGCCGACCGCGAGCGCTGATGACCCTTACCAATTGGCTCGATACACCTTAAGCAATTGCCGGCCGATGCCCTCGATCTAGTGAATCGGGTGGAGCCGGGCTGAGCGCGCAGGAGACGAAGCTCCGATGGCAGCCACGGCGAACCCTCCCATACTTGAGCAACTCAGCGATGTTAGTACAACCGACAAACGGAAATGGTGAGGAGGCGCCCCGTAAGGCTTGGCTGAGGGCTTGAAGGAGGGCATGGCATCGCGGCAGGGCCCCTCCCCCACCTACGAGCGCCTGCGCGACTACATCGCCAAGCGCATGCGCGTGAGCCACATCTACCAGCCCCTGAAGCTCATGGAGCTCCTCGGCCGCCGCAGCCCGGCCCCCGCGCAGGACGTAGCCCGCCGGATCCTGGGGGAAGACGTGACCCAGATCGATGACTACACCGAACGCGTCAAGTGGATGGTGGGCAAGGCTCACCGGCAACGGCATCACCCGCTACGACCAGGGTGCCGACGGATTGGTGGGCGGCGTAGCTGTGCCGCTGGCGCCTCGATAGGGTCAAGTTGCTTGGGGTGGTTTTGCCAGAAAAGGCTGATCCGGCTGGCCAGGGCGCTTGATCACAGCCGCCGCGAAATCAGCTTCAGTGAGCTCTGGGATCTCTTCATATTCCTCGGGTTGGATGCTATGAGAATCGATGCGCTGAAGATCAGAGTGGATTTCGCCTTCAGCAGAGGTGGGGGAGAAAACGACGTTGTTCTCGTTCATTTGCCTTTCGCATGGAGATAATGTGCCTGATGCCGTTGCGCTCCGTGTAGACAACAATCACGGCGCGGCTAAGAAGGACCCCGAAACAAATCGTCCTCAACTCACCATAGTCTCTTCTGCGATCGGGGATTTCAATCGTGGGGCCCGCAAAGACGCTCTCCGCATCGAGAAAGTCCAGGCCTCGCTGCTCGAGGGTGCTGAGGCGCTTGCGGGGATCAAAGCGGATCACCATGCCGCGTGGCAGGTGCCGAGCTGCCCTTGGGGCCAGCAAACCTGGATCGTCATAGCCAGCGGGAGAGGGATGCTCAACGAGCAAGTGCCACCCCCTGTCACACCCCCCGCCCCAGCAAGCCGGCCCGTACGCGGCTCGATCCAATACCGGGTGCTCACCCGGGCCAAGGGCCGCTGCGAATGAGGACCACATCGTGCCCAGGAACCAGGGCGGCTCTGACGACCTCAACAATCTGCAGGCCCTCTGCTTCCGCTGCAATGCCGGCAAGCGATGGGAGGCGTGGGCAAGCCCACCGCATTGAGAGCCCATCGCCGAGCGGATGCTTGGGCCCGCCGAGCACGTCCGTAACTCAATGCTTGGCAGCGGCCAGAGAACGAACCGCGATGAGATCCTGATCACCAATCGCTCGGAGGCTGCTGCTTGAAAGCGTCAACAGAGATTGGGTGCGTCCAGATGCAGCGACAAACTCAACCTCGACATTTGCAGGATCGTGAATAGCGACGACTGCACCGAGATCCCCCAACTGGAGACCAGCATCAGGTATGTCGTGGGTGAGAGCGACTGTCTGGTGCAAGACGAACATGACTTACTCCGGAAATGCGGTGACGAGCCTTGGCTGTGTGGACTGATCCTGGATAAGCCAGACCGTTCTGAATGGCCTGAAAGCTCCATTGGGGCCTTTCAAAGTAGCACTGATTACAACTTTCATCCCATAGGCGCTCGTTTCAATCCGCTGGACCGTCCCAGTCTGTCCATGGTGGAGCAGATCATCACGAAGTCGCCTCCAGGATTCAACGGTATAGCCGAGTGAACGAAATACCCTGGCCTTAAAGCGACCGACTGGATGCGTGTCAGAGAGCAGGTAGTCGCAGATCTTGGCTTCGTCAACAAGCGCTTGGTCTGCATGGGGGAGCATTCGTGGGTCAGGGTGTTCTCCGGGGCCTCTGCCCTACAAGTGCCACCCCCTGTCACACCCCGCCCCAGCACCGGCCCCCACAGCGCCAAGATCCACCCATGCCCCCAACCCCCACCGCCACCTACGAGCGCCTGCGCGAGTACATCGATAAGCGCATGCGCATGAGCCACATTGACCAACCCCTGATGCTCATGGTGCTCCTGGGGGAAGACGTGATCCAGATCGATGACTACACCGATCGCGTCAAGCGGATGGTGGCCAAGGTTCTCAGCGGCAACGGCATCACCCGCTACGACCAGGGCGCTGATGACCTGGTGGGCGGCGTAGCCGAAGGCTTCTGCGAAGCACTAGAGCTGAGCGACGCCGAGCGCGACCAGCTGCTGGAGCTGTGCCGCCAACGCCTTGACGCTTTCCGAGAGCAGCTCGGCGAGGAGGTGGGCTGTTTGCTCATACCGAAACCTGCGGCTTAGGGCACCGCAGCAGCCTCCGCACGCCGTTCTCGTAGTCATTTCTGATCAGGGAGCTCCATGGAGGCCACAGCATCGAGCTGCTCAGCGAGGGCAGGGATGCTGTGGCCTATGGTTTGCCAGATCGTGTCCTCCTCGAGGCCGAAATAGGCGTGGGCAAGAACATCACGCAGACCAGCAATTCTTCGCCAGGGGACGATTGGATGACGCTGTTGAACCTCTATTGGTACCTGCTTTTCTGCTTCTCCGAGTAGCTCAAGATTGCGAAGAACAGCGTCGTAAACCAGCTCATTGCTAAAGAACTGATCTTGGCTAAGGCCATGGGTGTAGCGCATCACCTTGGCGCAACACTGCAGCATGTCCCTGAGGAACAGGCTCCAGTTGCGTGAGCCGCTCGACTCAGGCAAGGGGCAGAGCCTCTTGTTCAATGCGATCGCGAAGTTCAGCGCGCAGGCCCTTGCGCGTCACGAGGTCGACTCGGACGTTAAGAAGATCCTCTAGCGCCAGCTTGAGATCCATGAACTGCTCAAAGCTCGGACTACCAGGAAAGTCCACGAGTAGGTCGAGGTCGCTGTCTGCCTCGGCGACGCCGCGGGCCACGGAGCCAAACACCCTCAACCCCTCGCCGCCATGGGACCGGGTGAGGCGATGAAGAACCGGCGCCAGGCGCCTTAGCTCAGCAAGGCTTGGAGGAGCCTGCAGGTTCATGCCCGCCATCACACCTGAAACGCATTCCATCGTAGGCAACTTCACAGGACAGTTCTCCCGCACAAGTGCCACCCCCTGTCACAGCCCCCGCCCCCGCGCAGGACGTGGCCCGCCGGATCCTGGGGAAGGACGTGACTCAGATCTAGGTCTACCCGAACGCGTCAAGCGGAAGGTGGGCAAGGTTCACCTTCAACGGCATCACCCGCTACGAGCGGGTCACCTACGACCTGGTGGGCGGGGAGGAACTGAGCGACGCAGAGCGCGCGACCAGCTGCTGGAACTGTGCCGCCAACGCCTTGACGGTTTCCGAATGCAGCGCGGCGAGGAGGTGTTCGCCCACAGGAGCCGCCACCGCACCCCGATCAGAGGCTCGATCAAAGTCCGGATGCTCACCCGGGCCAAGGGCCGCTGCGAATGCTGCGGGGATGGCTGTTGCTTGGCAAACCCCGCACCAAAGGGCACTGGAGGTGGACCACATCACCCTCAAAAACCAGGGTGGCTCTGACGACCTCAGCAACCTGCAGTCCCACTGCTTCCGCTGCAACGCCGCCAAGCGATGGGAGGTGGGCTGTGTGTTCTGCGGGCTGGAGGGCAGCGTCCGGGTGCTGCTGGAGAACGCATTGGAAGCTGTGCATCGCCGATGCCGATCCGGTGACGCCTGGGCACAGCCTGATGATCACGCGGCGGCATGGAGCCGATGGGTTGACGTTGCACCAGCCGGAGTGGAACGCGGTGGTGGAGCTGCTGAAGCTGCGGCGGGA
>JBKDVK010000010.1:0-3630 GCA_046338875.1 Cyanobacteriota bacterium | reverse complement strand
TTCCCACAGCCGGGCGGCCAGTGCCTTTCGCTGGAGCATCGTCCTCAACAGCGTTCTCACCGCCCTGCAGCTGGTGGTGGGCTTTGCCTTTGGCTCCCTGGCCCTGATTGGCGATGCCCTCCACAACCTTGGCGATGTGGTCGGCCTGGTCCTGGGCTGGGGGGCTAATCAGCTCAGCCGCCGGCCGGCCCGGGGGCGCTTCACCTACGGCTTCGGCCGCAGCACCCAGATGGCGTCGCTGATCAATGGCCTGCTGATCTTCGCGGCCGGGACAGTCGTGGTGGTGGAGGCGATCCAGCGCCTGTTCGATCCCGTGCCGCTGATCGCCGGCCCGGTGGCCTGGGCGGCGGCCGCCGGCATCGTCGTTAATCTGCTCTCGGCCCGGTTGTTTGGCCACGACCACCATCACGACCTCAACCAGAGGGCGGCGGTGTTGCACCTGCTCACCGATGCCGCGGTCTCGGTGGCAGTACTCGTCAGCGCCCTGGTGGTTGGTGCCACCGGCTGGCTGTGGCTCGATGCTCTTACCGCTATCGGCGTGGGAGCCGCGGTGATCTGGAGCGCCCTGGGTCTGTTGCGTGAGGCCCTGGCTCTCAACCTCGACGCTGCTCCGCGCCATGTTGATCTGATCCAGGTCGAGCAGGCCCTGGCCTCATTGCCCGCGGTGCTTGAGGTGGAGGAGCTGCATGTCTGGGGGCTGAGCACTTCCCGCATAGCCCTTACCGCCCATGTGGTGATTGATGACGATCGTCTGCAGCGCGAGGGGCTCAGCCGTGATCAGCTCCTGGCCCTGGCCAGCCAACGGCTGGAGTCATTCGACATTCGCAAGAGCACCCTGCAGCTGGAATCAGCCCTCGAATCCCCTCAGGCACCTGGCACGGCCAGCCCGGCAGCGCCACCAACCAGGCCCCACCTCAGCCATCCGGGAACCGAGCCTGAAGGGCCATGAAGCTCCAGCTCGGCCGTGCCCTGGCCATTGGTGCCGCTGGGAGGCATGTGAGAAAAGTCACAGTTGAATGTGCGCGGCGCTTTTGCCCCGCTCAGCGCTACGGCTGGTCCGATAAGCTGCGAACGATTCTCAACAGCAAGGAATCGGCTTCTCCATGGCCCAGCCCATCGGTCCTCAAGACCAGCAGCAGCCCCGGCGTGGGCTTGTCCAGCAGGACAAGAAGAAGGGTTGCCGGGAGAAGAAATGCTCGAAGTGGAAAGGCGGCAAATGCCATTGCGGCCGGGATTGAGATGGGCCGCGGAGCCCTGTCCTCGCCTGCTCAGGCGGCGCTTGTTCCTGCAGTGCCGCCAAGGCCCCCCTTGACGTGGCTGAGGGCCGTGCCCTCCAGAAACTGCTGATCGAGCAGCAGCAGTGCAGCACTGTTGTCGCCCGCTAGCCGCAGCCGCTTGCAGACGAAACGGGCCTCAGCCTCCTCTTGCAGCTGCTCGGCCACGAACCAGTCGAGCATCGCCGTGGCGCTGCGTTCCCCCTGCTGCTCGGCGATGCCGTAGAGGCGGTTGATCGAGGCGGTAACGCCCTTCTCCAGCTCGTAGACGGCATCGAACAGCTGTTGCACCGAGGGCCACTGCCGTTCCGGGGCCTCCACGGTGGGCAGCTCCACCTGCTCGTCGCTATCCACCAGGTAGGCGATCATCCGAGCCGCGTGCACTCGCTCCTCGTTGCTTTTCTCCAGCACGTAGGTGGAGAAGCCGGCCAGATCCCTCTCCCGCAGCCAGATCGACATCGCCAGGTAGGTGTGGCTGGCCTGGAACTCCGCCGCCAGGTGGTCATTGATTGCTCGGGTGAGTTCCTTCATGGCCTTGGCGGTTCGGTCGATGCTATCTAGCGCCTCCGCTGCTGGGTTGCAGGTGCAAAAATCACAGCGCCTGACACCAGCAGATCTGATCAATAAAGTGACATTTGTCACAGCAGATAGTGACCTCCTGGCTTCAGCAGCTGCTTTGCATTCCGAGAATCTCCCTGCTTGCTCTGATCCCCAAGATGTCTCGTAACAGCGTTGCCCTGTTTCTCGCCACCGTTGCCCTCGCCGGTGGCACGGTCGCCTGCTCAAAAAGCCAGGAAGACGGTGAACAGGGCGGGGACAAGGAGCGTCCGGCGATGACGCAGCCCTCCAGCCCCAGCCCTTCCAGCAAGAAGGGCAGTGAGGATGGGGAAGGCGGTGAGGGTGGGGAAGGCGGCGAGGATGGCAAAGGCCGCAGGGATGGCAAAGGCGGCCAGGATGGCAAAGGCGGCGAAGATGGGGAAGGCGGTGAGGGTGGCGAAGGCGGCGAGGGCTGATCGAGCCGGTTCAGGTGGGGGCGTCCTGGGCAAGGGCCGCCCCAGCCGCCGGCGCTCAACTGTCCCAGCGGCGCAGCAGGTTGCTGTAGCTGCGGCTGACCAGATCAAAGATCTCATCCTTGCCGTGACGCGCGAACAGGGTGCGACGGGCGGTATCGAGCTCGAACAGAAGCTCGCGCTGATCGGCGTGGCGGATGCGGCTTTCGATCCAGCCCACCGCCACCAGCCGCTCACCAGCCGTCACCGGCTCAACCCGATGCAGCAGGGTCGAGGGATAGACCAGGGCATGGCCCGCCGGCAGGCGGAAACTCTCCTCGCCACCAGGCGCCTCCAGCACCAGGGCGCCGCCTGCGTAGGCCTCGGGTTCGCTCAGAAACAAGCTGAATGAGAGATCGCTGCGGCCACCGCCCATCCAGGCGTTGTCGACATGGCGGCCATAGCCCTCTCCGGCGCCGCTGCGGCTGAACAGCAGACCGTGGATCCGGCGCGGAAAAGCGGCCGCCTGCAACAGTGGTTGGGCCGTCAGCACCGCCTCAAGCCGTGCCGAGAGCTGTTGATGCAGCGGCGAGGCCCCATCGAGCTGGTGGTTGCGCTTGAGATCGCGGGCATGCCAGCCGGCGGTGCTGGCTCCATCGATCCAGGGGGCGGCGGGGTCTTGCAGGACGCTGACCAGCTCCCGCAGCTCGTCGGCCGCCAGCAGGGGCTCAAGCAGAAAGCGCATGGGCGATCGCCTTTTGAGGCTTTGAATCAGAAGGCATTCAACGCTGCAAACCAAGCAGTTTCAGCGCAGCCAGTACTAACACGAGGGCAAGAATCCGCCGGATCCAGGCCACGGGCCAATGACGACTGCCCAATCTTGAGCCCAAGCTGCCGCCAATCAGGACCGCCGCGATCCATCCCAGTAGCGACCTGTTCAGAACAGCTGTGAGCGCAGCTGGCTGAGCCAGCGCAAGGCCTGCCAGACCAGCCACGGAGTTGATCAGAATGAACAGGATTGATGTCGCGGCAGCCTGGCGGGTGTCGCACCATTTGGCCAATAGAAGCAGTGGCGTCAGGAAAACACCTCCACCTGTGCCGGTAAGGCCAGCCAATAGACCGAGGATGCCTCCGCTGATCACCAGAACCGAACCCCTGGGTTGAAGCAGGCTTGCAGGATCCTTGCTCACAGTGCCCAATCGCCAAGCCGAAAAAACCAGCACGATTCCAAGCAAGCGCTGAAACCATATCCCGGGCAGATTGAGCCAGCCGCCAAGGAATGATGCCGGAATTGCCAATAGATAGACTGGCCAGATGATTCGCCAGGGCCAATGGCCTGCCCTGAGAAAATTCCAGCAGCCAATGCT
>JBKDVK010000009.1:0-3210 GCA_046338875.1 Cyanobacteriota bacterium | reverse complement strand
CATGCCGATGGCCTCATAGAACCAGGAGCTGCGCTCATCCAATTGGACGCGTTTGCGGTCCGGGCTTTCCTGATCCAGCTCAAAGCGCTGGGCATAGTCCCAGTGTTTGCCGGGGTAAACCGTGACTCCGGGGGTGCGTTTATCAAAGGCCACCGTGCGGGCCATCAGTTCGCCTACCTGGGCTGCGTCCGCCAGGATGCGGCTCTGGCGGGCATCGGGCTTGAAAGGTTGCCCGGGCACCAGGCCCAGGGGCGCCAGCATCGCGAACATCATGCGATCCCTTGGGGCAACGGGTTCGTTGGCATAAAGCTCGCTCAGCATGCGCCAGTAGTCCAGGTTGGCGGGCTGGGCTGACTGCCACGGGCGCCCGCCCACGGACCGATAGGTCGTGGCGGGAGGATTGGCCCGCTGGATCCAGCCGTAAAGGCGGTGCTGGCGCACCGTGGCCTCGGCCGCTGCCTTGTCCGGCGACAGGCCCCTGGTGCCAAACCAGACCTGGTTGCTGGGGGAGCGCACGATCCGGTAGCCGGGGGCCTCCAGGGCGGGGCTGCCGGGGGGCAGGATCAGGTACTTGCCCCCCAGGCCCTTGTCCGGACCCGTCTGGCCCATGTCGGTGATCGGTTGTTGCCAGATGTCCATCACGCCGCCGGCAGTCAAGCCGGCGGGCACTTCCACCACCAGGGGCCCCTGGCTGGCCAGGTCCCAGAAACTGAAGGCGTACAACGTCGTGATGTTGGGGGTCAACATGCCCGCCTTGTCCTTGAGGTTCTGATAAAGCAACACCTCGCCGTTGGCGGTGCCCAGGCTGCGGCGCTGGGCGTCATAGAGGGCTTTGAAGCCAATGGCCGGCAAGGCCCAGATGTAGGCCTGGGTGGCCCGCTGGAAATCAAGCTCGTCATAGAGCTTGGCTGAGGTGGCTTTTGTCGGGTAGCCGTTCTCCAGCGTTAAGGGGCCAAGGCGGGTGTTCACCGTGCTGATGCCGCCACGAGTTGGGGCAACTGGGGTCAATTCAGCGGCCTGGGCTGTAGCTACCCCGGCCCCTGCGCCAGCTCCCAAGGCGGTGGCGATGGCAAGGACTAGGCTGAGGGTCTTGAAGTGCGGCCGGGGGGGCGACAGGGTCACGGGCGGGAGAGGCGGCAAGCGAAATGGCAACAATTTTGCCTAAGCCCAAAGTCCGTCAGCGAAACACTGCGCACCAGGCCAGTTTGTGGCCCAAATCCTGCGTGAAGCGCCAGATCAACCTCAGGATTTTTTGGGCAATAAAAGCGTGAACACGACCCGACCAGCCCAGCCGTGGGGCCCTTGCTGCGGTCCCTCCGCCCAATAGCGCACCCCAGCGCCAACGCTGACCAGTTGATCCCCCAGCTTGAGGATCTTGGTCACCACAAAATTGACGGGCACTGCCCACTGCTCGCCCTGCCAGTCGTAGCTGGTTTCGGTCTGCAGGGTGGCGGTCCAGGCATTAGGGGTGGTGTAGCTGATGAACGGCTGCACAAAACTGTTGTTCACGTCTGCCAGACGGCCCCGGTTCTGCACCGACCACAGGTGGTTGGCCAGCACGCCGACGGTCCAGGGTCCGCTCTGTTTGAGGACCACCCCTGTGGGTCCGAGCGCCCATTGATTGGCGGTGGTGAAGGTGTTGGTGCCGGTGGGCAGCATGGCCACCGGACCGAGCCCCCAGATCAGGCCCCATGGGCCCGGGCGGCTAGGGGATAGAAAAATACTCTGCACTGAGTCTCCAAAGTCAACGCCGTTGTCAAAACGGCCCTGATTGATAGTGCTATTGGCATCGCTTTGATGGATTACTGGCAGGATCGTGCGGGAGATCAGATTCCAATCTTTGCTGAGGTTGATTGGCACCACCGGCTGGATGTTGAGCGTCAGGCGATTGATGTCTTCCCTGGCGCCGATGCGATCGTCCCAGTTCCATTGAAAAGGAATGCTGACTAAAGCCGCTACGGGATTGGCCAGCTGTTGGGCTAATGATGCTTCTTCTTGACCTAAGGATCGAGTCGCTTCTTTCTGCTCAGGGCTGGGTTGCTCAGGGCTGGGTCGCTCGGCCGTCGGCTGTTCGGCCAGGGTGATCGGTGCCAGGGCGGTACCCCGGTCGGAGGGGGGCTCGGCCCCGAGGCCAGCCATGGCTAGGGGGGCCCCAAGGGCGTAGGCGGCTATGGCGCTCAAAAGGGCAAAGCGCGACCAAGAAAGGCGCTCACTAAAGGCCCCTAGAGCAGCACAAGAGGGGCTGGCTTGGTCAGCCATGGTTGAGATCGCTGGCGAGTGAAGCTTCCCAGGCCAAAGCCTGGGAAAGCCCATCATGCCGCTTTAATCAACCCTTGGGAATCCGTATTTTCTGACCGGGATAAATGAGGTCAGGGTTCTCAATAACTTCCCGGTTGGCTGCGAAGATTTCGTTGTAACGGGATCCATTGCCCAATTCCCGTTCGGCAATTCCCCAGAGGGTGTCACCTTCTTTCACCAGTACGAAAGTCGAATCTCCAGGAGCCCCAAGACCAGCGGCCTCGACTTTGGCTACGCCTTCTACATTGCCCGCTATCAACACCGCCTTTTCATAGGCCGCAGCATCTTGGGCCGTGCCGGTGATGGTGGCGGTGTCGCCGTCGAAAACCACATTGAGATCGCTGATGCCAGGATTATGTGCATCGATGTGTTTCTGGAGTTTTTGGGCAATGGTGATCGAATCTTCTCCACGATTGAAGATTTTTTTGCCGACATTGGCGGCGAAGTCAAACAGGGGAACGCCCATGGTCAAGACTGGCTGGCCCACCCACAAAAGCACCCCCCAGGGGCCATCGCCAGGCGCCGGTGATCGCGAATACCGGCGCTCAAGCCACCAGGGTCAGGAACCCCATCAGTCCTGCCGCCAGGGGCCTGTATCCCACTGCGGCGAACCCTGCCTGTCGAGCTAGCTCCATCTGCTCCTGGGCGGTGGGAAAGCGGGCCAGGCTGGTTTCCAGATAGGCGTAGTGGTCCTTGAGGTCCACCAGGCTGGCCATTGGCACAACAACACGGTTGAGATAAAAGTGTTGAAACTGGGCCGCCCACACCTGGGATGGCCCGCCTTCGGGGTTGGGGCGGTTGAAATCGAGCACGGCGGCCCGTCCGCCAGCGCGTAACACCCTTCGCAACTCAGCCAACCCCAGGGCCGGATCCACCAGGTTGCGCAGGCCATAGGCCATCAGGGCCCCGTCG
>JBKDVK010000008.1:0-20672 GCA_046338875.1 Cyanobacteriota bacterium | reverse complement strand
ATCCTTGACCCTCAACATCATGGCTTCCTCAATCCTTAATCCAGTGCCATAGATCAACCGAACCACCAGGGCATTGACCCCTTCAAGCTGGTTCACCACGCTACGGACCTCTCCCGGTGTAAGGACCATAGGCAGCTTCTTAGGGCGATGTGCTCGCACAAGGCCCTCCAGGTTTCCAACCTCTGACTTCAGCACATATCGATATAAGAATAGCAGGGCTGAAAGCGCCTGATTTTGAGTTGACGCACTTACTTGCTCCACCACCGCCAGATGGGTGAGGACTTGGTGGATTTCAGCTGTGCCCATTTCCCTGGGATGGCGCAAGTGATGAAATCGAATTAAGCGACGAATCCAGCTTTCTTAGGTTTTGCCGGTTCGGGGTGTGTAGCGCCGCACCCTCAGTTCGTCTCGGAAACTTTCCAGCAGCTTGGGCCTCTGAGGGGATGGAGCGGGAACTTGTGTCATGCCATCAGTATTCCCAGCCTCCGCCCACTAACAACCCGTTCTTCCAGGCGCCAGGCGGCATAGGCCAGGGCTTCATCAATATCGGCAGCTTCCAGTTGCGGGTAGGCCTGCAGAATCCGCTCGCGGATGCAAGGCTTACCGCCCATCACGGCGGGATCGTGGCTGATCCGAACAAATGCCATGGATCCATCGTAGGCAGTGGCAGCCGGTTCGCTGCCCAAAGTGCGACAACTGGTGCCGGCCCTGTTACCCCGGCCCTGGTAACCCATGCAAACACTGATCCTTGCCCCACTAGGCGCCGGACCCCATCTAGTAGCTATCATTGGTGATGACCGTCATGCAGCACGCCCATGGATACCGCCAAGCTGTTTCTTTCCGGACGCAGTCAGGCGGTGCGCCTACCGAAGCAATACCGCTTCCCTGGCAACGAGGTGGCGGTCAAGCATTTCGGCAATGGTGTCCTGCTGTTGCCGATCGACGATCCCTGGCAGATGCTGGAGGCCGGCCTGGAGGCCTTCGAGCCGGGATTTGTGCTCAGCCGTGACCAGCCCGAGCCGCAGATGCGCGATGCGATTGATCCATGATTCTGCTCGACACCAACATCTGCATCTACATCGTTAATGCCAAGCCAGCTGCGGTTTTGCAGCGCTTCAAGCGGTACAGGATGGGCGAGATCGGTCTTTGCAGCGTGGTGGCCGCCGAGCTGGCCTTTGGTGTGGCCAAGAGCGGCTCGGCCCGCAACCGCCAGGCGTTGGAGATGTTTCTCGCCCCCTTGGCGATCCTTCCGTTTGATGAGCCGGCCTTCTGGGCCTATGGCGATCTCCGGGCTGATCTTGAGCGCCGCGGCACCCCGATTGGTTCGCTCGACACCATGATCGCCGCCCACGCCCTCAGCCAGCAGGCAACGCTAGTCACTAACAACACCCGCGAATTTGCCCAGGTGCCTGGCCTGCGCTTGGAGAACTGGGTGCCCCCTATTTCTTAAGCAGAATCGTTCATGCCGCGGAAGCCGCTGAGCTCAACACAGAAACTCCCCCCGCAGCTCCCCACACTCGCTAAGCACCCCCTCCAACCCCTGCCAATCCTCCAGCTCCACCAACCTCTCCAGCCCAGCAATTGCCTCCCGATAGCGCCCCAGCGCCGCCAGCAATTCAGATCGATTGCAGCGCGCCATCAATGTCCCCAGTTCCGGATTGCCCCCTCCAACTCGAGTCGTATCAGCAAAACCACTAGAAGCCAAATCTCGCACCAGGTTCTCTAGGCCGCTGGCCTGCCCTCCCCCGTCAGCGGTCTGCAGCAACGCTGCCCCCACCAACACCGGCAGGTGCGAAATCAGCGCCACGGCCCGGTCGTGGGATGCGGCATCACAGCAGAGCCAGCGGGCTCCCACCGTCGTCGCTAGCTGGCGCACCGCCTCTAGGGCTTCCGGGTCGGTGTCGGCGTCGGGTGTCGCCACCCAGGGGCGCCCTCGAAACAATCCCGTCTCGCCCGCCTCCACCCCCGAGCGGCTGGTGCCGGCCATCGGATGGCTGGCGACAAAATGCCGCAATCGCGGTCCCCAGGCCGCCAGGACGGGTTGCTTCACCGAGCCCACATCTGTCACCACCGCATCAGCGGGCAGGGCCGCCAACAGGGCCGGATCGGGGTCCAGCAGGCGATCGAGGGGCAGGGCCAAGATCACCAGGCCGCAGTCCGCCAGCACCGCCGGATCCGTATCCACCCTGGTGGCCAGGCCCCGTTGCCGCGCCCGTTCGGCAGTGGCGGGGCGATGCACCAGGGCGCGCACCTCTGCCCCGGCGTCGATCAGGTCCAGGCCCAGGCAGCCGCCGATCAGGCCCAGGCCCACGATTCCCACCGGCTGGGAGCGACCCAATGCTGTCATCAACGCTGCCGTGCCGATATCAGCACCTTCCTACGATCCATCGATGTTGGAAGCCAGCGCCCACCACCACCTCAAGGCCCTGCTGCGGCGGGAGGGGGCTGAGCGCTGGCCCCACCACCTCAGCCTCAGTCGCCTGGTGGCCCGCAGCTTGCGCCGTGGCGATCAAACCCTGCTGCGCCTTTCCCCGGGCACCGATCCCAGTTGGTGGATCAGCCTGCTGGTGCCCCTGGCCCTCAGCGAAACCCCCCTGGCCCTGGTGGTCAGCGACGCGCGCCGCCGGCGCCTGTTGCAGGTGGAGTGGCCCCGGCTGCGGGATGCGGGTCTGGACCTGCCCTGTTGGGAGGGCCCCACGGCCCCGCCGCCCCATTGCCTCTGGCTGCTCAATCCCCAGGAGTTGCTCAGCGTCTGGAGCAGCGCGGCATTGGCCGATCGCCAGTTGGTGATCCCGGAGCTGGAGATGCTGGAGCCGCGCTTGCGCCAGGCGATGGCGGTGGTGCTGGAGCCCAGCGACTGGGACCGGCTGATCCGGGCCCAGCCCGCCGCCGAAGCCAGCCTGCTGGCGTTGCACGAGCGCCTCAGTCGCCGCCTCCTGGCCCAGCCCCGCCATCCCCTTGCCCCAGCCCGTCAGGTGGTGGCCCTGGCGCCGGAAGAAGAGGCTCCCCTGCGCCATCTGCTGCCCCTGTTGGCGTCCCCCCCCGATCCCTGGCCCGCCTGGCTGGCCGCTGGCGATCCCCATTGGTGTGGCTGGGCCGTGGTCGAACCGGCCCTGCTGCAGTGGCAGTTGCACCGCCAGCCCCTCCAGCCCCTGCGCGAGCTGCTGGGCCTGCTTCAGGGCCGCGGTGGCGTTTTGGTCGGCGAACTCACCAGTGAGCGCAGTGGCGGGGTTTCGGCGGCCAGCCTCGGCCTCGATCCCCAGGTGGTCGTTGATCTGGCCGATCCGACCTTGGCCGACCCCCTGCCCCTCTATCTGCCCCTGCGCCAGCCCCTGCCCAACAGCCCCCACTACGCCGAGCACCTGCTGGATCACAGCCGCCGCCTGGTGCTGGGCCAGGCCGGACTGACGGTGGTGCTCCTTGATGACCAGGCCCTGCGGCTGGGGTTGACCAGTGCCCTGGCGGCTGAATTTGGCCGGCGCGTTTGCCACGAGGGCACCGCCCCCGAAAGCAATGGCGTGGTCTGCTGCCGCTGGAGTTGGTGGCTGCAAAACCAATCCCGCCTGCCACTGCCCGCCCAGGTGGTGGTGGCCCTGCTGCCGATCGCCAGCCTGGAAGATCCGCTCACGGCAGCCCGGGTCGCCCAGCTGCGGCGCCAGGGCCAGGATTGGTTCCGCGAACTGCTGCTGCCCGAAGCCCTCAACCTGATGCAGCGCGGGCTGGCGGGCCTCAGGCGCGGCGGCGGCAGGCTGGCGGTGCTGGATGGCCGGCCCCGTTGCCGCGGCTGGGGCCGCCAGGTGTTGACCGCCCTCGAGCCCTGGGAGCCCCTCACCCGTTTGTTGCCTGGCTGAGCGCGCTGGGGGGAGCGTCCCTAGGCTCATGCCAGTTGTTGCCTGCCTGGATGGGGGAAGCCAAGCGTCGCGCCAGCCAGGGGTTGCCACCCCGCCAACCCAAGCCCACCACCAAGTCCACCACCAAGGGCGACGCTAAGGGCGACGATTCACCCCGTTTGCTGCCCTGGCTGCCCCTGAGTCGCAATCAGGCCGATCGGTTTGTATCGCTCACCACCCGTGGCGCCTGGATTGGCATTTCGGCCCTGGTGCTGTTCTGGCTGACGGTGCGGTTCATCGGGCCGGCCGCCGGCTGGTGGCACCTCTCCGATGGCTGAATCCCTAGCAGGCCATGGGTGGGCGGAATGCCCATCTGCAGCCCCTGAAAACGGAAGAAAACCTTAGGATTCTCAAGTCTCCCCCCTGGGGCCCATGTTTCCCCGCCTTGCTGAGCAGTACCGAGCCCTGATTCAGGATCTCGTCTTGAGCCTCCAGGCCCTGGCCGAATCCATGCGTCAGCAAGGGCTGGCGGCCACTTGTTATGTGTGTCGCGATGACTTTGATGGCCAAGGGGCCTCCTTTGTGGCCGACCTTGGCGATGGCCACCTGGTGCGTTTCCTGGTCTCCAACTTCGGCATCAGCTGGGTGGAGTCCCGCGACGGCCATGAGCTCGTCAAGCTTGAGGGCGCCGATGCCATTCAGGAGCTGCATCGGGTGGCCCGCATCTTGCAGGCAGGCACCCTGGTCGCTGGTCTGCCCCTGGCGGACGCGGCCTAAAGGATTGGCCCACCATCCTGAAGGGTGTTGGGCCATCAGCTACTTGGGCTTTTGCCTCAGGCCTCGGGCCTCAGGACTTGGGTGTTTAGCCTCTGGTCTTAGGCCTCGGGACTCTCGCCTCGGGCCTCAGTCTTCGGGCATGTCGCTGAGGACCAGGGTTTCGTCGCCCTCCTCCTCCAAGGCGTCCTTGTCGGCGGAACTGGCGGCCAACTTGGCGGCCGCCGCCAGGGGCTTCATTGAATTGGCGCTGACCTCCTGACCCTCCGTGAGGCGGCGCCGGGTCTGGACTTCGATGGTGTCCTTGGGGCCGGGATTTTGTTCGAGCCAAGCGATTGTGTTGTCGCGGCCCTGGCCGATGTTGTCACCCTCGTAGCTGTACCAGGCGCCCTTGCGGGTCACCACCCCGGTTTCTTCGGCGAGGTCGAGCAGGCAGCCCACGGTGCTGATGCCCCGACCAAAGAGGATGTCGAATTCGGCGATGCGAAAGGGTGGCGCCACCTTGTTTTTGGCGACCTTGACCTTCGCCCGGATGCCGTATTCCTCGGTGCCCCGTTTCAGGGTTTGGATGCGGCGGATATCCAGCCGCACTGAGGCATAAAACTTGAGGGCGTTGCCCCCGGTGGTGGTCTCGGGGTTGCCGTAGGTCACGCCGATTTTCTGGCGCAGCTGGTTCAGGAAAATGACCGTGCAACCCGATTTGCCGATGTTGCCGGTGATCTTGCGCATCGCCTGGCTCATCAGCCGCGCCTGGCTGCCCACAGCCAGGTCCCCCATCTCACCCTCGATTTCGGCCCGGGGCGTCAGGGCGGCCACCGAGTCGATCACAACGATGTCGACCGCAGCGGAGCGCACCAATTGGTCGACGATTTCCAGGGCCATCTCACCGGTGTCGGGTTGGGACACCAGCAGATTCTCGATGTCCACCCCCAGGGCTGCCGCATAGACCGGGTCAAGGGCATGCTCGGCATCGACGAAGGCCGCCACGCCACCGCGGCGTTGGACCTCGGCGATGGCATGCAGGGTGAGGGTGGTCTTGCCGGAGCTTTCGGGTCCATAGACCTCCACCACCCGTCCTTTGGGGTAGCCACCACCCAAGGCCAGGTCAAGGGTGAGCGCCCCGGTGGAAAAGGTCTCGACCCGCATGCGGGAGGCATCCCCCAGGCGCATGATCGAGCCTTTGCCGAAATTGCGCTCGATCTGGGTGAGGACCAGGCCTAGGGCCTTGTCCCGCTCGGCGGCGGCGCGGACGTCAGCCGCCGAGGCGCTACCGGAACTGGCAGAGGCGGCGGCCTTGGAATCGACAGGCATGGGGGGGGGATAGGTGATGGGAACGGGCTGTGGGGCCAGACGTGCCCGAAGTGGGCGCCATCCTGCGGCCTTCTCTTTGTTAGTGCCACCAGTCGGGGCTGGCGTCCCAATCGCGCGTAGTACGGCCGTACTCTAGCGTCCGGGGGCGGCGCTGCCAGGGGCTGGCGAGCTCCAGGTTTCCAGGGGCCCCAGGAACTGGCTTGCCTCCAGCCAGTCAATACCCAGGGGGCCAAGCCCCTGGTCATCGCCGGGGGCCAGATAGCCCCAGGCCGCCAGCCAGCAGCGCACCGCTGCCAACTCAGGGCAGGCGCGCACCTCAGCCAGGGTGACCCGCCGATCCTCAATGAACCACAGGGGAGATCCTCCGGCTCCAGGTTCGGCCAGCAGCCGTTTCAGGACCTCGGTTTTGGGGCCCTGTTCGTGGCCATCGAGGCCGCAGGGCTGCAGACCTGCGGCCTCCAGCAGCTCGCGACTGAAGGCCGCCCCCTTGGTGGTCAGCACCCGCCAGGGGACACCCTCCTGACTGAAACGATGCAGCCTCTCGACCACACCCGGGTAGAAGCGGTGGCGGGCCAGCCAAGCGGCCCGATCGGTGGCAATGGCATCGGCTCGCACCTGCTCAAGGGCCCGCTGCAGCGTGGCCGGTTGCCAGCCCCAGCGCTCCAGGGCCCCTGCCAGCAGCCCGGCGTAGCTTGCGGCGGTGGTTGGCACAGCGGCGGGCGTAGCGCGGCCCAGCTCGGCGGCCACCAGCACCATCTCCCAGCCCTTATGGATCAAGGGGCGAAGTTGGCGGAAGGCCGGCGGCACCGCCTCCGGCAGGGGCTGCGGCGGCGGGGCTCCCAGCAGCTCCAGGGCGGCGCGGCGGGACGACCACCAGTACTCCTCCATGCCGTCGACCAGCACGCCGTCGAAATCAAAGACGAGCAGCGGTGCCGGAACCAAGGCCACAGCAGGGGTTTCAAAACTGGGCCGCTAGGATTCGAACCTAGGAATGGCGGGACCAAAACCCGCTGCCTTACCGCTTGGCGACGGCCCAACAAAAGAATCTTCCGGTGTGCTGTTCACTGGGGAACAACTGGCGGCGATTCTTGGCACCGATTTGCACCGGTACCAAGCCAGTAACCCACAGCGGCCGGTCCTTCGTCAACTCGCCCCGCTGCTCAGGGCCCTACTGCTCAGGCAGGAAACACCCGCAGTCGCTGCTGGCTTCCCTTGCCGAAGACAGCGCAGCGCAGACGATAACGGCCCACCATTTCTGCCTGCATCTGCCGCACCCGCTCGCTGCGGGGCAGCAGTTCGACCGGGCGACCCTCCGGCAGCACCACCCGTTCGATGGCCAGGCGGCATTCCTCCAGGGCTGCGTGGCCGTCATCGAGGGCCCGGGCTGGGGCTCCGGCGGCTGCGTCGCTGCCGTCGCTTGGCTGGGCCCCTGCCTGGGCCGTTGCCTCGTCCCGGCCAGAGCGGGCCAGCAGGCGCTCCAGGGCCCGCTGGATCAAATGGGTGCTATCGCTTTTGATCACCAGGATCGGCCGACCGGCCGCCTGGGCGCGGCGTCGCAGCTCCGGGTCCCGGCCCAGTTGGCCCCGCACGCTTAACACCACCGCGGCCTGCTCCACGTCGGCAACCAGCCGCACCGGTAGCTGGCGGGCGCGGATTACTTCCTGCAACCGGGCTGGGGCCATTCCCAGGCCGTAGACAAGCAGCGGCTCAGGCTCGGTGGGGGCTGCAGCGGCCCTTGGCTCGGCCAAGGGCTCCAGCATTGGCTCCAGCAATGGTTCGGCTAACGCCCGGCGGTGGGGGGCCTGGGCGGTGGGATCGGGCAGGGGTACGGCGGCTAGGGGACGGCGGCTGGCCGGTCGGCGCGGGGGTGCTATCTCGCCGCTGGAGCTGCTGGCGCCGTTGGGCCCGTGCGCTTCCGGGCCGGACTCCTGCAAGCGCCACTGGCCATCGGCCTGGAGCTCCCGGATCTGGGGACGGGGGGGCTGGCCGCGCAGCAGTTGGTCCACCGTGGCGGCCACATCCCGATGCACCAGCCAGCGGTGACGGCTGTGCATTTCCACCGCCTGGGAGAAGGTGGGTTCCGCCGCCCGTTCCAGCACGGTTTTCTGGGTGCGGCGACGGCGCGCCTCCTCATCGCCCAACGTGACCGACTCGATGCCGCCAACGAGGTCGCTGAGGGTGGGGTTTTTGATCAGATTGGCCAGGGCATTGCCATGGGCTGTGGCCACCAACATCACGCCTCGCTCGGCGATCGTGCGAGCTGCCATCGCTTCGGCGGCAGTGCCGATCTCATCGATGACGATCACCTCGGGCATGTGGTTTTCGACGGCCTCGATCATCACTTGATGCTGCAATTCAGGCTGGGCCACCTGCATGCGCCGCGCCCGGCCGATGGCCGGATGGGGGATGTCCCCATCACCGGCGATCTCATTGCTGGTGTCGATCACCACCACGCGCCGGCCCAGTTCATCGGCCAGCACCCGGGCGATCTCCCGCAGGGCTGTGGTTTTACCAACCCCGGGCGGGCCCATCAGCAGCAGGGATTCGCCGCTGTCCAGCAGGTCGCGCACCATGGCCACCGTGCCGAACACGGCCCGTCCCACCCGGCAGGTGAGGCCCACCACCTCGCCGCGCCGGTTGCGCAGGGCGCTGATGCGATGCAGGGTGCGCTCAATGCCGGCGCGGTTGTCCCCACCGAAGGGGCCCAGACGCTCCAGCACTCCCGCCAGGTCGGCCCGTTCGATCGGCACGGTTGCCAGCGCCACCGCCCTGGAGGGGTAGCGGGCCTCCGGCACCCGGCCCAAATCGAGCACCACCTCCAGCAGTTGGTCGCGGCATTCAGGCGGCTGCAGGGCCTGCCGCACCGGCGCCGGCAGCACCTCCAAGAGCTTTTCCAGCTCGGCGTTTTCGTTCTGGGTTGCCCCCTGCTGGGCCGGCGGGGCTGGGCAGTAAAGGCTGAACGGCGCCGGGGTGTTGCCGCTGGCGGCGAGGCTGGGCAAGGCGACAGGATCCGATGGGATGGTTGCGCTGCAATTGTTCTAAACCTGCCCCCTGGGGCCGCCCGCCTGACCCTGATGGCGGATAGCCGCCAGAGGGCAGGGTTGAGGGGGCGTGTCGAGGGCCAAGCCTGGAGGCCTGGCTCAGAGCAGCTCGGCCAGGGGGCGCCAGCGCAGGGCGCGGGAGCCCCCCATTTCCACCACAACCTTGAGCCGTGGTTCACGGCGGGTGAGGGCCAGCAACGAAGCCAGCTCGGCGCTGGAAAGCACCTTTCCCTCCAGCAGCCAGAGCAAGATCGGACCGCTGCCCTCAAGGGCGGCACCGAGTTGCGGTATCACCCGCTCGACCAAGCCGACGGCGGCGCCGCGACCGATGCTCTGGTGACCCAGATGGGGGGGGCGGACCCCATGTAGCGAAAACAAAAACTCCTCCGGATCGCCCAGGCCCCGGGCCGAACACAGATGGGCGCGGTATCCGGCCGCCCGCAAGCGACGCAGCAGCCGGGTTTCGGCGCCCCCTTCCAGCGGCGCATAGAGGGCCAGAGCGCCGGCCTGCTCCAAGGTCTGCCGAAAGCCGCGGCCGGTGAGGAGCAGGGGCATCGGTGCGATAGAAGCTGCGGGAGAGTCTGGCAGCCCGAGGCGGGTCTGGGGTGGGCTCACCCCAAGCCATCGCTATTCAGCCATTAAGTCCGTCAGTACTGAGCATTAAGCCGGTCAGTTCTGGATGGTCACCGGGGTGCCCACGTCCGTGTGGCCAAACAGCCAACGGGCGGTGGCGCTGGAGGTGCGAATGCAGCCGTGGCTGCGACGCACGCCAAAGGCCTGGCCCGCGGCTTCCTGCCAGGGGGCTGGATGCACACAGATCGAATCCGGCGGCAGCCCATCTCCCCCCAGGCACATCACGTTCTCGACCACCGGGATCTGGTAATCACGGCCAGTCATTTGGGTTTTTTTGTACTTCGTCTTCACGTAGAAATCACCCTTTGGTGTGGGGCTGGCCGGTAGGCCGGTTGACACCAGTTGGCGGTAGAGCATCTTGCGGTTCCTGTCAAAGGCGGTGATGCGCTGCTTGGCAAGTTCCACCACGAGAGAACCCACCGGACCGGGCTTGGGTGGCGGTGCGCTCAGCGGTCCTGCGGCCCCCGCTTCTGCCTGCGGCGCAGCCACTGCAGTCGGCACCTTCACTGCAGTCGGCAACGTCGCTGCCGCCAGCAGCAACAGCACCCGGCCCGCCCTCCGGCCCACCCGCCAGCTCGCCCGCCGGCCCGCCCGCCAGGGGGCCCGCTGGCGGGGGCCAAAAATGGAGTGAATGCTGGGCAGGCCAGGGATGCCGGGGATCATCATGGCGAAGCAGACAATTTCCATCCTGCTCTGCTGCCACCAGTCCACCGTGGTCCGGCAGTCAGGGTCGCTCGATCAGGGCACAGGAGTGATGCGCAGTTCCCGGAACTGTTGCTTGGGCCGGGGCAAATCCTCACAGCGCTTGCCAGCGATCGGCAATTTGCCGTCGTCACTGAGCAGCACCAGGCTGTTCCCCTCCACAAACAGCGCCTCCGGATTGAACAGCGGCGCGCCGAGTTCGGGCCCGAACAGCCGCAACCGTTCCGGGGCACTCTCGAACTGGCCGTTCCAGCGATAAAGGGCTGAGGGGATGGCGGGGCCGTTCTTGGGGTTCCCCGAACCGCTGGGGCCCGCCACGATCAACAGGGAGCCGTTCACCATTTCCAGGCTGCGGATGCCCAGCCCGCCCAGCTCCAACAACACCGGCTCGCCAAAGCGTGCCGCTTCGCCCGCCAGCACCGCACCGGGGTTGGTCAGGGGCGCCACCAAGGCCTTGCCCTGGGGCAGGGGATTGCGGAAGCCGATCAGCAGCTGGCCGTTGGGCGTGGCGGCCAGCCCCTCGATGTTGAGACCGTCCTTGGCTTTGCCGGGGCGTTTGGCGGCCTGATCCAGGCCAAAGGGGGCATAGCGAGGATCGGCCTCCAGATCGGCTAGCAGGGTTTGGTAGGGACGGCCCACCGGTTCCACCGTCACCGCCACTCCTTTGCCCTGGTCCCCACTCTCCAGCCCCAGACGGGTGGCGAACAGGCGCTGGCGATTGGGCCTGGGAGATCCTGCTGCGCCGGGGCCATTGCCTTCGCCGGCGCTATGGGAACCGATCCAGTAGACGAGCGGGCCCAGGCGGGCCGCCCCTTCCAGGTCCATTTCCAGGGAGCCCTTGGCCACCTGGGCCACCGCCTCCTTCGCAATCCGCCCCACCGCCAGCTCGGACCCGCCCTGGCCCGCTTTGTAGAGATGCAGCAAGGTGGGCGCCGCATTTTGGTTGTCCGCAACAACAAACATCCCCTCCCCGAAGCGCAGGCCCGCAGAGGCATTGCAAAGGCCGTTATGCGACACCAGGCTCCCTTGGCCGGCGATTGGCTTGCTGGGCGGCGGGCTGACCGGGCTCTCAGCCGCCTGTCCAACTGCGCTGGAGGCCCCAAAACCCAGCAGCGTCAGCAGCGTGATCAGGGCTGCCCAGCTGGCCTGGCCGAGCCGGCGGCGAGTCTGGGCGGCTTGGGTGGCCTCCGGGGTCGAAGATCCGGCAAGGCGAGCTGGCATGGCGGTGGCAGGGGGTCGGGTGACAAGGTCGCCCTTGGCGGCCTTCAGCATCCTGCCAACTGGCTGCGATCAGGGCCTTGGCGTGCGGCGGGGATCGGGCACCGGCTGGGTAGAGGGGAACCGGGGCCAGCGGGTCACCACCCGGTGGTAGGTCACGGGGGCGCTGGAAAGCCAGAGCACCGCCCGCAATCCATCGGTGACATAGGGGTCGCCGGTGTAATTCTTGCGGGGATGGTTCCAGGTGGATACGCCCACACCCGGCACAAAGTTGAAGCTGTGCAGGCTTTCTGAAAAGAACAAATCCTGCATCAGATACCAGCGGGTTTCATCCACCTCGGCATCAATCTTGTGGGTGGTCAGGGTCCGTGCGGTCAGGCGCACGCCGATGTCACGGCTGATTTGGCCCACCCATACGGGCTGGCCCCGCAGGGTCACAGGGGCCAACCAGAGCCGCATGTGGTTGCGCTGGTTGACATTGCCCCGTGCTTTCTGCAGGGCGATGTCCTGGGGCCGCCCAAACAGATACAGAGATGACACCGGCGAGTAGCGATAGGGCCGGCCGAATAGGGACGAAACCAGCGTGCGCCAGGCGGAGGTGACTGAAAGCGTCTGGGTGACATGCCAGTCCCGTCTTGCCAGGGGCGGCAACACCGTGTCTGCGGAGCCGATCAAGACGATGTTGAGGGGATCGGCGGGGGTGCGGCGGTCGCCGCCGAGGGTGCAACAGGGCAGATCTTCGAGCCAGCGCCGGAAGGCTGGCTCTTCCAGATCCTGTTGGCGACCGGGGGCCAACAGGTGCTGCCAGTTGACCCTTTGGAAATCCGTGCGCAGCCCCGGCACCTTGACCAGAAAGGGGAATCTGCGGACCTTGCGCTGCCCCGGGGCCACCAGCTCGACGTTGGCGTACTTGAGCCCTTCATCGCGGTTGGTGAACACGTAGCCGCCCACCATGCCCCCCGGTTCCACCGCCTCAGGCAGGTCCAGGCCCCGTAGGCGCTGGTCGAGGCGGCTATTGCCAGCGGGGTCGAACCAGCGGTGCCCTTTCCAAGCCACCTCGTGGGGGGAGAAGTAGTCGTCATCGATGCTGATGGGGGGGATGTAATAACGCACCCCTTCGCGATTGTGCACCCTCACCCACACCGGTTGAATGCCGAATTTGGTGATATCAAACCCCACCAGTGCATTTGCCTCGGCGGCACTCAAGGCCGCCAGATCGACGCTCACCCCCTGGGCGGTGCGCCGTTCGGCCCGACGCAGGATCGGTTCGGGATCAAAGCGACCTTGCGGAATCGCTGGCCAGCCGTGCGGCAGCAAAGGCAGCATTAGCGGCACCAGCAAGGGCACCAGCATCAGCCGCCCCCTGGGCCAATGGCCCAGGGGGCCAGGAGCCCAGGGCTTGAACCAGCGGGATGGTCGCACTGGCGCGATCACGGACTTGCGGGACTGGGACAGAGGCTGAGAAAACTTGACTTCATCGCTTGGCTCATTCCAACTGCAGAACGCCCTTGGTCCGTTCGCGGCGCTGCTGATCCTGGGCTTGGAACCGGGCCATGCAGTTGCCCCGCGGCGCCAGCAGACAGCTGACATAGTCGGCGGCCTGGCTGAGGGCGGCCCGCAGTGCCTTGGCGGCCGGGGTGCGTTGGACCTCGCTGCTGCGGTTTTCAAAGTTGAGGGTCCCGGCCGCCCCCGTCAACACCTGGCCGGTGCGGCCCATGTTGGGGGCCAGCAGCAGGGCTGCACCGGCGATGGGCAACAGGCTGAAGCCGCTTTCCTTTGTGGAGGCCCCACTGCTGGCTCGCCCCTCCACGGTGCGGGAGCCCACGACTTCGCCGCTGCTGCTGTCCACGACCCGGATGTCGATGGCCACGTAGTCCTTGGTTTCGAGTTGCTGTTGGTTTTTGCCAAAACCCAACAGCCCGAAGGAGTTGCCGGCGCTTTTTGCCTCCACATTGGAGTCGTAGGAGGTGACGGTGCCGAGCACGATGTATCTGGCTCCCGTCATCTGGCCCTTGCGGGCCGCATTGCTGTTGTTGCGCACCAGGCCCAGTTCGGCCAGCTGCTGCTCGGAGAGCACTTCCTTGATTTTGTTGCGCTCCACCACCTGGAGTTCACCGGTGGCCGACAGCTCGTTGCTCAGGGCATGGGCCAGATCGTTGGCCACCGGCCCCTGCCACCACCAGGTGGGCTGGCTGACGCTGTTTTTGAAATCGGGCACCGAAACGGTCGGCAGGCCCCTGCCACCCTGGGCCCAAGCGGCTGGGGCCCAGAACGCCGGTAACCAGGCTGCCGGCAGCGCCAGGGTCAGGCCCAGGACCAGCCCCAGGCCACCCGGAGAGCCCTGGGGGGAGAGCCTGGCCCCCTTGGGCGCATCTTGTAAACAGGGGTTTTGCACAGAATGAATGGCAGCAGGGTCCTTAGTTTGCAGCGGCATGCCAGGGCCCGCCAGTAGCTAAAGTGCCTGCGGAAAAGCGTTTTCCGTAGCGTCCCGCACCCTAAGCCAAGCCTTTTCCTGGGTTCACTGGTTGTTTCTACGGATTGATTGGATCCGGTGGTTTCAATGACAAGTACCTTGCCTTCAAGGCCAGAGTCTGAGCGCCTTGGGACCCAGGAACGGCAACACCAAGAGCGTCGTCACAATGAACGACCTCAGCGTGGGCAAGCAGGATCGGCGCCGATGTTCGAGATGATTCCCTATGAGAAGTTTCGCGATACTCCAGCGGTTCGATTTTATGACATTACGATTCCCACCTCCAATGCCCGCGACATGGTTGTCCATAGCGGGCCGGCGGTAAGCCCCCCCGACGACACTGAATCAGGAGCCTGGCAATTTTATCTGCACCCCCATCAAGAAGACAACCTGTTGGCCATGCATGGCGGGCGTACGTTCTATCTCGTAAATCTGGGTTGGAACTATCCCTTCCATATTGTGCGGCTTGATTGTGGCGGCGACATCCTGCGGATTCCCCCTGGCACCTTCCACCGTTCGGTTTCCGATCCCGATGGTTCTTTGGTGTTGAATCAGGCCGTTCGCGAGGAGGGCGCCAGCCTGTTGCGTGAATTTCGCGTTTATAACAGCCACCGCATTCCCCGCCTCTTCGCCGTCACATCAAAGACTGCCCCCTTGCCCAAGCTGCACGGGGTGAGCTGGTGAATACCAGCTTCAGCCCAGCCTGAGGTCCACGGTCACCGCATCGCTGCGGCGGCGCCCCTGCCAGGCAGGTCTGTTCCAGGTCTGCGGCAGGGGGCTGGGAGCGTCTGATGCAGCAAACTCCAACCCGTCCTGCCTCAGGGCAAAGTGATGATCGCCCTCGGGGCCACTCACCGCCAGATTCAAGGGCCAGTGGGGCTCAATCGCTGGATGCAGACAGGGATAGAGCCGCTGCTGACGATAACGCACTGCCAATACTTCTGGTGTTTTTGCTAGCTCCAGGGGGCGATCGTTGATGATCAATTTGCAGCTATGGCGGAAGGCGGAATTGGCTTCCACCTCAAAGCGGCGCAGGGATCCATCTATAAAGCGACTGGTGAAGCCTCCCTCGCGGGGAAAATCACAGATCAGGGGCCAGGGCTCCAGGGCTGGCCTCAAGATCAGTTCAGGGATTTCTTGATCGCCTGCGGCCGCTGCGGCCCCCCGCCAATGCAGCAGCGGCGCAAAGCGCCATTGCCAGAGTTCGCGAAAGGGTGCCGCATCCAGTGCCAAGCCGTCTTGCGCCAGTTCCGCCAGGATCGTTTCCAGATCAGCCCACAATTGGCTGGGTAGCAACTGGCGATCATGGAGTCCTTCGCCCCACTCCTTGAGGGTGGCGGGACGATGGCGGGGATTCAGCAGATGGGCAGCCAGGGCACTCCAGAGCAGGGCGATGGCACTGGTCCAGTTCTGGTCTGGCAAGCTTTCCAGCGCCCGAAATTCGATCAATCCCAGGCAACCGGCGGGGGTGCCGGGATTCCAGAATTTGTCGAAGCTGATTTCGCTGCGATGGTTGTTGCCGCTGCGGTCGGCATGCAGATGGCGCAGGGTCTCGCCGATCAGGCCGCGGTGATCGCCATAGGGCTCTAACGAAGGGGTTCCATCCGCGGCTGCGATCGAGCGGTAGGCCAGCTCCAGATCAAAAAGCTCTCCGGCGGCCTCATCCGGCCGTGGCGCCTGGGAGGCGGGTCCCACCCCCGGTCCGCTGAACAGATAGGCCAGGGCAGGGTGATGTTGCCAGTAACGCAGCACCCCCACCAACCAGGCGGGCCGCGAGAAAAAGGGATTGCTGGCCAGGTTCGGCCCGCCCCAGAGCAGGTGGTTGCCTCCCCCCGTACCCTGCTGCTCTCCTGCGGCAGTCACCTTCCAAGTGCGCAGCCCCAAGGAGCCAGCGGCCAGCTCCAGGCGCCGCAGCCAGCCGTCGTAATCCCGCCAGCCATGGCACACCGGCAGGTTGATCTCCAGCACACCTGGATCGGCGGTCAAGCCCAGCACCTGCCAGCGTTCGTCCAGATCGCTGGGCAGCATGCCCCCCAGGCCCGGGGCCGCCAGGCCGCCAAGGCTGTCAGCCACGGCCTGCAGCAGGGCCACCAGGGGATGGCGCAGCAGAGGTGGCAGAAATAAATCCCATTGGCCGTCTTGTAGTTCGAGGGTGAGCACCTGGCGGGGCACATCGTCAGGGAAGTGCTCCAGAGGCAGGCGCAACCCTGCCGGTCCCGGGGCCCGACTCAGTTGGCAGAGGCGCTCTTCCAGGGGCCAGGCCACCGCTTTCCAATGGATCGGATCCGCGTCGTTGTCACTCAAGGGTTCGTCCACCGTCAAGGGAACGGCCCAGATGCGGCGCTGCGGATCAAGGGGATCGCGCAGTTCCAGGGGCTGCAGCGGCACGCCCAGTCGCTGGCCCAGGTCCTCCAGCCAGGCCCGTGCCTGCCCGGGGGCTAAAACAGCTCCCGGCGATCCCGGTTGGCTGGGTGCTGGCCAGCGCACCGGCGGGGTGCCGTCGCTGCCGGTGAACAGCCGCAGGGCCCAGCGAGGGTTGACTTCACCTTCGTAACACTTGCCAGGGCAGAACAGCAGGGTGCTGCCGGGCCAAACATCCCGCTGCAGGGTCTGGGCCAGAAGGCGGGCCAGGGGCAGCTTTGTTGGCCCGTCGGCGGTGATGCTCCATTCGGGCCCCTCGGGGTCGAGGGGCACCACCGTGGGTTCCCCCCCCAGGGTCAGTCGCACCCCTTGGGCCCGTAACCGGCTTTCCACCTCCTGGGCCACCGTTTCCATCCATTCGGGCGCTGCTGCGCTGAGGACCAACGGGGCTTTCGACAAGGCGAGCATCGGCGCAGTTTTTGAATGGCTTGAACTCTTGATGGCCTTGGGGCCCTAGGCCATCAGACACTGCAGGACATTACCGGCACCGGCTCAACGTTCCAGATGCGGGAGGCGTATTCCCGAATCGAGCGGTCCGAGCTGAAGAAGCCACAGCGGGCGGTGTTAAGCACCGACATCGTGCTCCAACGTTGCTGGTCGGGCCAGACCGCATCGACTTCATTTTGGGCGCGGCGATAGTCGCCGATATCGGCCATCACCCGATACGGATCTTGGCCACAGAGGTTGGCCAGCAGGGGATGGAACAGTTGCCGGTCCCCTTCGCTGAAATGGCCCGAACCGATCAGGTCTATGGCCTCTTTGGTGACGGAGTCGTTTTCCAGCCAGGGCATCGGGTGATAACCATTGCGGTTGATGGCAGCGAGCTCGGCGGCCGTATGGCCAAACAGGAAAAAGTTGTCCGCTCCCACCTGCTCCCGAATCTCGACATTGGCGCCATCCAGGGTGCCGATGGTCAGGGCGCCGTTGAGGGCCATTTTCATGTTGCCGGTGCCGGAGGCCTCCATGCCGGCGGTGGAGATTTGTTCGGAGAGGTCGACGGCGGGGTAGATGCGCTGGCCCAGGCTCACGTTGAAGTTGGGTAAAAAGATCACCTTGAGGCGCCCCCCCATGGCCGGATCGATATTGACGATGTCGGCGATGCCCACGATCAGCCGAATGATCAACTTGGCCATCGCATAGCCCGGCGCCGCCTTGCCGCCGAAGATCACCGTGCGCGCCGGCAGATCTTCGCCGGCCCGCAGCCGCAGGTAACGCTCGACCAGATGCAGGGCGGCAAGGTGCTGGCGCTTGTATTCGTGGATCCGCTTCACCTGGACATCGAAGAGGCTGGCCGGATCGATGAGCACCCCACATTCCTGGCGGATCGTGGCCGCCAGCCTTTCTTTGGCCTGGCGCCGCACCCCCTGCCAGCGCTCCAGGAAGGCGGGGTCCTGGGCCAGGGGCTCCAGGCCCTTGAGGGCATCCAGATCCCGCCGCCAGCCCTCGCCCAGGCTGGCGTCCAGCAGTTCGGCCAGGGGCGGATTGGCGACGGCGAGCCAGCGGCGGGGGGTGACCCCGTTGGTGATGTTGGTGAACCGCTCTGGCCAGAGGCTGGCGAAATCGTGGAAAAGGTTTTGGCGCAGCAGTTCGCTGTGCAGCTCGGCCACACCATTCACCTTGTGGCTGCCGACAACGGCCAGGTGGGCCATGCGCACCCGCCGCTGGGGACCCTCCTCGATCAGGGAGAGCTTTTCCAGCAGGGCCGGGTTGCCGGGATGGCGCAGGCGCACCAGCTTGAGGAAGCGGGCATTGATTTCATAGATGATCTCCAACTGTCTGGGCAGCAATTGCTCAAACAGCTCCAGATTCCAGGCCTCCAGTGCTTCTGGCAAGAGGGTGTGGTTGGTGTAGCTGATCGTGGCCGTGGTGATGGTCCAGGCCGAATCCCAGTCCAAGCCGTGTTCATCGATCAGCAGCCGCATCAACTCCGCCACTGCGATCGCGGGGTGGGTGTCGTTTAGTTGGATGGCATATTTGCGGTGAAAGTCGGTGACCGGCAGGCCTTGCCCCTTGAGGATCCGGAACATGTCCTGCAACGAGCAGCTCACAAAGAAAATTTGTTGACTGAGCCGCAACCGTTTGCCCTGCTCCAGTTCGTCGTTGGGATAGAGCACCTTGGAGAGGGTTTCCGATTGCACCTTCTGCAGCACGGCCCTGGTGTAGTCCCCGGCATTGAAGGAGGCAAAGTCGAAGGCGTCAGGGGCCTGGGCCGACCACAGCCGCAGGGTATTGGCGGTGTGTACGCCGCAGCCGAGGATCGGGGTGTCGTGGGCAACCCCTATTACGGTGTGGCCGCCGATTTGAACCGGGTAGCTCCATTCCGGTCTGATCACCTCCCAGGGATTGCCGCAGGCCAGCCAGGGGTCGGTGCTCTCCTGTTGCCCTTCTGGGCCGATCTGCTGGCGGAAAATGCCAAATTCGTAGCGGATGCCGTAGCCGATGGCGGGCAGCTCCAGGCTGGCCATCGATTCTTGAAAGCAGGCCGCCAGGCGACCCAGGCCGCCATTGCCCAGGCCCGGTTCCGGCTCCTCAGCAATCAGCTCTTCGAGCGAGAGGTCCATGCTGCGGCAGGCCGCTTCGGCATCGGCCCGGATACCCAGGTTGACCAGGTTGTTCTCCAGGTGGGGTCCGAGCAGGTATTCGGCCGATAGGTAGATGGCGGTGCGCACGTGGGCGCGGGTGTAGGTCTCGGCGGTGTCGACCCAGTTCTGCAGCAGCCGGTCGCGCACGGCCAAGGCCAGGCATAGGTAGTGGTCGTGACGGGTGGCCAGGGTGGGGGATTTGGCCTGGCTGGAGAAGAGGTGCCGTCGCATCGCCTCCCGCAACCCCTCAGCGGCGGGAGAAGGGCGGCGGCTGGTGGGGGTAAGGGCATCCATGGCGGACCCTGGGCAGGCAAACATCTCTCCTTCATGCTGCAGCCTGGGCTTATGGGCTGCACTATCCACTACAGGCCCAGCAGATTTCAAATTTGCTTGGCGGCTGGGTTTTCTTGAGAAATCCCTGCCAGGTTCTGGGAAATTTTTTCTAGGTTTAACCTTTTTGAGAATGCCGACGGCGTTGGCCAACCAGGCCGCCGATCCCGAACCCTTGGACAGTGTGATGATCTGCTGACAATAGCATAATTTTGCGCCAAGGTTGCCCAAGGGCCCCAAGGCATGATAAGTTTTGTCGAGACCCTCTTTCCGCTGTCCCGATGAAATTCCGTCTTTTGGGTGCAGGAGTTGCTGCGGCAGCTTCTTTGCTCGTGCCCCAGCAGGCCCATGCTCTTGTAGCCACAACTCAATACGTACCTTTCAAGATCTTCCAAAATCCTGCCCTAAACGGTCCCAATTTCCCGTTATCTTTCCAAAATTTTAATACCGCTTTTGGTGGTGACACTTCTGGGCTGACTCTCTCAGGTATCGGCTTCAAGATTGCCGGGGCTTCAGACGGCTCTGGATCGGCAACCGTTTCCGGTAATCCAAGGATAACAAACCAAAGCGAAGATTTCGATAATCAAGCTTTTATTAAATATGCTCCACAATTTTCATTTACTAACGGTGTAAATACTACTGGTGTTATTACAGGTTCTTCAGTTAGCGCTAATAACGGAGCGCCTGTTCCTTGTGTATCTACTCAGAGTTGCCCAACCCCGGGTGGTGGAACAACAATTCCTATGAATTCCACCAGAACCCTTAACCTCGCAGGAAACACCTACGCAGGTACAGGTGGTTTTGCATCTATCGCCATGCAAAATGCTTGGAGAGGTGGCAGTGTGAAAACGGCCACAGCGACTGGTACCCCCTCAGCTAATTTCTCTGGTACGGGTTCAGACATGGCATACGTTTTTGATCCATCACTCAGCACTTCTGTTGTCAGCAAGCCGTTCATTGAGGGCTGGATTGCTGTTCAGTACCAATACGAGGTCATCCCGTCCGCTGTACCTGGCCCCCTGCCTTTGTTCGGAGCCGCCGCAGCCTTCGGTTGGAGCCGTCGCCTGAAGAAGAGAATCTCTTCGGCAGCTTGATTGTTTAACCATCAATCAACTCTAGCTTTTGTTAGATACTAAATATAGCTCCCATTAGTTGGGAGCTTTTTTTATTGGTGAATAGCGACAGCTCGCTGCCTGATGGTTCAAGGCCTCTGCCTCGGCTTAAGCCAGGATCTCAGCTTCAATGCGCCAGCTCATCGCGCTTTTCACTTGGTCGGAGCCGGAGAAACTGCCGGTTATTGCCGCCGTGAGGGCTGGCTTGGAGGAGGTGGCCAGCACGATGTAACGCTCGTCGATCGCGC
>JBKDVK010000007.1:0-10291 GCA_046338875.1 Cyanobacteriota bacterium | reverse complement strand
AATCCGGGCCGCCGAAGACCCCGAATTCGAAACCTTCTACACCAAGAACATCCTGCTCAACGAAGGACTGCGCGCCTGGATGGCCCCCGCAGACCAGCCTCACGAACAATTCGTCTTCCCTGAAGAGGTCCTGCCCCGTGGCAATGCTCTCTAATCTTTGAGCGCATTCTTTATCACCATTTCGCTCCCCGTCAGGGGAGCTTTTTTGTTAAGCTCCTTCAGTTCTGTCAGCAGCGCCATGGAGCTTGCCGAAAGTGATCCGTCGCTTTCAGCAATTTCCGAACATGTCGCCGGCTGGCTTCATCCCCACAGGAGGAGGTGTCCATGGCTCACAGTTGTTTGACCCAGGGTCTGCTGATCGCGGAGAAAGCCGGCTGATTCACGGCCCCATCTCCTGATCAAACGGTTCCGCGCCAGAGCGGACCCGGCGAGAGCCCCCGGAAGGTTTCTACCTTCCGGGGGCATCGTTTTGCTGGGATGCTCCCTTGCGGGGCGCAGCCGATTCCTCTGGCGGCCTGGGCATTGGCCTGGCCGGCTTCGGCTGGGCCTGGGCTGGGGCTGTGGCTGGGGAGCGCACGGGTTGGGCAAGGTTGGCTTTCACCTGGTCAATGGCGGCCGGCAGGGTTTGGCCAAGCGATTGCAAACGGCCAAGTTCGCCGCTCAAGACCCGGCTGAGATCTTCGAGCCCCTGCAGAACGGGCTGGTTTTTGCTGGCGGGTGTCTGGGCGAGTAGACGGCGGGCGGTGCCGGGTTGCCAGTCCGCCAGTAGCACCACGGCGCGGTATCCCGAGGGCCATGGGTTGTCAGGCTGCTGGTTCTGGAGCTGGCCAAAGCGGGCCTCGGCTTGGAGCGGACGATTCTGGAGCGTGGCCAGGAGCGCCAGGCTCCAGAGGGCATCGGCATCGTTGGGATCCTTTTGCAATTGCTGTTCAGCCCAGGCTTTGACGCGCTCTTGATAAAGGAAGTGCCCATCGAGCTGGTGTTCGATGCCGATGCGGGAAATGACTTTGGCCAGCCCGGCAGGACCGGTTTCCATGCCTCGTGCCAAATGAATGAAGTCCTGGTCAAAGGTCTCAGGATTGCCCCCACGGGCACCGGAGCGCCGCCGCCATAGCTCAATGTCGCGCCCCTTGTCCCAGGGCCATTGACCCACCTTTTCAAAACGACCATCGCGGCGCACCCGCCGACTCAGTTCTTGCATGGGTTCCCGTTGGGTCCCCTGGTCGCCGCTGGCTAACAGGAACCATTCGCCGCGTTGCAGCACCAAATCATGGTCACGGCGTTGCAGGCCAGCCCGGCGACCCTCAATCTGACCGGCCTGCCGACGGCCGAAGGTGCTGACGTTTTGCTCGTTGAGATCGGCATGGCCTGGCAGCACCACGAGGGTCGTGGGGGCCGTGCCCACCACTGCTCGCAAATGGCTGATGGCTGACTCAAGGGAGGGCGGAGCTTCGCTGCGGAGCTGGTTTGCGGCCGCCCACGTGGTCGTCAGGCCGGCGCTGATCAGGCCGCTTGCTAGGGCTGTGGCTGCGGCCCAGGACTTACCTTGGCTGCCCCGGATCCAGCTGCCCACCGTCCACCAGCCACGGGCGATCACCATCATCAGCAAGGGCACAACTGGTGTGATGTAGCGGCTGTCCTTATTGGGGCTCAGGCTGGTGACAAGCCAGCCCGCCAGAAGGCAGCCGATCAACCAGCCCCACCCCTCTGGCAGGGACCCCAGGGGCTGGCGCAGCCAGACGCCCATTTTCTGGCGGCTCTTCCACGCCGTCACCAGGGCCGCCCCCAGGGCGGGCAGGGGCAAGACCGGGCCCAGTTGGGACGGCATCCGCTGGGCATACCACAACCAGGAGGCCAGGCTCAGCACCGGCGGATCCTTCTCAACAGCGGCTGATTCGAAAACGGCCCGATTCGTTCCTCCGATGGTGGTGATCCAGTTGTGGTGCAACCAGGGAATAACCAAGCCCAGTACCAGCGCCAAGGCCACCAGCAACTGCAGCCGCCGACCGCGCCTCCCCATGGCCGTGATGGCGACCCAGGCACTGGGCAGCGCCACCACCAGCAAGGCGCTCTGTTTGACCAGCACCGCCATAGCCATAGCCAGGGCCGCCGTCAGGGCCTGGCCCCAGCGCCCGCCGTGTTGCGGTGCCTGCCAGCGTCCCAGCAGCCAGAGGGCCAGGCAACAGCTCGCCACCAACGGCATGTCGAGGGTGAAATCCACCCTCAGGTGGGTGAGGGCGGGGGTGAGGGCCACCAGGGTGGCGCAGAGCAAGCCAAAGCCTGGATTTAGCAATTGGCGGCCCCAGCAGGCCACAACCAAGAGCAGCAAGGCGTGCCAGAGGGCCAGCGCCCAGCTGGCCTCGTCCGGACTGTCACCGGCGATGGCGATCACGGTGCCGTTGACCAGGGATGCCAGGGGTGGAATCTTGGGGGAAAGGTCCAATAGGGACGCCCAACCCTGCCAATGGCCTCCGGCCACCAGGCCAAGGGCGCGGCCATGGTCGACGGCGCTGTTGAGATAGTCGGCCTGATCCCAGCTGGGCAGGCGGCGATCCAGGGCCAGCCAGAGGCGATCACCGGCCGTGGCCAGGAGCCAGATCCCTGCCAGGCTGCCCCACCAAAGCCTCGGGGGAAATGCAGGGTTGCCAGCCCGGGCGCTTGGCCCTGGTGCTGATTGGTGTGCCAGGGCGACCGCGGGCGGATCGATTCAGTTTGCTTGGCAGTGGGCTTGATTTGGACCCAGGCTGCCAGCCAGGGTGGTTGGGTGTTCTGGGATACAGGGCTGGGTGCTGCAGTACTCCCGTTTCTGTTTCTGTCACAACAACGACATCGGCTGTCATATGTTTAGGCAAACTATCGGTGGCGCATTGCGCCCTATCGTGTGAGGTCCACCCCATGAAACTTTTCCAGCAGTTGTTGCTGGCCCCGGCGGCGCTCGGCCTTATGGCCCCGATCGCTGTCCAGGCCTCCGACCTGAATATCAGTGGCGTTAATCAATACGCCAGCCAAGATCAAGTCACAAGCATCAATCAGTTTTCTGATGTGCGCCCCACCGATTGGGCTTTTCAGGCTCTGTCCAATCTGGTCGAGAAATACGGCTGTGTGGCCGGCTACCCCGACGGCACCTATCGCGGTTCCAAGGCGATGACCCGCTATGAAGCGGCCGCCCTGCTCAACGCTTGCTTGGATCGGATCACCGAGGTCACCGACGAGCTGAAGCGCCTGATGAAGGAGTTTGAGCAGGAGCTCGCCATCATCCGTGGTCGCGTCGATGGCCTGGAAGCCAGGGTTGGAGAGCTAGAGGCCACCCAGTTTTCCACCACAACCAAGCTCAGAGGTGTGGCCACCTTTGTGTTGGGCGCCAACAGCTTTGGTGGAGACAACTGGAACACCATTGCTCCCCCGCTTTATCAGGCTGCATTTGCCGCCACCGGTTACGACGGCAATCCTGGGATCAAGGACAGGGCGAAGGCTTTCGAAGGGGCCACTACTTTCAACTATAATCTTGATCTTTTCTTTGATACCAGCTTCACGGGCAAGGATTTGCTGCGCACCCGTTTAAGGGCTGGCAATTTTAGCCAATCTGCTTATTCAGGCAATCCTCCAGTGGGCTTGAACGCCATGGAGATTGCCTTTGAAGAAGGTTGCGGTACTGGCACTGATTGTGGGGATGTCCTCGCGGTTAACCGACTCTTTTATCAATTCCCCATCGGGGCTAACTTCACCGCCACGGTCGGTCCCCGGGTGCGCCAAGACGACATGCTGGCCTTCTGGCCCAGCGCCTATCCAGCCGACACTGTCCTCGACATCTTCACCTACGCTGGTGCCCCAGGAACCTACAGCCTGAACCTTGGCGGTGGTGGTGGTCTTTGGTGGAAGAGCGGCAATTTCAGCATCAGCGCCAACTACGTTTCAGCCAATGCTGATGTCGGCTCCCCGAGCTTGAATAACTATCCCAATTGTGGTGGGATTGGAACCGATTGTTCAACCTCCACCTTCACCACTCAAATTGGCTGGGCTGGGCCTGTATTGGGCTTGGCAGCTGCCTACACCTATTCTCAAGGTGGTGCTGGCCTCTACGGCGGCAATGGCACTCCCCTGGCGGTTGCAGGCTTCGGTTTGGCGGATAGCGTCAATTCCGTTGGTCTTAGTGGTTATTGGCAGCCCACCTTTGGTGCTTGGTTCCCCTCCATCAGCTATGGCTGGGGCATTAATACTTACAATGGCAATGTGCCCAACAGTGTTATTGACACTGACACTGGCTATGGGTCCGTTCTTGATGGCGCCCAAAGTCAATCTTGGTACGTTGGTCTCCAATGGGCTAATGTTTTCTGGAAGGGCAATGCCTTGGGCATGGCCGTTGGTCAACCCACCTTCATCACCAAGTCTGGGGATGACAGCGTCGCTTCTATCAGAGACGGTAACTATGCCTGGGAAGGCTGGTACAAATTCCAGGTTACAGACAATATTTCTGTGACTCCAGCCGTTTACTACCTCAGTGCTCCCTTGGGGCAGCTGACCCGTTACCCGGGTGGTGGTAATTTCAACAACTTTGGTGGACTGCTCAAGACCACCTTCCGCTTCTGAGTTTTCAGGGATTCCACCCGGCTCCACCATTACGGTGGAGCTTTTCATTGCCCGGCCTTGGCGACGAGACCGGGTTTTTTGTTTGGCTCTGGTGCCAAGCTGATATTTGTGCTCTGAAATACATGCCTGGGTATCAAGCCAGACGGAACTACTTGCCCATAGCCATTTACACTCCCCGCACTCCTCCCAGTCATGGGGGGCCCTCTTTGGTGTGAGGATTTTATGAAGCCCTTCCAGCAGTTGCTGCGAGCGTCCATTGGTGCTGGCTTGCTGGCTCCGCTGGCTGTCAGCGCAGCCGACATCAACCTCAACGATGTCAACCGCTATGCCGCCAGCGGCAGCGCCGACCAGGTCACAAGTGTTAATCAGTTTGCCGATGTTCGTCCCACTGATTGGGCTTATCAGGCACTCTCCGATTTGATTGAGCGCTACGGCTGCGTAGCTGGTTATCCCGATGGCACTTTCCGGGGCTCCAAGCCCCTGACTCGCTATGAGGCGGCAGCCCTATTAAATGCTTGTCTTGATCGCGTCACCGAGGTGACCGACGAGCTCAAGCGACTGATGAAAGAGTTTGAGGCCGAGCTGGCTGTGCTCCGGGGCCGGGTTGATGGCCTTGAGGCCCGCGTTGGTGAAATTGAGGCTACCCAGTTCTCCACCACTACTAAGCTGCAAGGTCAAGCCACTTTTGTGCTTGGGGCTGTTGAAGCCAGTGGCAACCGCAACGGGGTAGGGGTCTTTGGAGGTACGGCAGGGCCCACGGGTAATCTCAATGGCCGCAATGCTGCCAAGAATTACAATCGCCAGTATGGTGCAACAACATTTAACTATGATTATAGACTGAATTTTATTACAAGTTTCAGCGGCAAAGATCAGCTTTATGCCCGCCTGCGTTCGGGTAATTTCAACAATGCCTTCAACGGCAATGGTGTCAACCTGACCGCCTTGGATGTGGCTTCCAATGGATTCGGTCAAACAAGTTGCACGGGCAATCGGGATTGCTCTGATGTGATTGGTATTGACCGACTTTTTTATCGTTTCCCCGTAGGAAGTCAATTTGAATTCCTGGTAGGATCAAAGGCCCGAAACACTGAATTTCTGGGGATGAGCCCAGGTGTTTATGGCTCGGGTCAGGGCGACAGAATCCTGGATTACTTTTCTATGTTCGGGGCGCCGGGAGTTTATAACAAAGCTACCGGTTCTATGGTCGGTGCGATTTGGAAAACGCCTTACAAACTGGGCCCAGGTAAATTTAGTCTCACAACTAGCTACGTAAGTCCAGTCGCTGACGTTGGCAGTCCTAACTCTGATAGCACCGCGGCTAATAGATACTACAGCTGTAGTACTAGTGCCACTGCAACGGATGGCGGTATCGGCAATGATTGCTCCCGCGCCAGTTGGTTGCTGCAATTGGGTTATGCCGCCAAGGGTTGGGGTCTTTCGGCCGGTTATCGTTACGGCCAAGCCGGTTCTAATGCGCGCCGGGGCACAAACTTTGTGGCCCAAAATAGCTGGTGGCTCAACAACGGTACCTCTAATAACTTTGCTTTAAACGGCTACTGGCAGCCTAAGCGTGCCGGTATCCTGCCTTCACTTAGCGCCGGCTGGGGTATTTCCAGCCTCAGAGACAATAGGGATGGCTCTGTTGCATTTGGTCGGAAAAGCCCCAGTTATGAATATCGGACTCCCTATGTAAGTGAGTCCCAGAGCTGGTTCGTCGGCCTGCAGTGGGCTGATGTGTTCTTGCGGGGCAATGCGTTTGGGATGGCCTTCGGCCAGCCCACCTTTGCTACCAGCTTGAAGTTGGGGGCCAACAGCACCAACTCCGCCACTAACACCCCCTTCACCACCTTCTCCAACGACGGCAACTATGCCTGGGAATGGTGGTATAAGTTCCAGGTCTCCGACAACATCAGCATCACCCCTGCTGTGTTCTATCTGAGCCGTCCTCTTGGTGCCCTCACCAACGAGATCGTGAACAACAATGGCAGCCCGGAACTCAACCGTGGCGCCACCTTCAGCAACTTTGGTGCCCTCGTCCAGACCACCTTCAAGTTCTGATCGCCTTTGCATCCGTCGCCAAGCCCCCCGCAAGGGGGGCTTTTTGCTGCTCATTGCGGGCATGAGGCAGACTCCTGCCTTGATTGCGTTGGACCATGGTTGCCGCAGAGGATCCCTACCAGGTGCTCGGTGTGGAGCCATCGGCCACCTCTGCCGAGATCAAGACCGCCTATCGGGCCCTCGTCAAACGCCACCATCCCGATGCCGGTGGCGATGCCGAGCGCATCCTGGCCCTCAACGCGGCCTGGGAGGTACTGGGTGATCGACAGCAACGGCGCCGCTTTGATGAGGCCCGCCAGGCACCAGCTTCCACCCAACCGAGGGGTGGCCGGGGTGGCCCTGGCTCACCCCACCGGCGCAGTGTGGCCCAAGACGGCGATTTGATCAGCTGGTTGCAGCTGGTCTATGCACCCATCGATCGATTGCTGGGCCAGGTGATCAATGCTTTTCCAGCCCAGTTGCGTTCTCTGGCGGCCGATCCCTATGACGATGACTTGATGGAGAGTTTCTGCACCTTTCTTGCTCAAAGTCAGGCTCGGCTAGAAAAGGTCGAACAGCTGTATCGCTCCAGGGCATGTCCCGGTTCGGCCCGAGGTTTTGGCTTGAGTCTCTACCACTGTCTCAGCCAGGTGCAGGATGCCCTGGGCGAGTTGGAGCGCTACACAATGGGTTACGTCGACAGCTATCTGCACGACGGCCGCGAGATGTTGCGGGAAGCCAAGCAACGGCGCTCGAGGTTGCAGCAAGAACGGCGTCAGCTTGAGATTTAGGCAGGCCGGCCTTCGGCCGGATAGGCCTCCAGTTGGTCGAGTCGCAACCAGACATCGGGGACGGGTCGGCGCCAGCGCACCTGGGCATGCTCTCCCTTCAACATCAGAATTTCGCCGGGTCCTTCCAAGACATAACCCGGCAACTGGGGATCACTGGCGGCGGCCTCCAGGCTGCCCAAGTAGGCAGAGGCCTGGACACGGACCAGGGCCCCTTTTTTGAGGGCGGCAACTGGAGGTGGTGCGGCCTCGCTGGGTGCCGGTGTTGCGGAATCGGGGGCGGCAGGAATGGGGTCGGCCATCAGCGGCTGAGGCGATGGCGGCACCCTAGGTCGGCCCTTCGCCCCTGGCGGACTCCTAGCCTCAAACCACCATCTCCGGAACTTCGATGCGTCTGCTGTTGTTGGGATGTTCCGGGTTCGTAGGCAGGGAGCTTGTGCCCTGGTTGCTCGACCAGGGCCATGAACTCACCTTGGTCAGTCGGCGCTCCCAGCCGTTCCCCGCCCTTGCCGATCGTCTGGTTTGCTTGGAGCTTGACCCAGCCGAACCCGCCAGTTGGCGGCAACCGCAACTGCTGGCGGCCTTGGAGGCAGCCGGCGGTGTGGTCAACCTGGCCGGTGAACCCATCGCCGAGCGGCGTTGGAGTGAAGCCCAGCGCCAGATCCTGCGATCCAGCCGTCTGTCCACCACAGCTTCCCTGGTGGCTGCCATGGCGGCGTTGCCCCAGCCCCCCAGCGTCTTGGTGAACGCCTCGGCGGTGGGCTTCTACGGAACCAGTGAGGCAGAGCGCTTCAGTGAAAGTAGTGACGCTGGCGATGATTTCCTTGCGGCACTTTGCCGCGATTGGGAGCAGCAGGCCCAGGCCGCCCCGGTCGCCTGCAGGGTGGTGATTCTGCGCATCGGCATCGTGCTGGGACCGGATGGGGGTGCCATGGGCCGCATGCTGCCGGTGTTTCGCGCTGGATTCGGTGGGCCGATTGGCTCGGGTCAGCAGTGGATGAGCTGGATCCACCGCCATGATCTGTGCCGTTTGGTGGCTAAGGCCCTTGAAGATTCGACCTATACCGGCGTGATCAACGCCGTGGCACCCGAACCGGTGCGGATGGTTGATTTTGCCAATGCCTTGGGGGCAGCCCTGCGTCGGCCTTCGCTGTTACCCGTGCCTGGCCCTGTCTTGCAGTTGCTGCTGGGGGATGGCGCCAAGGTGGTGCTGGAAGGTCAGCAGGTCGTCTCGGAGCGCTTGTCAGATCTGGGTTTTGAGTTCGATTTCGGCGACCTCAAGGCTGCCCTCGCCGCTGCCACCAGCCCAGAATCCCGCTGAGCAGGGCCGCCGCCATCAGCAGGCCCACCGACGGCATGATGAGAGGCTCCCAGAGGCTCTGGAAGGCTCGGAGGGGCCCTCCGCGGCCTTGGCTTTGCAACACCACGGCCAGGCCAAACCAGAGGGCGGCGCCGATCACCAGAAACACATTCACCACCAAGAGCCGATCCAACAGCTGCTTGAGGCTGCCCCAAGGGCCGTTGGCGAGGGGGGCCGGTCGGCTGGCGGCAGTGGAGGCGGCAGTGGAGGGCTTGACCTGGGAACCTGTCATCGACACTGGCGGCGAAGCGAAACAAGCGTTTCCATGATCGCCTCAGCCTGGCGTGCGCTGCCGCCGGGGGGGCCCAGCCGTGCCGCCGCAATCTGTTCCAGCTCGCGTCGCCAGGCGGGCCCCCGCTCGGGATCGGCCAGCTGCTCGAGTTGGTCAGCCACCATCGCCGCCGTGGTGCTGAGGGTGACCTCCTGGCCGCTTTCACCCGGAGCACAACTCACTGCGGCCCCCAGCAGACGCCGTTGGGCTTCGGCGAAGCGTCCGTTGAACTGGGGACCGGATCCGGCTAGTTGCAGCACCGGTTTTCCCAGCCCGACTGCCTGCTCGGCCGCAGTTCCCGCCATCGCCAGCAGCAGGTCACTGTCGCGCAGCACCTCGACAAACCCTTGCCAAAGCAAGCGCAGCTCCAGATGGCCCCACCGCAGCACAACGTCCTGGCCCCCCCGGCCTGGTTCGGCCAAGGTCCAGCCGCGGGGCGCCGCTGCCGCCAGGACCTCGGCCGCGCCCAGTTCCCCCACCAAGGCCGCCTGCAACCGCAAGGCCCCCGGTCGTTGCAGGGGCTCCGGCAGCCGTGTGAGCACCTCCAGCATCAACAACAGATTTGCCTTGGCTTCGGGTAAGCGGCTGCCGGGCAGCAAGCCCAGGCCTTGAACAGAACCGCCGCGGGCCGCGGCGGTGGGGCTGGGGCTGGCTGCTGCCGCCACAGCATCTTGAAAGGGATTGCCCAGGAAACGTACGGGACGACCCAGTTGCCCGCTCAGATCGTCGGCCGTGAGGGCATCTCGGCTCCAGATGGCCTGAATGCGTTCCTGACGCAGCAGCCAGCCACAGGGCCATGGCAGCCGCAATTTACCTTCATAATGGCTTGAATAGGCCACTAAATACACCACAGTCGGGCGGCCGCTAAGCCAGGCCGCTAGGACGGGAACCAGATCCCCCACAGCTACCACCAAGCCGTATTCACGGCGGTGGCGCATCAGGCTCAGGATCCGGCTGCATAGATATTGCACCTGCCCCTGCCACAGTTCGGTGAGCCGTCCCCGCAGGCTGGTGTAACCAAGTCCACCGGTGCTGAAGTTGCGGGTCCGGCCGATTACCCCGAGGCCGGCCCGGCGGTAGGCATCGCCAGCGCCGACAAGCGGCAGTGCCTCAACCCATTGCTGACGGTTGAGGAGTTCCCGGCCCAGCAGAGATGCGCTTAGATCTTCGCCATGGCCGTTGCTGATCAGCAGGATGCGGCTCACGTTTGCAGCCAGTCCCGCACCTTGGCCAAAGCGGTCCAACCGG
>JBKDVK010000006.1:0-10048 GCA_046338875.1 Cyanobacteriota bacterium | reverse complement strand
ATTCTGCCCGATGCCACCCTGATTGAAGTCCTTAGTGTATTGCAGGCTATGTTTGCGGAGTAGCCAAGGTAGGTTCAAGGCACCAAATTCACCAGTTTCCCCGGCACAACAATCACCCGCCGCAGCGCTTGGCCCGCCAACCACTGCTGGGCGATGTGCCTCGCGAGTGCCAGCCGTAAAAAAGTTGCGCTGTCACGTCGACTGGCACGTCAACAGATTGCCCACCAGGTATTCCACATCGGTATTGTCCCATTCGAGAACTAAAAACGCCATATGGCAGTGCTAGTATTGCCATATGGCAAGTCAGGCGCCGCCAAAAGTTGACTGCTCAGGTCCTGACCATGGAGGACCGGCCTCAATCTTGCGTCTTCAAGCAACCAGCTCGGCAGAGCTTCGCGATGCCGTTCGCAGTGGCCTGCCTTTCTCCGCTTTTGAGGCACTGACAAAGCAACTCGAAATATCTCCGCAGCGCTTCACAGCGGTTTTCGGGATCCCTCCTCGAACCGTCGCCCGCAGGAAGGAAACGCGACACCTCAACCCCCAGGAGTCTGATCGGCTCTATCGGGTGGCAAACACGCTCTGTCAGGCCGTCGAGGTCCTGGGCTCTATCGACAAGGCTCGCCTATGGCTGAAGACTCCCAACCGTGCCCTGGGCTGCGAGATGCCTCTCGATCTTTTAGACACCGATATCGGCACTCGTCAGGTCGAAGAAGTCTTGCTGCGTCTCAACTACGGGATCTTTAGCTGATGCGCGTTTGGCGGATCTGCCGCAAGCCGTATGTGGATACAGCGCTTGATGGCATCGGCGGAATGTACACCTCCGGACGCTGGCACAACAAGGGACACCCCATTGTCTACACCGCCAGCTCTGCGGCGCTCGCGGCACTTGAGGTGCTTGTCCATGTCGATCCGCTCACGGCTCCGACCGATTTAAGGCTGCTCGCCATCGAACTCCCCGATGACCTGACCACAGAAGTACTCGAACTGGTATCGCTGCCGGAGGGCTGGAATTCGGTGCCAGCTCCAGCATCGCTCCATTCACTCGGGTCGTCGTGGCTCACGAGCAGACGCACAGCGGCTCTAAACGTGCCGTCCGCAATCATCACGGTAGAACGCAACGTCCTGCTCAATCCTCGGCATCCAGAAACGCAGCGAATACGCATCAGCAGCGATGAGGCTTTCACTTTCGATACGCGACTCTTGTGACACCTGTTTGACGCATCTGCCGCTTCAAGGCACCAAATTCACCAGCTTCCCTGGCACCACAATCACCCGCCGCGGCGGCTGGCCCTCCAACCACTTCTGGGCGATGTCGCTGGCCAGGGCCAGCTGTTCAAGGGTGGCGCTATCGGCGTCGGCTGGCACGTCAAGAGAGCCGCGCACCTTGCCCTTGACCTGGATCACCAGGGGAATGGTGTCGCGCACCAGCGCCGAAGCATCAGCCACGGGCCAGCGTTGCCGGTGGATACTGCCGGTGCCATCGCTATCGCCATCGCCTCCGAGCTTCTGCCAAAGCTCGTCGGCGAGGTGGGGCGCGAAGGGGGCTAAAAGCAGCAGCAAACTGCGCAGGGCCTCCTGGGCCACCGCCGGGCTGGCCTGCTCGATCAAGCCGGCCATGGCGTTGGAGAGTTTCATCAACTCCGAGATGGCCGTATTGAACTGCAGGTTGCCCTCCAGGTCCGCTTGCACCGCCGTGATCGCCCCATGCACCGCCCGGCGCAGGTCTCGATCGGTCTCAGACGGAGCAGGGCTTGCGGCACTTGCTGATGGCGCGGCGGCGCTGGCTGGCACGGCGAGGGGCGCCAGGGTCAGTCCCCGCTGCACGCAGCCTTCAACCAGCCGCCAGAGGCGTTGCAAAAAGCGGAACTGGCCTTCCACATCGGCATCGTCCCATTCCAGATCCTTTTCGGGTGGCGCCTTGAACAGGATGAACATGCGGGCCGTGTCGGCGCCATAGGTTTCGATCACCTTGGCCGGATCGACTCCGTTGTATTTCGACTTGGACATCTTGTCGTAGCTCACCTCCAACAACTCGCCGGTTTCGGGATCGCGGGGATCGTTGGCATCGCTGACATCGGCGGGGGCCACGTAGCGGTTGCTGTGGGGATTGCGGTAGGTGATGCCTTGCACCATCCCCTGGGTGAGCAGGCGCTCAAAGGGTTCGCCGAAACCCAGCAGGCCCCGGTCCCGCAATACCTTGGTGAAGAAACGCGAATACAGCAAATGCAGAATGGCGTGCTCAATGCCGCCGACGTATTGATCCACCGGCAACCACTGATCCACCGCCGTCCGACTGAAGGGCACAGTGGTGGATTGGGGATCGCTATAGCGCAGGTAATACCAGGACGAACACATGAAGGTGTCCATGGTGTCGGTTTCGCGCCGGGCCGGACCGTTGCAGCGGGGGCAAGGCACATTCACCCAGCTTTCAAGTTGGGCCAATGGCGAGGCGCCCTTGCCACTGAAGGCGACATCGCGGGGCAACTCCACCGGCAACTGATCTGCGGGCACCGGCACCACACCGCAGCTGGGGCAATGCAGCACCGGAATCGGGCACCCCCAATAGCGCTGCCTGGAGATCAACCAATCGCGCAGGCGGTACTGGCGCCGGGCCTGGCCCCAGCCCTCGGCGCTGGCGGCAGCCGTGATCGCCTGGCGGGCCGCAGTAGAGCTGAGGCCATTGAAACGATCCGATTCGATCAGCACCCCCTCTTGGGTCCAGGCTTCGCCCAGATAGGCCTCGGCGTCGGACCCTGCCGGGATGATCACCTGGCGCACCGGCAGCTCGTGGCGGCGGGCGAACAGAAAGTCCCGTTGGTCGTGGGCCGGAACCCCCATCACAGCGCCGGTGCCGTAATCGGCCAGCACGTAATCAGCGATCCAGAGCGGAATCTGGGCGCCGCTGGCGGGGTTGATCACATAGCTGCCCAGGGGCACACCCCTTTTGGGGCGATCTTCGGCGGTGCGCTCCTGCTCGCTCTGGCCGTTGACCAGGTCGCAGAACGCCGCCACCGCCAGGGCCTCCTCGGGGCTGGTGAGGCTCTCGACGCGGGGATGGTCCGGGGCCAGCACCAGATAGGTGGCTCCATAGATGGTGTCCGCCCGGGTGGTGAAGACGCTGATCGGCTCCGCCATAACGGTCCCGTCGGGCCCCACCACGCTGAAACGCAATTCAGCCCCTTCGGAGCGGCCGATCCAGTTGGCCTGCATCGTGCGCACCCGCTCCGGCCAGCCCGTCAGGGAGGGCAGGTCGTCCACCAGGGCATCGGCATAGGCGGTGATGCGCAGGAACCACTGGCGCAACAAGCGTTTTTCCACCTTTGCCCCGGAACGCCAGGACCTCCCTTCGCCATCGACTTGCTCGTTGGCCAATACGGTCTGGTCAATCGGATCCCAGTTGACGCTGGCCTCCTTTTGGTAGGCCAATCCGGCATCCAGGAACTGCAGGAACAGCCACTGGGTCCAGCGGTAGTAGTCGGGATGGCAGGTGGCGATCTCCCGCTTCCAGTCGATCGAGAGGCCCAGCCGTTGCAGCTGGCTGCGCATCTGGGCGATGTTCTGCTCGGTCCAGTCCGCCGGATTGACGCCCCTTTCAATCGCCGCGTTCTCCGCCGGCAACCCAAAGGCATCCCAGCCCATCGGATGCAGCACGCGCCGGCCCCGCATGCGCTGCACGCGGGCATAGACATCGGTGATCACATAGTTGCGCACATGGCCCATGTGCAGGCTCCCCGAGGGATAGGGGAACATCGAGAGGGCATAGCAGGGCTCACCCTCGCCCTGCTCCGGGGTGTCATCCAGATCGAGTTCACGCCAGCGCCGCTGCCAGCGCTCTTCAATCGCCTGGGGGAGATAGCGTGAAGCGTCGCTCAAGGGGTGGGCCGGCATGTCCAGAGCGATGGTGCCATAACCCCATCGCCAGGCTCAGCGCAGGCAACGTACCAACACCACCGATTCGCGGTTGATCATCAGCAAGGACTCCCCCATCGGCTCCCGCAGGGCCAGATAGTGCACGTCCTGCCAGGCCAGCACACCCTCCAGGGATTCGCCCGTGGTGATCTTGATCTGCACCAGTTGGTGGTTGCGAATCAGATCCTGAAGAAGACGAATGCTCGGCAGGGAGGTGTCGAGTCGCGAGTGTTTGGTGTCAAAGGCGCTCTGCATAGGATTGGGGCCCTATCGCGTGAAACCGTTGCTGCCGTCTTCCCATGCTCCCCTAGCCGGTTGGCTCGCCCAAGGTTTCAGCAAATACCAGGGCCTGGGCAACGACTTTCTGCTGATCGATGCCCGAACTTTAGGCGAGCTGGGTAGCGAGGAACACAACCCCGAAGCGATTCTTCAGATTTGTGATCGTCGCTTCGGCGTCGGCGCCGACGGTTTGATCCTGGCCCTGCCGCCCCGCCAGGGAGGTGAGCTGCGGATGCGCATCTTCAATGCCGATGGCAGCGAGCCGGAGATGTGCGGTAACGGCATCCGTTGCCTGGCCAGGTTTCTGGCCGACCGCGATGGCGATGCTCCCGGACGCCGCTGGTTGATCGAGACCCTGGCGGGGACGATCGTGCCCGAACTCCAGGCCGACGGCAGCGTGCGGGTGGACATGGGGCCCCCCTTCTTGAGCCCGGAAACCGTCCCGACCACCTTGGCGGTGGGACCGGCCGGTTTGCCCCAGGGCGTCTTGACGGTGGCGGGGCAGACCCTGGCCGTGGCCGCCGCCGGCATGGGCAATCCCCATGTGGTGATTCCGGTGGCCGATCTCGATGCCGTTGATCTCGAAACGCTGGGGCCCCTGCTGGAGCACCACGACGCCTTTCCGGCCCGCACCAACGTGCATTTCGTCCAGGTCCTCAGCCCCAACCATCTGCGCATGAGGGTCTGGGAGCGGGGGGCAGGACCAACCCTGGCCTGCGGCACCGGTGCCTGCGCCACCCTGGTGGCCTGCCACCTGCTTGGTCTGGCCGAGCGGCGGGCCCGCCTGGACTTGCCCGGTGGCGCCCTGGAGATCGAGTGGGATGGGGCCAACGGACCTGTCTGGATGACTGGCCCGGCCGAGGCTGTCTTCCATGGACAGCTCGCCCATGGACAACTTGCCCATGGACAGTTTGCCCACAGCTCCGAGTCAGCCTGGGCTGAGCCGGCCTGGGCCGAACCGGCCGAGGCCGAGCTGGCCAAGCCCAGCGGCGCTGAGTTGCCCCAGGCGGCCGCCATCGATTGCGCCGTGGCTTGCGTCCAGGGCTGCGTGCGGCCCGAGGCCTGCCCCAACGCCGAGGCCCGGGCCCGGGTGCAACAACTGCTGGAGGGACGATCCCTTGATGAATTGGTGGCAATTGCCACCAACTCCTTGGAGGACCGGCTGCTGGGTCGCTTGCCCCGCGATGGCGGTCGGGCCGGTTAAGGCCATGGCCCCCGCAACCGCCGCCGCCAGGGGGGGCTCCGAGGACCCATGGGATTTGGCCCATTACCTCGACACCTGCGCCACCACGCCCCCGTGCCAGGCGGCGCTGGCGGCCATGGCCCAGGCGGCCCCCCTGGTCTGGGCCAATCCCTCCAGCCTGCATGGCTTCGGGTTGGCGGCGGCAGAAGCCCTCGAACGCAGCCGCTGCAGCCTGGCCCACCACTTAGGGGCCCAACCCGACGAGGTGGTGTGGTGCTCGGGGGGCACCGAAGCCATTCAAATGGCCCTGTTGGGCCTTGCCGCCCAGCTCCCCGTCGGGCGGCTGGTGATCTCGGCGGTGGAGCATCCGGCCACGGAGATGGCCGCCGCCCGCCTGCAACAACAGGGCTGGCAGCTGGCCCGCCTGCCGGTCGATCGGCACGGTCTGGTGTGTCTGGAGCAGTTGGAGGAGCTGCTGCAACCGCCAACGCGGCTGATGTCGTTGATCTGGGGGCAAAGCGAGGTGGGCAGCCTCCAACCCCTGGAGACGATCGCTGCCCAATGCCGGCGGGCCGGGGTGAACCTGCATGTGGACGCGGTGCAGGTGGTGGGCCATCAGCCGATTGATTTCGCCTCCCTGCCGGTGGATCTGCTCAGCTGTGCCGCCCATAAATTGCAGGGCCCCCGGGGCATCGGTGCCCTGCTGGTGCGGCGGGGCCTCAACCTGCAGCCCTTGCTGGGGGGTTCCCAGGAGGCGGGCCGTCGCGGCGGCACCGAATCGGTGCTGCTGGCCGTTGGCTTTGCCGCAGCCCTGGCCGCAGCCCAGGACCGTTTGCAACAGCACGGCGGCTTTGATCCCCTGGCCGACCTGCGCGATGGGTTGCTGCAGAACTTGAGCTCACTGCCTGGTCTGCGCCTGAGCGGTCCGCAACCCGATTCGGCCGCACGGCTGCCCCACCACCTCAGCCTGCTGGTGAGCACGGCGGCCGGCCGGCCCCTGGCCGGTCGGGCCCTGGTGCGGGCCCTCTGGCGCCAGGGCTACGCCGTCAGCAGTGGTTCGGCCTGCAGTGCTCTCAAGGCCAGTGCCCAGGGCGGTGGCCCGAACGCCGGCGCCGGCCTCGGCGGGGCCGCCAGCGGAGCCGCCAGCGGGGCCGCCAGCCCGATCCTGTTGGCCATGGGATACGGGCCCGAGGAGGCCGCCAGTGGCCTGCGCCTCAGCCTGGGGCCCTGGCATCGGGCCGCAGACCTGGAGGCCCTGCCCCAGGCCCTGGAGCGGGCCCGGCAGGAGGTGGCAGCGGCGGCGACTATTTGATTGCCAATTTCAAAGTTGATTGCCAATTTCAAGCCCACCTAAATCCCGCCAGGGGGCCGCTAAGGTCCGCCCATTGAAGGGCTGTGCCCATGCTGCCCCCGGATTTGCGCTCGGCCGAGGCCGAAACCCTCACCGCCGTGCGCTCGGCCCTGGCCGCAGAACCCCGCGGTCGCTGGACGGTGGAATGGCGTTTTGAAGGCCTGCGGCTGCTGGCGCCGGCGCTGCGGCTGGCGGGCGCTCTGCTGACGGAGGCGGGCCAGGGGCGGCTGCTGTTCGCCGACGAGGGCGCCGCGGCCCTGGCCCGGCGCGAATCTGAAATCCTCGCCCCCCGCATCGCCAGTTATGGCGATGAGCGCCGCCGCCAGGGCGATCACGGCGGCATCAATGGTGGAGAGGGCGGTGGAGCGGCCGGTGGAGAGGGTCTGCTGCTGCTGGTGGCCCCCAGCCAGGCGGAATACGACCTGGTGGAAGCCCTCTGCGGAGCGCACCGCGGTGCTGTGGTGCTGCTCAATCCAAACCTGGAGGATGCGGCGGTGGGCATCGGCAGCGTCGCCCGTCAAAGGCGCAAGGGATTTCTTTCCACCTGGCAGACGGCCTATGCCCTGCTGCCCGATGCCGAATCGGCCCTGCGCCGCGCCCATCCGGGCGAGTGGGAGCTCTACCGCCTCGACCCAGACGGTTACCGCCTGGTGCGCAGCTTCGAGCGGCGGCCCGATGGCGAAAGCCGCGCCGAGGCCCTGGCCGGCACTGGCGGTGTGGGTCTGGCAGGCCAGTTGCGGGGCCTTAATGATCTGCTGGAGGGATTGCAGCGTTGAGGGGGCTGGTGGGGTGGGGCCAACCTGACTACACTTCGCCCACCTTCTTTTGCCCATGGCCACCGAACTCCCGTCCAACCGCTCCTGGAGCCTGGTAGACCTGGCGGCTGGCGCTGCCGTACTGCTGGCTGCGGTTGGGGTGCTCTGGAGTCCGAAGCTGAGTGGCGCCGTCGATCGAGCCACGGGCGCCCTGCAACCCGTCACCGTCTCGGTGGATGTGCGTGGGGTGCCCTCCGCCAATGCGGCCAACCTGGTGCGCCAGGCCGAAGAGGAAGGCAAGGTGGCGATCGTGATCCGCAACTCGCCCCACGGCAAGGTCAAGATCAAGCAGGTGCAGCCCCTGGAGCGGCGGCTTTCAATCCTCACGCCCGACGGCCGGTTGGTGAGTGCCCCGGATCCCAACCAGAAGAACTTTGGCACCTTTGATGCCCGCTTCATTCTGGAAGCCCAGGGCCGCAAGGCCGGCGGCGGGGTTGTTTTTGGCAACCAGACCATCAAAATTGGCGCCCCAGTCGAGCTGGAAGGAGCTAATTACCGCTTCAACGGCACGGTCACCGATATGAAGCTTGGCTCCATCTGATCCCATGTCCTCCCGCCACCCGTTTGCCATGCCTGTTTTTCTGCGGCGATCCCCTCGCTCCGGCGTCCGCTTGCTGCTGGGAGGCTTGGCCTTGGTGAGCTTGGCCGCCCCGATGGCCGCTGTGGCCGAGCCGGGACTGCCGGCCCCTGCCAGTGTCAGACGTCACCGGTTTCCGGTGGCTGCACTGCCGCCCCTGCCCTCGGGCCTCACCACCCCTGTGCTGCAAAGCCAGGTGAGCTGTCCGGCCCTGCAGGCGCGTTTGGAATCAATCCTGGCCGGAGAACGGGGGGTGTGGAGCGTAACGATGGCCGACCGCAGCGGCCGACTGCTGGCCGATATCAACGGCGAGAGGCCCCGCTCGCCGGCCTCCAACCAGAAATTGGTGACCACGGCCTTCGCCATCGATCGCCTCGGCCCCGACTACCGGCTCAGCACCCAGATGTGGAGATTGCCGGATGGCACCTTCCGCATCCTGGGCCAGGGGGATCCGGACCTGGCCTTGCCCCACCTGCAACGCTTTGCCCGCCTGGCGATGAATTCGGGCGGTGGCCCCGGCCTGCCTGGCTCGGTCGTCAGATTGGAGCTGGCCGAAGAACCTGCCCAAACCTGGTGGCCCCAGGGCTGGAAAGTGGGTGATCGGGCCTACGCCTACGGCGCCCCAATCACCCGATTGGCGATCACCAGCAATGCCATCGACGAGGCGGTGAGCAATCCGACGGCCCGGCTGCGCTCTTTGATGCAGCGCAGTGTGGCCCAGGCGGGGGGTGATGTGCGCATCGCCATGGTCTCCCCCCAGACCCCCTTACCCCAAAATGCGGTTTTGGTGCATCAGGAACCCTCCACCTCGATGCTGGGGTTGTTGAGCCTGGCCAACACCGAAAGCCACAACTTCACCGCCGAGGTGTTGCTGCGCCAGGCGGCCGGCAGCTGGGATCTGGATCGGGCGGCCCGCCTCGAAACCGGCTGGTTGATGCAGCAGAACCTGCCGATGCAGGGGGTGACCATCTACGACGGCAGCGGCCTGGATCGTTTCAATCGGCTCACCAGCCGCTTCATCACGGCCCTGTTGTTGCGCATGGATAACCATCCCTACAGCCGTTACTTCCTCGGCTCGATGGCCATCGCTGGCCAGAGGGGCACCCTGCGCAACCTTTACAACGGCACCAGCCTCGATGGCCGCGTCTACGCCAAAACCGGCACCCTCAGCGGCGTGCGGGCGATCTCCGGACAACTGTTGACAGCCGATGGTCCCCGCTATTTCAGCGCCATATCCAATGGGGGCACCACCCCGAACCAAACGATTGGTCGAATGCTGCGCCAAGCCCAGGACACCTCCCTTTGCGGCGGCCGCTATGGCGGCCAGGAGTTCTCAAACAGCGGCACCAATTTCGTCAACTCCTACTGATTTCGTTCTAGCTGGTTGCGCTCTAGCTGATTGCGCTCTAGCTGATTGCGTTCAAGCCAGCCGCGCAACTTGCCGGGGTTGAGCAGGCCGGCGGGATCGTTGCTGGCTTTGGCCGCCACTTGGCCGGCATCGACCAGGCCGAGGCCACCGTCCTCCACATAGATGGTGTGGGGGTCAAACAACTGGGCACCCAGGGATAGGCAATCGGCGATCAGGGCCTCCAGCTTCTCGATGCCGTCAAAACGCAACAGGGGCAGGCCCGCCAGGCGGTTTTCGCCTTGCTGACGCACCCCCTCCATGTGCCATAGCAACACATCCGGCCCCCAGCGTTGCCGCAGGGCGGCCAGCATCGCTTCGGCGGGGCGGGGCAGCAGCAATTGCAGATAGGTCCAGCCGGGCTGCTGACTGCGCCAATGCAGGGTGGTGTGGTTCCAGGTGAGCTCCCGCAGGGGCAGGCCGCGGCTGGCGCTTTCAGCCTGGTGCCAAACGCCGGTGGCGCCGCGATGGCGCAGCCAGGGTTCGAGCAGGGGCGTGGCATCGGCGGCGGCCAGCAGCAACAGGCGGT
>JBKDVK010000005.1:0-17346 GCA_046338875.1 Cyanobacteriota bacterium | reverse complement strand
AGGGGGAACGGCCCAGCCTCAATTGGTACCTGGCCAGACGGGTGCAGCTGGCGGATGGCCCCGGCGATCTCCAGGGCGATGGCCAGGGGGTGTCTTGGCTGTTGAGCGAGCAACGGCCGGAGCCGGCCGGCTGGGATTGCCGGCTACCGGCTGGGGCTGGGCTTCAGCCGCGGCCCCAGGCAATGGTTGGGGCTCAGGGAAAGCCGAAGCCTCAGGAGCGGCCTGGGGCTCCGGGCCAGCCCGGGGAACCGGGTGTCTCCATGCATTTGTGGCGCTGTCAGCGGCGCTGAGGGTGGCACCCCCTCAGGGGTGGGGGTCACCAAGTGGAACCCCTCAGGGGTGGGGCGCTTCAGGGCTGGAGCGCTTGGTAAGCAGCGGCCTCGACCCAGACCGATACCGAACCGCCGGGGCAGTGGAATTCGGCCCAGCCATCCTGGTTGCTGATGATCGTGCCGCCAAGATTGCCTGTGCAATCGATAAATGCGGTGTCGCGTTTGCCGACTTCCATCCACTTGAAGCCGGCGTCGCCATTACTCATCAATACGGCCATGGCGTGGGGGTGTTGTTCGCTACCCAGGCGGCTCCAGCCCACCGTGCTGAAATGATCAAAGTAATCCTTTTGGGGGCCGAAGGCAAAATGGCTGCGGGCCAGCAGCAGGCGGTCAATGCTGGCCCGATGGCTGGGAAGTAAGATTTCGTAGTCGTTGCCATCTTGGCCCTTGTCTTTATAGCTGGCGCCGTAATAATCTGGATAAAAAATACAGGGATAACCCTCGGCACGCAGTAAGATACATGCGTAGGCGAGGGGCTTGAACCAGGCTTCAACAACCGATTCCAGCGCTTGTAGGGGCTGGGTGTCGTGGTTTTCCACCACCGTGACCGCAAAGCAAGGCAGGGTTTGCATCAGCGTGCCTGCCAGCAGGCTGGCCATGTTGTAGGTCCCTTGGCCGCGGCTGGCTTGGTGAAAGTTGAGATGGAGGGGAGCATCAAATAGTGACATCTTGCCTGCGGTTTTGCTGATATACCAGCTGAGGCATCCCAGGTCGTAGCTCCAGTATTCGCCGACGATAAATAGTTTATGACCACAATGAGATTCCAGGTAGCTAATCCAGTCGATGAAAAAATTGCTGTCGATATGTTTAAGCGCATCCAGGCGGAAGCCATCGATGCCGATACTGTCAAGCATCCATTTGCCCCAGTGTTTGAGCTCGCCGCTGACCTCGGGGTGATTCATGTTGAGATCGCAACCCATTAGATAGTCGTAATTTCCTTTTTCCGTATCCACATTATTGGCAAAGCCGCTATCTTTCATGCGCCAGATGGCATGAAAGTTGGGGTCATAGCAGTTGTAATCAATGCTGGCAAAATGCCACCAGTTCCAGTGCATGGTCGAATACTTGTCCTGGCGGGCTGAGAAGTTAAAGCCCGTCCAGGCGCGCACCGGGCGGCAGGGGCCGAGATCGATGGTGCGATTGTTATCGTCAAAGGGGATTGCCTGAAAATCTTCTTCAAAATCGGCCCCCATCTTGTGGTTGAAAACCACATCGGCGTAGATTTGTATACCAACCCCGTGGCAAATTTTGATGGCGGCCAGATATTCATCCCTGGTGCCGTATTTGGTCCTGATGCTACCCTTTTGGTCAAACTCACCTAGGTCAAACAGGTCGTAGCAGCCATAGCCGACGTCGTAGCCACCGGCGTTGCCCTTGGAGGCTGGCGGCAGCCATAGGGCCGTGATGCCTGCGGCTGCCAAATCTGGCGCAGCTTCGATTAATCGCCGCCAGTGATTGCCATCGCCATCGCTATACCAGTGAAACCATTGCATCATCGTGCCATTGAACTCATCTATTGCCTTCGGCAGGCTGAGAGCTTTGGGATTGATAAATGCTTCAGGCAGGATAAGTGCCTCAGAATTGATTAGCGCTTGGAGATGGATCAGGCTTTCTGAGTGATTGGCGAGACGCTTTGGGGCCAGTTCAGGGGCCGCTTTGGGAGTCAGCTTTGCTACCTCGACGACTTGGCGCCGTCATAGATTTGATTCTATCGATAAATTCTTGGCTGGGCCGGATCGGCTTTCCGCTTGGCGGCGGGCCCTCTGGCTCTTGTCTTTCCAGGGACATTCTTGCGTGTTTGGACCCAGCCAGCAGGCATCAATCTTTGGGGCCTTCAGGTGGCATCTTTTGCCGCATCAAAAGCCCCCAGGGCCTGGCGGCCGTTCCAGGGGGTGATGCGGGTCATCAACAGGAAGGCCGGCAGGGAGGCCAGCACGCTGATCAGAAAAAAGTTGGTCCAGCCGGCGCGTTCGGCCAGGACCCCCGCCGGCGAGGAGAGTAGGGAACGGCTGAGGGCATAGATCCCCGAAAGCAGGGCGTACTGGGTGGCGGAGAAGCGCGGATTGCAGAGGCTCATCAGCAGGGCAACGAAAACAGCGCCCACCATGCCGCCACCGATGTTTTCGAGGCCGGCGGCCAACAGCAGGGCGGGGACGCCACCGCGGAAATGGGCCAGCAGCCCATAGGCCAGATTTCCGGCCGCGCCCACCAGGGCAAACAGCCACAACGAGCGGTTCATGCCGAGCCGCGGCAACAGGGCCCCACCCAAAATCGTGCCCACAATGGTGGCGCCGATGCCCCAGGCCCCCTGGATCAGGCCAATGGTGGCTGCGCTGAAACCAGTGATCGTCAGGAAGGGAATCGCCATGGCATTGAGCAAGCCATCCGGCCAGCGGTAGAGCAGCACCAGCAAGAGCACCAGCAGGGCCCGCCCGCCGCCGGTGCGATGCAAAAACTCCCGGATCGGGCCCGCCATCGCCTGGCGCAGGCTGGTCAGCGGCTGGCTGAGGGGGGGGATCTTGGGGGCTGTCAGGGTAAAGGGGATCGTGGCGGCCATCAGCACGGCCGTGGCGGCAAAGGCGGCGGGCCAACCCAGCCAGCCCGCCAACAGAAACCCCCCCGAGCTGATCACCAGGCCCGCGCTGCGGTAGCCCAGGTTGTGGGTCGCCGCCCCGGGGCCCCGCTCCGCTTCCGGCAGCAGATCGGTGCGATAGGCGTCAATGACAATGTCCTGGCTGGCACTGGCCAGGGCCAACACCAGGGCCGCAGCACCGATGGCTGTCAAGCTGGCCGCACTGGTGCTGGGCTGCAGCAGGGCCATGGCGCCAATCACGGCCACCAGGATGAGCTGAAACACCAGAATCCAGCCGCGGCGCCGGTCGGGCCAGGGCAGGGCCCAGCGGTCCAGGGCCGGGGCCCAAAACATTTTGAGCGTGTAGGGCAGTTCGGCCAGGGGCAGCAGGCCGATCAGGGGCAGGGGGATGGCATTGGCGGCCAGCCAGCCCTGCAACAACTTGCTGCCCACCATGTATGGCGTGCCGCTGGCCACCCCCTCGGCCGCCACGGCCACCAGGCGGCGCCAGGGGGGGACGGGGGGGGCGATAGGTAGCTGGGGGGGGCCGCCGGCAGGTGACTGGGGGGGGCTGGAGACGGCCATCGGCACGGGGGTGACGGCAGCGAACCTAGGTGGTGGCCTGCGGTTTGACTCCTTGGACCAGGCTCACCAGGCCAACACCAACCAAATAGAGGGCCGTGATGGCGCCGCTGAGCAGCAGCATCGTGATCGGGTCGGTGGAGGGGGTGAGCACAGCGCCGGCCAGGGCACTGGCCAGCACCACCCAGCGCCAGGCCGACAACATCACCTTGGCGTTGATCAGTCCCAGGGCGCCGAGCAAAAGCTGCAGCACCGGCAATTGGAAGGCAAGGGCGGTAGCCAGCAGCAACAGCAGCACGAAATCCAGATAGCGCTCGATCGACCAGAGCGGTTCGACCACGTCAGCCCCGTAACTGACCAAAAAGCGCAGGGCCGCCGGCACCAGAGCCCACCAGGCGAAGGCCAAGCCCGCTGCGAACAGCACGCTGGAACCCGCAACCGCTGGAGCCACCAGGCGCCGCTCGCGCCGGGTCAGGCCGGGCAAGACAAAGGCCAATCCCTCAAACAGCACGTAAGGCAGGGCCAATGTCAGGCCCGCATAACCGGCCACTTTCAAGGAAACCAACAGGAACTCCCCCGGGGCCAGTTGCAGAAAACGGATGCCGGCGGCAGGCACCTCCAGCAGCTTCACCAGCGGTTTGACGAACACCAGGCACAGGCCCGCCGCCGCCACCACCGCCAGCAGGCTGCGCAGCACGCGGCGGCGCAGTTCCTCCAGGTGGTCCACCAGGCTCATTTCCACCTCGCCGGGAAACTCGTCGGCGTCGGTGTTGCTGTTGGCCGGAGGGGGGGCCGGCGGGGAGACCGCCGCCAGGGCACCACTGGTTGGCTCCAGCGGCAAGGTGGTGGCCGGGCTGGTGGTTGTGCTGGTGGCTTGGTCGGTGCTCTCGCTCATGGTGCCCTGCTCCTCGGCGAGGCTAGGGCTCTTGCAGCAGGCTGAGGGCCCTGGGGGGCTCCCCCCAGAACAGCTCGCCTCCCCGGTGGCGCACCGTGCCAGCGGCGGCGCCCGGCAGCCGCTGCAGATCTTCGGTGGGCACCATCACCACCGGGACCCGGGCATTGCCCCGGCCGCGGCTGAAGTGGGCGGCCAGGTCCGCGGCCGCCCGCAGGTCGGCCTCGACCGCAGGGCCCTCAGATGCCTTCAGCACCACATGGCTGCCGGGAATTTCCTGGGCGTGGAACCAGAGGTCGCCGCGGCGGGCCTGTCGCAGGCTGATCCACTCGTTTTGGCGATGGTTGCGGCCCACCTGCAACCGCAAGCCGGAGGCGGTGCGCAGCTCAAGCGGCAGCGGTTGGCCTTTGGTTGGGGTGGCGGCGGCCTGGCGCCGCTGGGAGCGGGTGGCCAGTGCGGGCTTGCGACCCGCCAGCTGGTCCAGCTCGTCCGCCAGGTCGGCCAGTTGCTCGCTGGTCTCCGCCTGGTCGAGAAAGGTGAGGCTGGCTTCGATCCAGGCCAGTCGCTGTTGGTGCAGCTCCAGTCGCGGCATGATCGCCGCCGCTGAGCGGCGACGTTTACGGGCCAGGCGATAGAGCGCCTGGGCCTCGTCGATCGTCTCGCGGCTCGGGGACGATTGGCACAGCAGGGCATCGGCGCGCTGTTGCAGGCTTTCGCCTTCTGGGACCGCCGCCAGTAGCTGTTGTTGTTGATCGAGATTGGAGCGTTCGCGCTCGGCCAGGGAGCGCAGGCTCTGGCTCAGGCCATGGCGCTGTTGTTCAAAACGGCTTTGCTCCAGCCGGGGGCCGTAGTAGCTGGCGAGGGCCTGGTTGAGGGCCAGCGGACTGGCGCCATCTGGGCGGCTGCTGTCCCAGCAGCAGTAGCCACCGTCGTCGCTGAGGCGCAGGCCATGGCGCTGCGGTTGCTGCACCGCCTGCAGCCAGCGCTGCCAGCTGTTGTGGAGGGCCCCCCACTGGCTGGCGGCCAGGTTGGCGACGGGGGTGTCGATCAGGTCGCCACTTAGCTGGCGCGCCAGGGCCGGACTGATGCCCTGGTAAGTCGTCAGCAGGGCCCGTCCCAGGGGCAGGGGCACCAAGGCGAGGCGTTGCTGCCAGCGCTCCGGGCTTTCTTCCAGCCGGGGCTGGTCGCCGTCAAGGGGCGGCGGCGGCACCCAGCGATCCCCGCAGCCGATGGGCCGTTGCCGCGATTGGCTGGGACGCACCTGATGGGCGGTGGCGATCACCCGGAAATCGCTATCCAACAGAAAGAGATTGCTGTGACGACCCATCAGTTCGAGTACCAGCCGCCGTTCGGGCGGGTCGCCGGGACGGCGGGCGAAAACCAGTTCGACGACGCGCTCCCAGCCCTGCTGCTCGATGGCAATCAACGCCAGGCCCTTGAGACCATGCTGCAACTGCCGCGCCAGGGTGCTGCCATCGCCTTGGCGGGGCGGTGCCCCGATCGCCAGCAGCCGCGGCGCCTCCGCCAACCAGCCGGCCTCCAGCCATTGCACCCCATCAAGGTGGCGCAGGGCCAGTTGCAGGGTGTGGGGGTCACTCTGCTGGGCTTTCTCGAAGCGGCTGGGCAGCAGCACCTGGCGCAGCTCGGCCAGGACCGCCCGCAGGGTGGTGGCATCCATCGCTTGCAGGCGCAGGGGGGGCCGCGTCCGGGGGGGGCCTGGAGCGCTAGAGCTGGGTTGTTGTTGGCCTGGCTGCGCCTGCACTTGGGGTTCTCTGCGGCTGCGCCCCTACTCTGCGATCCGGTGCCCACCCTGCGATGACCACCCAACCGTCCCGCGAGCGCGTCGCGGTGATCACAGGACCCAGTGGGGTTGGCAAGGGCACCTTGGTGCGGCGCTTGCTGGAGCGCCACAGCGAGATCTGGCTTTCTGTTTCGGCCACGACCCGATCACCCCGGCAGGGGGAAGAGGAGGGCCGGGACTATTTCTTTCTCAGCCGCCCAGACTTCGAGCAGCGCATTGCGGACGGCGACTTTCTGGAGTGGGCCGAATTCGCCGGCAACCTCTACGGCACGCCGCGGCAATCGGTGCAGCGCCACCTGGAACAGGGGCCGGTGCTGCTGGAAATTGAGCTGGAAGGGGCCCGGCAGGTGCGGCAAAGCTTTCCGGCCGCCCTGCAGATTTTTTTGGCACCGCCCAGCTTTGCGGAGCTGGAGCGGCGGATTCGCTGCCGGGGCACCGACAGTGAGACGGCGATCACTCGCCGCCTGGAAAGGGCCCGGGAAGAACTGGCGGCGGCGGCGGAATTTGATGCGGTGCTGGTAAATGGCGATTTAGAGGAGGCCCTGTTGCAACTGGAGCGTCTGCTGGGCCTGGCTTGAGCCGCTTGGCCCCGGTTTCTCCTCAGGCCAGGAACCTGGGGCCAGGAACCTGATGCCAAGAATTCGCATAAAAAAGCGGCCCATTCAGACCGCTTTCACTCAATTCAAAAACTGAAAGATTTATCCTGGGTAGAACAGCAGATCGGGATAGAAATGGTTGAATTCGATCATGATGACTGCGGTGATGCCAAACCAGATGGCGGCAAAGACGGGGGCGGTGGTGAGAAATTTTTTCATGGCTGCCGAAGCAAAATTAGGTAAGGAGGCGGGACTGGTTCAGGGGGGCGAATCAGCGGGGCGAAACAGTCACCTTGCTGTCGTTCTCCAGCAACTGGCCGCTGGTGAATTCCTTGAGCGCCGCCAGGGGCCAGCTGGCTGCGGCGATGGTGGATTTCAGCGCCAGGGGCACGTCGATTTGAATCTCGTGCATAGTCGCGTCCTTGCGGTTCCGTACGGCTTGGAGATAACCCCGACCGGCCCAGCCGATGGTGCCAGCGATGTAAAGGAAGGCAATGCCAGGAAGCATGAACTCACCGGCATGGCTCCAGCGACCATCAACAACCAGATGGGGCAGGCCATCGGCGCCACAAAGGGCCTTGCTGTACATCTGGAAGCGGGCCCTGGCCTGCTCGGTCTTGGCGGTGCCGGCCCTTTGTTGGAAGCGGGCATTCTCGGCGCAGGGAACTAGTCCGCCGATGTCGGCATGGGCCACCGGGGCAAAGCCAAGCAGCAGGAACGCGGAGAGGAGAACGGCGAAAAGACGGCGCATGGGGGGCGGCGTGAGGGGGCCGGGATAACGGAAGCAACGATCTGCCTGGGGGGCAGGATGTCTGCGAGTGACAGTAAGAGAGTCCCACCGGACCAATGCCCACGGTTCTTGCCCTCGAAACAAGTTGTGACGAGTCGGCTGCGGCCATCGTGGTGGGCCGCCGGGTGCTGGCGAGCGCGGTGGCCTCCCAAGTGGAGGAACATGCCCGCTGGGGCGGGGTGGTGCCGGAGATCGCCTCGCGCCGCCATGTGGAGGCCCTGCCCGGGTTGATTGAGCGGGTGGTGCGGGAGAGCGGCCTATCGCTGGCCGATGTGGATGGGGTCGCCGCCAGCGTGGCCCCTGGTTTGGTGGGGGCCCTTTTGGTGGGTTCGGTGACGGCCCGCACCCTGGCCCGCCTTTATGACAAGCCCTTTGTGGGTGTGCACCATCTCGAGGGGCATTTGTGTTCGGCCCAGCTGCTGGAGCCCCCCCCGCCCTGGCCCCATCTGGTGCTGCTGGTCAGTGGCGGCCACACCGAATTGGTGCGGGTCGAGGCTCCCGGTCGTTACCGCCGCCTGGGTCGCAGTCGCGATGACGCCGCCGGTGAATGCTTCGACAAGGTGGCGCGGTTGCTGGGCCTCGGCTATCCCGGCGGTCCGGCGATTCAGGCGGCGGCCCTGGCGGGAGATCCGGCCCGGTTCCGCCTGCCCAAAGGTCGGGTCTCCAGACCCGAAGGGGGCTTCCATCCCTATGACTTCAGCTTCAGCGGTCTGAAAACGGCGATGCTGCGCCAGGTGCGCCAATTGGAACAGGAGCCGGATCCCTTGCCTGTTGCCGACCTGGCCGCCAGTTTTGAACAGGTGGTGGCCGAGGTGTTGGTGGAACGGAGCTGCCAATGCGCCTTGGATCAAGGCTTGGGCACGCTGGTGCTGGTGGGTGGGGTGGCAGCTAATTTGCGTTTGAGAGACCTGCTGGAGAGACGGGCCGCCGCCTCCGGTTTGGTTTGGTTCGGGGCCCCTTTGCAGTTCTGCACTGACAATGCGGCCATGATTGGCTTGGCTGCCGTGCAGCGGCTGGAGGCCGGCCTGACCAGCCCCCTGGAGCTGGGGGTGATGGCCAGGCTTGCCCTGGAGGACGCTGCAGAACTTTATGGAGGCTCCAGTGGCAGTGAGGCAAATCTCCTTTAATTGCCGTTAAGGTGCATAACATGCGCTGTTTTGGCTCAGGCAACCCCCCTGGGCTTCACTCAGTTCATTTTTTCTGATCTTCTGACAGCGCAGGCTTCGGCGAACCCCCTTCCGTGGATCCTTCCCCTGACCCGACCGTTGATGTGGATGCTCCTGAGGTCACCGGGGAGCCGGTTTCCCGACAGGAGCTTAATTCTTGGCGTCGGGGCTTCACTCCCCAAGCTGAGATCTGGAATGGCCGTCTGGCCATGGTCGGACTGTCCGTGGGCCTGACCGTGCTGCTGGTGGCCCGTCTTGCTGCCCATCACCCCTGAAGGATTTGCCCCTTCTGGGGCTGGCCAAACCGGGTCTTGCCCTGGTGGAGGTAGTTGCGGCTGCCGGGATTCAGCTGCGACCCCGCAGGCTCTGGGCTAGTTCACTGCGTTTGAGGCTATGCAGCAGCGCCTCCTCCGGCAAGGCGCGACCCTCGTTCACCAGGTTCAGCAGCGATTGGTTGCTGGTCTGCATGCCATCAAAGTTGCTGCGGCCCATGATTTCTTCAATGGCATCGAGATCACCCCGTTCCAGATAGTCGCGGCAAGCATCGGTGTTGATCAGGATTTCGAAGTAGGCGGCCCGGCTGCCATCGAGGGTCTTGAGCAGACCCTGGGAGATCACCGCCAGCAGGGATTCGGCCAGGGAGCGGCGAATCAAGTGTTCTTCCTGGGGGGTGTACATGCCCAGCACCCGCTCCACGGTGCGCACGGCCGAGTTGGTGTGCAGGGTGCCCAGCACCAAGTGCCCTGTCTGGGAGGCCTCAAGGGCCGTTGCCAGAGTGATTTGGTCACGGATTTCGCCGATCAGAATCACATCAGGGTCCTCCCGTAGGGAGGCACGCAGGGCATTGTGGAACTCGCGGGTGTGCTGGCCCACTTCCCGTTGTCTAATCAGAGATTGGCGGCTTTCGTGTTTGAATTCTATCGGATCTTCGATGGTTAAGATATGGCGTTTCATCGTATTATTGATATGATTGATCAAGGTGGCCATGGTCGTCGTCTTGCCCGAGCCGGTGGGGCCTGTCACCAGGATCAACCCCCGGCTTTGGCAGGCCAGATCCTTCATCACCGGCGGTAGGCCCAGCTTTTCGAAACTGGGAATTTCGGTGGGAATGAGGCGCAGCACCATGGCTAGGCCGCTGACTGTTTCGAGCAGGTTGATGCGCACCCGCGCAAACGCGAATGTATGCGAAGTGTCGTATTCCTTGTCTCTTAAAAACATATCTAGTTCGCCTGGATCCAGCAACTCCCGCAGCCACTGGCGAAAACAGGCGAGATCCGTTACCGGCCAATTGGTGCGCAAGATGTCGCCGCGACCTCGGTAGCGAGGCTCTTCTCCCACGCCAAGGTGGACGTCGGAGATGTTGTTGAGATGGGCTATACGGACGATGCCTTCCACCGTGTCTGGCATGGGCCCGAAGGGACTCTCCCGCTGGGACGGCTGGGTGGGCAAGGCATGGGGAGGTGGGGGTGGCGGTGGTGGTGTGGTCCCCCCTGGGACGAATCCCGCCAAGGGGTGCAGATCGGTCATGACGTCTTTGACTCTGCTTGCATTGTGACCCTGCCGCCAGCTTTGAATGCCGCTTGCTTTGAATGCTGCCAGCTTTGAATAAGGATGGCGCTCTTTAATATCAGGGTGTCCGCACCTTGGCCGTGTCCAACTCCACCGGTGACCTGCCGCTAGTCACCCTTGTTCTGGGCACGCGTCCTGAAGCCATCAAAATGGCACCCGTGATTCGGGCCTTCCAGGCCAGTGGGGATTTCCGCAGCCGGGTGGTCCTCACCGGTCAGCACCGCGAGATGGTCAGCCAGGTGATGGACCTGTTCGCAATCAAGGCGGATCGGGACCTGGCCCTGATGGCACCCAACCAAACCCTCACCCACGTCACCACCGCAGCGCTGGAAGGGCTTCGCCAGGAATTCGTTGAGTTCAGGCCCGACCTCGTCTTGGTCCAAGGGGACACCACCACGGCCTTTGCCAGTGCCCTGGCGGCCTTCTACGAGCGCCTGCCCGTGGGCCACGTCGAGGCGGGATTGCGCACCGACAACCTCTTTGATCCCTTCCCGGAGGAGGCCAACCGACGGCTGATCTCCCAGCTGGCGGTGCTGCATTTCGCTCCCACCGAACAGGCGGCCCTCAACCTGCGGGCCTCAGGGGTGGTCGGGGAGACGGTTACCACCGGCAACACGGTCATTGATGCCCTGCTGCAGATGGCGGAAACAACGCCCGAATGGCATGTGGAGGGGCTGGATTGGCGCCGGCAGCGGGTGCTGCTGGCCACGGTCCATCGGCGCGAGAACTGGGGGGAGCGCCTCGAGGACATCGGCCGTGGCTTCCTGGCCCTGCTGGACCTGTACCCGGACACCGCCCTGCTGCTGCCCTTGCATCGCAACCCGACCGTGAGGGAGCCGCTGCAGGCCTTGCTTGGTTCCCACCCGCGGGCTTTCTTGACCGAACCCCTCGATTACAACCACTTGGTGGCGGCCCTGCGCGGCTGCACCCTGGTGCTCACCGATTCGGGCGGTTTGCAGGAAGAGGCCCCCGCCTTGGGGAAACCGGTGTTGGTGTTGCGGCGCACCACCGAGCGGCCCGAGGCGGTGGCGGCCGGAACCGCCAGGCTGATCGGCACCGACAGCGCCACGATCGTCGCCGAAGCCAGCCGCCTGCTGGAGGACGCTGAGGCTTACGGGGCGATGGCGATGGCCCACAATCCCTTCGGGGATGGTTACGCCAGCGGTCGCATCGTGGCGGCAGCCTTGCGGTTCATGGCCGCTTCTTCGCCCACGGCGGCAGGTCGATGAAGATGGGGGTGTCGCTGGCCAGTCCGGAGATGATCTGGGTGTCCCGGCCACTGCTCACCCCCAGTTGCACCGGCTGAAACTTGGGCTCCCGGTCTTTGCCGACCAGCAGCACCCCCGGCTTGCCGTTTTCCGTGACCACCGCCACGGTGGGTACCAGGGTGCGGGGACCCAGGTCGCCAGTCTTGAAATCAACGTCGGCGGTCATGCCAATCCGCAGTTGGGGCGCTGGCTCGGTCAGCTGCAACTTGACTTCAAAGGAGGTCACGTTGTTGGTCTTGATGGCCCGCGGCGCGATCTGGCGCAGCCGGGCGGCAAAGCGTCGATCGGGAAACGATTCGACCCGAACGCTGGCGGGCATGCCCAATTGCAGGCGGCCCAGGTCGCTTTCAGGGACCTTGGCGATCACCTCAAGCCCCCGGGCCAGTTCGACGATCGATGAGCTGGTGGCTCCGGCGGTGGCGGAGGCGGTGGTGGTTGGCGTGACAAAGGCGCCGGGTTCGGCAAAACGCTGGCTGATGACGCCGCTGAAGGGGGCCCTGATGATGAGCTCTTCCCGCTCCACCAGGCGCTGTTCGAGGCGCTGGCCGGCGGCGTTGAGGGCCATGCTCTTGACCTCGTAATCCGAACGGAAACGGTTGAGGTCGTTGAGGCTGATGGCCCCTTGACGAAACAACGGTTCATTGCGCTGCAACTCACTGCGGCTGCGCTCCAGTTCGGATTTAGCGGACAGCAGATTGGCCTGCAGCTCTTGAATGCGGTCGCGCAGGTCGCCATCGTCCATGCGGGCAATCGGTTGGCCCGCCACCACCAGATCGCCCTCATCCACCAGCAGATCGACCAACTGGCCCTGACGTTTGGGGCTGACGTTTACCCGGTTGACCGCGTCCAGCTCGCCGGTGGCGGTAACCACCCCGGGCAGGGAGCCGGTGCGGGAGAGCACCGTGAAGGGGCCGATATCCCGTTTGGCCAGGGCCTGTTGTCGCAGCCACCAGCCCAAGCCCGCCAGGGCGGGCACCAGCAGGGCCAGGCTGATCCAAAGACCGCGGCGATTGCGGCGGCGGCGGGGGCTGGGAGGTGGCGACCAGACCAATTCCGGTTCAACCGATGTTGGCTTCGGCGGCCGTTCAAGCGAAGGGGATCGGCTGGGGGATCGGCTGAGCGAGACGCCTTCCGATTCCCGATTAGCGGGCTGCAGGGGGATGGGGGCGGACATCAAGGGCCTGGGAGTGGAGCCAGTCTCGCTGTTTATTCGCGCCAATGTGATGGCTGATCGGGGCAGCGGCTCGTAGATTCCAACCATGCTTAAAGCCGGAATCGTCGGCTTGCCCAACGTGGGCAAGTCCACCCTCTTCAATGCGTTGGTGGCCAACGCCCAGGCCACCGCCGCCAATTTCCCCTTCTGCACCATCGAACCCAACAGCGGGATTGTGGCGGTTCCCGATGGGCGCCTCGCCCAGCTCGCCAAGGTTTCCAGCTCCAAGGAGATCATCCCCACAAGGGTCGAGTTCGTGGACATCGCCGGTCTGGTCAAAGGGGCCAGCCAGGGTGAAGGGCTGGGAAACAAGTTCCTGGCCAACATCCGGGAAGTCGACGCCATCGTTCATGTAGTGCGTTGCTTTGAAGACGACGACGTCATCCACGTTTCGGGGTCGGTGGATCCGCTGCGCGATGTGGAGGTGATCAATCTGGAGCTGGCCCTGGCCGATCTGGCCCAGGTGGAGAAGCGCCGCGAGCGGCTCAAAAAGCAACTGCGCACCAGCAAGGAAGCTGCGGTTGAAGACGGGATTTTGGAGCGCATTCAGGCGGTGCTGGAGGAAGGCGGGGCCGCCCGTTCTCTGTCTCTCGGCGAGGACGAACAGGCGCTGCTGCGTCCCCTTGGCCTGCTTACTGCCAAACCGATCATCTATGCCACCAACGTCAACGAAGACGACCTGGCCAGCGGCAACGCCATGGTCGAAGCGGTGGCGGCCCTGGCGCAGCGAGAGGGGGCGGAAACGGTGCGGATTTCGGCCCAGGTGGAGGCGGAACTGATGGAGTTGCCAGAAGCAGAAAGGGCTGAATTCCTGGCCGGATTGGGGGTGAGCGAGGGGGGGCTGCGCAGTCTGATCGGCGCCACCTACCGCTTGCTGGGCCTGCGCACCTATTTCACCACCGGCGAAAAGGAGACCCGGGCCTGGACGATCAAGGCGGGCATGACGGCCCCCCAGGCAGCTGGGGTGATCCACACGGATTTTGAGCGCGGCTTCATCCGGGCCCAGACCGTGGGCTATGGCCAGCTGCTGGAGGCGGGTTCGTTGGCCGAAGCCCGCAACCGGGGCTGGCTGCGCAGTGAAGGCAAGGAGTACGTGGTGGCCGAGGGGGACGTGATGGAGTTCTTGTTCAATGTCTGATTTTTGGCAGCACCGGTGAACCGATCCCCCCAGGGGGGGGGGGGCCAGAGGGGGTTGCCCCAGGGGGGTGCCTTTTTGTCAGGTGATCTGACGGCAGGTCTCACGGTGGCCGCCTATCTCATCCCCCAGTGCATGGCCTATGGCGAGCTGGCCGGCCTCGCCCCGATCAATGGCCTCTGGGCGATGCTGCCCGCGATTGTGATCTATGCCTGGCTGGGGGGATCCCCCCAACTATCGGTGGGCCCCGAAACCACCACCGCCTTGATGACGGCGGCCCTGGTGGGGCCGATGGTGGCGGCGGGCGATCGGTCCGGCTCCCTCGCCCTGGCCAGCCTGATGGCCCTGCTGGTGGGGCTGGTGTGCCTGCTGGCGGCCCTGCTGAAGTTGGCTTTTCTGGCCGACCTGCTCTCCCAGCCGATCCTGGTGGGCTACCTGGCCGGAGTGGCGTTGTTGATGATCGCCGGCCAGATGCACACCCTCACCGGCATCGGCCCCAGGGTCGATTCTCTGGGGGCGGCCCTGGAGGCACTGGTGCAACGCCATGGGGCCGTGCATGGCCCCAGCCTGGCTTTGGCCGGCCTGGCCCTTTTGCTGATGCTGATGCTGCGTCGCTGGCGTCCCCACCTGCCCGGGCCCTTGCTGGTGGTGCTGCTGGCGACTGCCGCCTCGTGGTTGCTGCACCTGGATCGGCAGGGGGTGGCGATGGTGGGCACGATTGAGGCGGGCCTGCCCGCTTTGGTACTGCCCACGGGCTTGACGCTGGCTAGCTGGCAACCACTGATGCTCGGCGCTGTCGGCATCGCCCTGGTGGGTTATTCCGACAACATGTTGACGGCCCGTTCCTTCGCCCAGCGCCACGGGGAGCGGATTGATGCCACCAAGGAGTTGGTGGCCCTTGGGGTCACCAATGTGGCCACCTCGCTGTTCCAGGGGTTCCCGGTCAGCAGCAGCAACACCCGCACGGCCCTGGCGGACGCCATGGGGGCCCGCAGTCAGCGCTATTCGCTGGTGGCCCTGGTGGTGGTGTTGGCTGTTTTGCTTTGGCTGCGGCCCCTGCTGGCGATGTTCCCGCGGCCGGTGTTGGGGGCCCTGGTGGTGTTCGCCGCCCTGCAACTGATTGATATCGATGCTTTTCGGAGATTGCAGCGTTTCAAGCGCAGTGAATTTTTGTTGGCCCTGGTGACCCTGCTTGGGGTGTTGTTCAGCGGCATTCTCTCCGGTGTGGTGGTGGCGGTGGGTTTGTCCGTACTGGATCTGTTCGCCCGCGTCGCCCGCCCCCACGACGCGGTGCTGGGGGAAGTGAGGGACCTGGCCGGTTTCCACGATGTCAAGGACTGGCCGGGGGGCAGCACCGTGCCTGGCCTGGTGCTCTATCGCTATGACGCGCCCCTCTGTTTTGCCAATGCCAATGACTTCGAGAGTCGGGCCCTGGCGGCGATCGCCGCCGAGGTGGAGCCTGTGCAGTGGTTCGTGCTCAATGCCGAGGCGATCATTGAGTTGGACATCACCGCGGCCGACATGCTCGCTGAGCTGGCCCAGGAGCTGCAGCAGCGGGGGATTCGCTTCGCCATGACCCGCGTCAAGCAGGGTTTGTTTCACGAACTCGAAAGGGCGGGTCTGGTGGCCCGTCTCGGTTTCGATGCCTTTTATCCAACGATTCCGGTGGCGGTGGCGGCCTTTCGGGCCCAGGCCTCCTCGCGGCCGACCGGCGCCCCCGGCTGATCCCCCGTCAGAATGAAGTTCATCGACCTCGGTTCCGATGACCTCTCCGCAAGCCCCCCTTCCCATTGACGACGGCGCGGCGGGCACACCGCCCCAATCCCACGATTTCGAGGCCCAGAAGCAGATTCACCAGCAGATTCGCAACGATCCCGACTACGACGACTGGGAATACGGCACCGAGCCCCTGCCCCATGAGGCGTGGCTTAAGGGGCAGGCGGCGCCTGCCTCTGCTGATGCCGCCGCCGGGCCTGCCCTCTGAGGTCCCCAGGCGGGTTGCGGTCCTTGTCCCGATCTTGGCCCCAAGGGGGTGCCGCCGTCATCAGAAGACTTCTGGGCGCCTTGGCGGTGTCGTCCTGGCTGGTGACGGCTGCGCCTGCTGGGGCCGCCGAGGTGCTGGAGATCCAGTTGGAGCACCTGCAAATCCCGATCAACCTGCGGCATTTGCAGCGCTGGAGTCAGGGCAATTCCGAGCTTTCCTTGGAGGCGGATCTGGCCAACGGGGGCTCCGACCAGGATCTGTGGCTGGGGTTGCTAAACCCGGCCAGTCGCCGCGAGCTGAAGCAGCTGTTGCGGGCCCCCTTGCTGCGGGATCGCAGCTTTGGCCGTCAGCTACTCGATAGCTGGGCCGGCGGCCAGTTGCTGGGTGAACTGGGCGAGCTCCTGACGACGGAGGCGGGCAAACCGACCACGGGTCAGTTGCAGGCAAGCATGCGCCAACTGCTGCGGCAACAGCAGTCGGTGTCGCTGATCGATTTGCTGGTGGCCTTGCCCGAACCCCATCTGAGTCTGCGCCTGGATGGCTTGTTGGAGCTGGCGGCCCAGTGGCGGCGGCAGTTGCGGCAACAGCGCCACGCCCTGGTCAATCTGGCCTTGATGAGATTGCCCCCACGCCAGGCCGAACCGCTGGACGAGGCGGCTGGCCCCACGCCCCATCTGCAGCGCCTCAGCCTGGTGGTTCCCCATCGCCGCAATCCCCTGCCGGTGGAGATCTGGGCGTCGGCGCAGCCAGGGCGGGCCGAGCGGCCCTGGGTGCTGCTGCTGCCGGGGTTGGGGGGCAATGCCGACCAACTGGGCTGGTTGGCCAGCGCCCTGGCCCAGCGGGGCTGGACCACGGTGGCGCTGCAACATCCCGGCAGCGACTCGGCGGCCCTCAAGGCCAGCCTGGCCGGGCAACGGCCGCCGCCTGGGGCGGAGGTGTTGGCTGAGCGCCTGGCGGATGTCAAGGCCCTGCTGGCGGCCCAACGGGCCGGTGGACTGCCGGTGCAGGGGGATGGGATGGTGCTGTTAGGCCATTCGTTGGGGGGGGTTACCGCCCTGATGGCGGCGGGCTTGAAGCCGGAGCCGGGCCTGGACCGCCGTTGTGCGCGGGCTGTGGAGCGACTGCCCATTACCAACCTGTCGCTGCTGTTGCAATGTCAGCTGCCGGCGGCGGCGCTGCCGCCGGCCCTGCCGCGGCCGGCGGAGCTGCGGGGGGTGGTGCTGTTCAACAGTTTCGGCTCGCTGTTGTGGCCCGAGCGGGGCCTGCGCGACCTGCGGGTGCCCGCCCTGCTGGTGGGCGGCAGCCTGGATCTGGTGACGCCACCGCTGCAGGAGCAACTGGAGCTGTTCCTGCCGGTGGGGCACCCCCGCAGCCGCTTGGCGCTTGTGCAGGGGGGCAGCCATTTTTCGCCCCTGCGTCTGGCGACGGGCGATGAGGCGCTGTTTC
>JBKDVK010000004.1:0-2890 GCA_046338875.1 Cyanobacteriota bacterium | reverse complement strand
AACTCATGGATGCCAAGCCTGGGGAGCTCGGCATAGCAATCGCGCATCATGCGAAAAGCATTTTCATAAAAGCCAAGCCATACGTGCAGGCCATGCTCCTCAACGCGACCGGCAGTTCCTCTGCCTGAGGCACCCTTGCCTCCAAGTCTCCAGCCATCTTGATAGACGGTAATATAGTAGCGACCATTGTGCTCAGGTTTGGATAATTCATAGGCCGCAGTAATTGCACCGCAGCCGCCTCCGATTATCGCTATGCGTACGGGGTTCTCCATGAGAAATCGTATCTTCCAATTCCACCCAGGTTATCCACGACGGCGGTTGCGATCGATTTGTTTACTTTTCCTCACCTGTTGGCTTGCCCCGGAGTGGTGTACGTTCCCCGGCTCCTAAGCCCCGGCGTAGCCGTGATGGGGGGCGCATCTCAGGCAACTGGCTCCGGCTGGTGTTGCAAGAGGTGGGCAGGTCGGTTTCCCTGGTTCGAGTACCACCTCAACCAGACGAACCATGCCCAAGACCCATTGGGCCTCGAAGTCGGCCGGAGGCCATACGCAACTAGCAGCGGCCCAGCTACCGCAACGGCTTTCGGAGCCGCAGCCTGACCACCCAGGTGGAGGATCTCGACCTGCTGGTTCCCATAGACCGAAGCTCATCATGACCCTGACATGGACATGACTGACCCTTATCATCACCTACACCCGCAATCATTTGAATCCCCCCACTGCTGCAGCACCCAAATCACTCGGACGGCGGTGGCGCCTGGGGGGGCTCCGGCAGCAGCTGGGTCAGCAGGCCAGCCCCCATCAGCACTGCGCCCAGGCCAAGGGCCAGGGGGCGGTTCTGGGCCGCCGGACCATCAAGCCAGGAGGCCGCCGCTAAAAAAGCGCCCCCCAGCAGCAGGCTGGGCAGCAGCACGATTCCCTTGGCGGTCCGGTTCAGTCCCATGGCGTCGTTCAGGCCGGCTAGCAGGGTTGGGGTTCGGCCAGCCCGGTGCCAATCATGGCGTCGGCCAGATCCTGGGGGGCGCCGCCATCAAGGCGACTGATCCTGGCTAACAGCACCCCCTCGCGCTGGCCCAGGGGCCGCAGATTGACGCGGCTATGGCGCGGCAGTTGTTGTCGCAACCACGCCATGGCCTGCAGCTGGGAATCCAGCGGCACATGCACGCAGGCAAGTTCGACGGCATAGCTGCGATTGCCATCGCCCAATTGCAGTAGGGATGGCCCACGCACCTGCAGGACCTCCGCAGCCGCCACCGGAGCCACCGCCAAGGTGCAGGCGAACAAAAGGGCCAAGGCCAGGGCGATCACACCCCTCTTTATCCATGGCAAAAGGAACCATGGCAACGGGCTGAAACGTCTCAGAGCTTGGCTCCGCAGGTGGGACAGAACAGGTGGGCACTGGCGGTGGTGTTGCCGCAGTGGTCGCAGTGGCGTTGGGTGTCGATGGCCAGCTCGGGATGGCTGGGTAGCCCCACCATCTGGGCATTGCTGGCACCCGGGGGAACCATGGGATAGCAGTTTTCATTGCGACGCACCTTGACATCAATGAAGGCGGGACCGGGATGGGCCAGGGCCTCGGCCAATTGCTGCTTGAGGGTGGCGCGCTCGCTGATCAGCACTCCACGGACACCAAAAGCTTCCGCCAGGGCCTCAAAGTTGGGCATGCCCTTGGTCATGGCCGAGGCGGAATAACGCTCCCCGTAGAAGCTTTCCTGCCACTGCCGCACCATGCCCTGCCAACCGTTGTTGATGACCACCACCTTGACGGGCAGTTGATATTGGCTGAGGGTGCCCAGTTCTTGGATATTCATCAAGATGCTGGCATCACCAGCCACGCAGACCACTTGGGCCTGGGGATAGGCCACCTGAACCCCCATGGCGGCCGGCATGCCAAAACCCATCGTGCCCAACCCGGCGCTGCTGATCCAGTGGCGGGGGCCAGTGGCGAGGTACTGGGCCGCCCACATTTGATGTTGACCGACATCGGTGGTGATGTAGGCATCCGGGGCCAACTCCCGCAAGGCCAGGAGCACCTCCTGGGGAGCAATCTCTCCTTCGGGTACAGGCACCGTCAAAGGGTAGTGGTGCTTCCAACTGGCAATCCGCTCGAGCCAGGCTTGGGTGCGGCCGCCAGAGGTGTCGCCAGCGGAGGCGGCCACCATGGCTTCGAGGGCTTCCTTGACATCGGCCACCAGGGGCACCTGGGGGGTGCGGTTTTTGCCAACCTCGGCCGCATCGATGTCGATGTGAATTACCTGGGCCCGGGGCGCGAAGCTATCGAGGCGGCCGGTGACCCGGTCATCAAAACGGGCACCGCAGGCGATCAACAGGTCGCATTCGGTGACGGCAAAGTTGGCATAGGCGGTGCCGTGCATGCCCAGCATGCCCACCGAAAGGGGGTGCCGTTCGTCGAAGGCACCCTTACCCATCAACGTGGTGGTGACAGGCAATTGGAAGCGTTCGGCCAGTTGATGCACCGCCCCATGGGCGCCGCTGCTGATGGCCCCGCCACCGACATAAAGCAGGGGACGACGGGACTGGCGGATCAGGTCGAGGGCGGCGCTGATGGCCGCTGGCTCCGCGGGCTGGGGTAAAGCAAAGCCGTTGGGGATGACGCTGCCCGGAGGCACCGGCACGTAGTCAAATTCTTCGACCCCCACATCCTTGGGGATGTCGATCAGCACGGGCCCCGGCCGGCCACTGGCGGCGATCAAGAAAGCCTGGGCCACGATGCGGCCGATCTGAGCCGGATCACGCACCACCCAGGAGTGCTTAACAATCGGCATGGTGATGCCGAAGATGTCCGTTTCCTGGAATGCATCGGTGCCGATCGCGGCCCGGGGTACCTGGCCCGTGATCACAACCATGGGCACCGAATCCATCTGGGCCGT
>JBKDVK010000003.1:0-18723 GCA_046338875.1 Cyanobacteriota bacterium | reverse complement strand
ATCGAGGCGATCCTCTTCTGAACACCAGCCCTGGCCTTCCGATTCAGAGAAACTGCGACGGTTCAGATCTGTGCTGCTGTTGGTGTTTTTGATCGGCCTGTTTGCTGTGCTGGAGTTGTTGGCCATGGTTGGTCCGCGATGGTTTGTGATCTGGGAGAGATGACTCAGGAACTATCCCTTGCTTCAATCAAGTTAAGGCCAAAAATCGATCTTTGCCGTATCGTGCACCCCGATGACAAAACTGCGTCAGAGCTCTGTCAATCTTGTGCCATATTTAACGCATAATTGATGGCAGAGGCCATGGGCTGTTGGCAGGTTGGCGGCAATCAAACCTTCAGCAGGTTGGTTGCGATGGCGAACCACAAAATGACCCAACAGATCACGGCTGATCAGGCACCCATCCCTACTGATGGCCACAACCGGCAACAGAGAGGAATTTGATCTTGACTGGGCCAGCCAGTAGTCAGCAAAGGGTTCGCCCGTGCCCGCTTCTTGATGCTGGGATGGAGTTTGGGATGGAGATTGTGATGGACATTGCAGTGGTTCCATAGCCAGCCATCGAATACTGAACTCGACGTTAGGAGAAATTTATGAGAAACAGGCTAAGCGTTGATACTCAATCAATGGGGCAAAACGCACTTTTATCACTCTGCTTGCGGCGGTCTTTCGTCTTACACAGAATCAACTTAGTTAAGATCTAAGCTGCATCAGGGCCACCAGTCCAAAAAGCACAAATAAGCCGCCGCTGAGCTGATAAAGCAGCCGCTCATCCACGCGCCTACCGATCAGGCGGCCGGCACTTACCGCCAGCCAGGTCACCAAAGCATGGCCGAGCAAGGTGCCAGCCAGCAGGCCGGCGAAGGTGAACCCCGGTGCGGTTGCCAGAAATATGGTTGTGAACTGGGTGCGGTCTCCCAGTTCGGCAATGAAGACCAGCACAAAGGCCTCCTGGATCACGGACCAGGCGCTATTCAGCGTGTGCCCTGATTCGGCGGCATTGATGGTCTGCTCGGCGTCCTTTTCTTCCGAGTCGGCTTCATCGGCCGACATGGTTCGGGAATCGAGCAATAATTTGATACCGAAGCCCAGAAACAACAGGGCCGCCAACAGCGGCAGGATGGCGGGCGGCAGCAACGTGCGCAGGCCATAACCCAAGCCCAGGGACAGCAGGGTGACCGCAACCAAGGCGGCGAAGGAACCGATGAATACCCAACGGGGCCGATGGCGGGCCGCCAGGATCAGGGCCATGAAAAATGTCTTGTCCCCCAATTCGGCGAGGGTGATGGCCGAGAGGCTGGAGCCGAAGGCGGCCCAACCGGAATCGGTGGCAAGGAAAGGGGCAGGCATGGCCCCATGCTGCGCCAGGAGTGGTCCAGTCGTCGGGAAAAAAACCGGCAATTTCAGCGTCAACCTGCCATGGCCGGCCAAAACCTGAATCCTGTAAGGACCAAGCGCCGCCTGCTGGGCAAGGCCCCTGGGCCGGGCACTGGGGCCTCGGCCTGGGGCCTGGGCCAGGGGCCTTAGCCATGGCCATGGCCGAGGCCCCAGACGGTGGCAGCGATCAGCGGCAGCTTCAGCTGGGCTGTGAGCTGGGCTGTGGGCTGGCCCCGAAGCGATCGAGCTGCATCACTTTGGTCCAGGCCGAAACAAAGTCCGCCACAAACCGCTCGGCAGCATCACTTTGGGCATAGAACTCCGCCAAGGCCCGCAGTTGGGAGTTGGAGCCAAACACCAGATCGACGCGGCTGCCGGTGCCCTTGAGGGCGCCGCTGTGGCGGTCCCTTCCTTCGAAGCTGGTGGCGGCTTCGGAGGTGGGGGCCCAGACCGTGCCCATATCGAGCAGATGCAGGAAGAAATCGTTGCTGAGGGTACCGACCCGATTTGTCCAAACCCCATGGCCAGCCGGATCGCTGCTGGCGCCAAGCACGCGCAGACCGCCGACTAAAACCGTCATTTCAGGGGCAGTGAGAGTGAGCAGCTGGGCCTTGTCCAGCAGCATCTCCTCCGCCGCAACCGCAAAGTTCTGCTTTTGATAGTTGCGGAAGCCATCGGCCTGGGGTTCGAGGACAGCAAAGGATTCGATGTCGGTTTGCTCCTGGGAGGCGTCGGTGCGACCCGGGCTGAAGGGCACCTCAATGCTGTGGCCGCCAGCCTGGGCCGCGGCTTCGACGGCAGCATTGCCGGCCAACACAATCAGATCGGCGATCGAAACCTTTTTGCCCCCGTTGGCCTGGCTGTTGAACTGCTGCTGAATCGCCGTCAGCACGCCGAGCACCTTGGCCAATTGGGCCGGCTGGTTGGCGGGCCAATCCTTCTGCGGCGCCAAGCGCAGCCGGGCCCCATTGGCGCCGCCCCGTTTATCAGAGCCCCGGAAGGTGGAGGCCGAGGCCCAGGCAGTGGCCACCAGTTCGCCAATTGAGAGCGGTGAAGCCAACACCTGGGCCTTGAGATCGGCGATATCCGGTGCCTCAATCAGGGGATGGTCGACAGGGGGAATGGGGTCTTGCCAAATCAGCTCTTCGGCTGGAACATCGGGACCTAGATATAAAACTTTGGGGCCCATATCGCGGTGCGTCAACTTGAACCAGGCCCTGGCAAAGGTATCGGCCAGGGCCTGCTGATCCTGATGGAAGCGGCGCGAGATTGGTTCGTAGAGGGGATCAAAGCGCAGGGAAAGATCAGCTGTTGTCATCATCGGCCGATGCTTGATGGCGGGATTATGGGCATCGGGAATCATGTGCTCTTCCCTGACATCTTTAGCTAGCCATTGCCAGGCACCGGCGGGACTTTTTACCAATTCCCACTCATAGGTGAAAAGCATCTCGAAATAGCCCTGATCCCAGGTGGTGGGGTTTGGTTTCCAGGCCCCTTCAATGCCACTGGTGATGGTGTCGATACCTTTGCCGCTGCCGAAACTGTTGTGCCAGCCGAGTCCCTGCTCGTGCAGGGGGGCCCCTTCGGGGGCGGGACCCACCAAGGCCGGATCGCCGGCGCCGTGGGCCTTGCCAAAAGTATGGCCACCGGCGATGAGAGCCACCGTTTCCACGTCGTTCATGGCCATGCGAGCAAAGGTTTCGCGCACATCCCGGCCGGAAGCAACGGGATCCGGCTTGCCATTGGGTCCTTCGGGATTGACATAGATCAGGCCCATCTGTACGGCAGCCAGGGGGCTCTCCAGTTGACGGTCGCCGCTATAACGATCATCACCCAGCCAGGTTTTTTCGTTACCCCAGTAGATGTCTTCTTCCGGCTGCCAGAGATCAACACGGCCGCCCCCAAAGCCAAAGGTTTTGAAGCCCATGGATTCAAGGGCGCAATTGCCCGTGAGGATGATCAGATCGGCCCAGGAAATCCTGTTGCCGTATTTTTGCTTAATCGGCCAAAGCAGGCGTCGCGCCTTGTCGAGGTTGCCGTTGTCGGGCCAACTGTTGATCGGTGCCAGTCTCTGGTTAGCGCCACCTGCACCACCGCGACCATCGGCGGTGCGGTAGGTGCCGGCACTGTGCCAGGCCATACGGATAAACAAGCCGCCATAATGCCCCCAGTCTGCTGGCCACCAATCCTGGGAATCAGTCATCAAGGCATACAGATCTTGCTTCAGTGCCTGGAGATCGAGCTTATTAAATTCTTCGGCGTAATTAAATTCAGCCCCCAGCGGATTAGCTGCCGGAGAGTGCTGATGCAGAAGATTGAGGTTAAGTTGGTTAGGCCACCAGTCGTGGTTTGAAGTCCCCCGTGCTGCCGTGACGCGGCCCGCATTGCCCATGAACGGGCATTTACCGAGATCGGTCATGAAGGCTCCTTGGATATGAGGGAGGGGATGCTTAGCTTAAACAGCAGGCAGGCCAGGGGAATGGTGCAAGAAAGCAGGTGACGGGTTGTCGGCTTCTGCTGAATCTAGATACTCCAGAACTTCGCTATCGCTGAGCTGGGGAAAATGTTGGTACCAAAGGCCCACGCTGCTGAGGTCAGCGACATAGGCCAGGGCTTCAAGCCGATCCACCAAGGGAGCCAGCTCTTGCGCCACACTGCTGTCAATAACTGGAATGGCCAGGCTGAGGGAAGCGGCATCAACCTTGCCAAGGGACAGCAGGGCTGCCTTAGCCGTCATACCCGTGGCGATGCCATCGTCCACCACAATCAGGTGGCGGTTGTGGAGCTGCTCGGGCGCAGGATCACCGAATAGGTGCTGGCGCCGAGCCATTTCCTTTTGTTGGCTCTGAAGCCAGCCATGCCGTATTGCCATGGCCGCCCACTGGCCCGCCTGCTCAGCGTCACGCCAGACCACGGTGCCACCGGCGGCAATGGCCCCGATCGCTACTTCGCTTTGGGCTGGATCGGCGATTTTGCGCACCGACCAGGTTGCCAGAGGGAGGTTCAGTTGGCGGGCCATCGCCGCCGCCACCGGCACTCCCCCCCGGGGCAAGGCCAGCAGCAGGGTATTGGTGCTGATCCCATCTCCTTTGCTGAAGATCTCAGCCAAGGCAAGGCCGGCGGCATAGCGATTGACCCAAAGGGGGTAGGGAGGTTGCATCGAACCTGAGAGCTATTCCACCGGCACCTGAACGGCGCTAGCCGAGGGTGCGGAAACCTTTTTGGGAATGGTGAGGGTGAGCTGGCCTTCCTGGGCGGCCGCCTTGAGGGCGGCAGCATCGGCGTCATCGGGGAGGGTGAAACTACGGATGAAACTGCCATAGAAACGCTCAACCCGATGAAAATGCTTGTTCTCTTCTTCTTGCTCCTGTTTGCGTTCGCCTTGAATTGTGAGTACATCATTGTCAACGGTTATCTTGATGTCTTCTTTGGCCACACCGGGAATGTCGGCTTTGACCAAGTATTGACCGTCATTCTCACTGATATCAACCCGGGGATGCCAATCACCCACTCCCAATAATTGGCCGCTGCGAATGGTCGGCCTCGGCCAGGAACGGCCAAACAACTCTTCGATTTCTTTAAGTGGTTCCCAGCGAATGAGGGCCATGGTGAGTGGAGCGCAACTGCATTGTCATCTTAGGGAAAGCAAAGGAATCGCCAGGGTTGTTTGCATCTTTTTGGCATTATTACCCAAGAGTGTAATGTAACACATTTGCAACAGTCAACGGGCCAACAACTTTAGGCCTGCAATCGATTGTATTATAAATCCACTTAAATAAATAAGCCAATCCCCAGGGTCAGGCAAGGAATTGGCTGCTTAAAAGTGAATAAATATTAATTTGACTTGCTTGAATTAGCAATACGACGGCGTATCTTACGGCTCCAAGTATAGGCCGGTTTTCGCTAGGTTCACTACGTCGCAAAACTCTTATCTCACGAAGTAAAATAGGGCCAAACACACACCGGCGATCACCACCAATGCGCGCAGGGTATCGGGATTGACCTTGCCGGCCAGCCGGCCGCCCAACGCTCCGCCGACAAGGGCGCCGGCGGCCATCAGGGCGGCCCCCCCCCAGTGCACCTGGCCGGAGCCGATAAACACACAGGCTGCGGTGCTATTGCTGGCGAGCGAAAGGGCCTGCTTGAGACCATTAAGGCGGGTGATTGTGTCTTCCAGGGTCAGGGCCAGCACCGCCAGCAGGATTACGCCGAGGCCCGCTCCGAAGTAGCCCCCGTAGATTGATGCCAACAGGATTGGCAGAATCGCCTGAGTTTCAGAGGGGATCTTGCGGCCTTGGCGCTGCTGCCGCTGCACGATCCAGCGGCGCAGGGGTGGCTGGACCCAGAGCAGGCCGGAACCAAGCAACAGCAGCCAGGGCACCAGGCTGTAGAAGAGCCTTTCACTGGTGTGGAGCAACAACAGGGCTCCAACCAAGCCGCCCAGGCCGGCGGCCGGCAGCAGGGTGGTCAGGCGACTGACCTGGCCCCGCAACTGCTGACGTTGGCCCACAGTGGCCCCCAGGTAGCCCGGGGTGAGGGCCACGGTATTGGTCAGATTGGCCACCAGGGCCGGCAGGCCGGCGGCGGTGAGGGCCGGAAAGCTGAGCAGCGAGCCGCCTCCTGCCAGGGCGTTGACCAGCCCCGCCGCCAGGGCGGCAGCCCCCAACCCGATGGCGTTAGCGAGCTGAATCACGGCATTTCTCTGGAATGAAACCGCCTTATCTTCTGGCCTGGTGGGCCCTCTCAGGGTTGTTTGAGATTTTGCTATTCACCTGCCGCCAGTAATTCCCCCTCCAATAAAAGATTGAATTGCAACAGATCCTGGTCACTGAGTTGCTGGCGGCTCGACACCTGCAACTGACTTTCTAAAAATTGTCGGGCCCGCTCCCGGGGCCATCCCAATTGCCGCAGCAGGGCATCACACTGGCTGAGCAGGTCCTGGCGGCGCATCGGCACAGCGGCGGCGGCCGGATCGGCGGGGACATTGAGGGCTTCAACAGCCCGCAGATAGGCCAGTAAATCGGCATAGCTGGTGAGGCGGTTGCGGCTGGGATGGCCAAAGGCCCGCTGCAGATAGACCTCCTCCTCGGCGCGCCCCCACTGCAAGCGCTGCAGTTCGCGATCTAGGTGCAGCAATTCGCTGCTCCAATCCTCTGGGTCGGCCGGGGGCTCCGCCGCAGGTTCGGGCGCGGTGGGCTCGGCGGCGGCGGCGGGCGCTGGGGTAGAGGCGATCGGGGCGGGAGGCGACGAGGTGGGCTCGCCGGGGGGTGCCGCCGGATGTTCCGTGGGGGCCGGGGCTGCTGCGCCGGGCTGCGGCTGGGGGGGGGTGGCGCTGGCGCTGGCTACGGCGGCAGGCGCGCTCTGGTTCTTGGCCGCGACTGGGGCCGGAATGGCGGCGGCGGCGCTGGCTGGGGTGACTTGCACTGGCGCGGCGGCCAGCCGGGCCAGCAAGCGCTGCAGGGCACGATCTTCGGCGGCTTCGGCATCTGGGGCCTCCCCCAGGGCGCTGCCCAGCAATTGCTCGCCGGCATAGGCGCTGACATGGACAACCCGCACCTGGCCGTCGGCATGGACCAGCTGGGCCCTTAATTCCATAGACATTCCCCCCCTCCGCAAGCCTCCCTAGAGTGCCTCTTTGACGCTCCGTTGCGAGCGATCTGCCCTGCGATGGAAGCGGAATCGATGCCCTCCCTGACGCCCCTGATTGAGGGGGCGGATCAATGGGGCGAAATGGTGCTGCTGCTGCCCCTGCTGGTGGCCCTGGAATGCGTGCTGTCCGCCGATAACGCCATTGCCCTGGCGGCCATCGCCCGCCAATTGCACGATCCGGCCCGCCAGCGCCAGGCCCTCAATTTTGGCTTGCTGTTTGCCCTGGTGTTACGGCTGGCCTTGATTGTGGCTGCCCGCTGGGTGCTGGCCTTCTGGCCCCTGCAACTGCTGGCCGCCCTCTATCTGTTGTGGCTGGCGGGTCGCCAATTGCTGCCCTCCCTGAAGGCGGTCTTGGGGTTCCAAGCCCCCGCCGAGATCGCCGAAACCGCAGGCGCTGGCTCCCTGGCTGCCAATTTGGACCCGAAGCTGGCCCCCCGGGCCTCTCCATCGCCAGGGGCGAAATCACCAGGGGCGGAATCTGGCCTTGCCGCCACGGCCGCATCAGCCCCGCCCGCTAATGCCGGAGCAACTGGGGCATCCCTGGCGGCGGTGGTGGCCACCCTGGCTTTCACCGATCTGGCCTTCTCCTTAGACAGTGTGGCGGCAGCAGTGGCCGTCACCGATCGCTTGCCCCTGGTGATCGCCGGCGGCGTGATTGGCGTGATCGCCCTGCGGCTGACCGCCGAACTGTTCATCCGCTGGCTGGATGTCTACCGCCACCTGGAAAATGCCGGTTACCTGGCGGTGGCCCTGGTGGGTCTGCGGCTGCTGTTGCGCCTGGTCTATCCCGATGTGGAGTTACCGGAGTGGAGCCTGCTGGTGGCCGTAGGCGCCCTGTTCGCCTGGGGTTTCTCCAGTCGCCTGCCCGAAGCGGTTCCCGCCAGCGACCCTGAGCCCTGAGCGATGCGGATCGAAATTCGCCAGATCGACAGCGACCGGTTGCTTGAGCAGATCGAGGTTGATGCGCTAGCCGACATCCCCCAACCGGGTCGCTGGTTGGTGCTGGGCGATCGCAGCTTTCTGGTGCTGCAGCGCCGCCACCGCTACCGACTGCGCAACGGCATCTACGAATTGGCATCAATGGCCCTGCAGGTGAAAACCCAGCGCCAGCCCGCCGATGCCCGCTGGTGGCAAGGGGGTTGGGTGATCGGCGACCCCAGTTGCACCTACAACGCCCGCACCCCGCTGCTGCGCTGCGCCGTGTTGCCGGAGGGCCCCTGCGAACGCTGCGCCCATTACAGCCGCGTTTGAGCAGGCCCAAGGGCTGGCCATTGCGCTGGTAGGCGGCCATTTTCTGGCGCAGGGCGGTGAGGCCGCGGGGACCTTCGTCGCTGTTGCTTGCAAGCTCGACTACTAAATCGGGGCAGAGGGGAGCGAAACCGCGGCGCTGCTCGGCCTTGAGCGCCTGCCAGCGATCAATGGCGACAAGGGAGGCATCGGGGCTGAGAACGGAGTTGTCCGGCAGGCGGAAGTCAGTAGAGCTGTCGAACAGCTTCAGGGGTAGAGCGCTCTGCTTCAGGGCCTGCCAGAGCAGGCCACTGAGGGTGCGGTTGCGGGCGCCCGTGTCACCTCCGGTGCGGTCATGCAGATCAGGAAACCATCAGCGGCCAGCTCCAGCACGGCGTCTGGATTGGCCGCACCCAGCTCGGCGAGCCTGCACGTTTTGAGGCCAAGGGGCTTTGCCGGCAGATGGCCGCGATCGCGGGCATGGGCGCCTTGAGCTTGGGCACTCAGCGAATGGACCAAGCCCTGCCATTCAGGCTAGCTTTAATAAGCCTAAGGTTAGCTAGATGTCATGACGAACAGCTTCCCCGCCGGCTCCCAGCGCCAACCCACCCTGGCGGTGCCCTTGGCGGCAGCCAAGAACCAGCTCTCGGCCTTGGTGTCTCGGGCGGAGCAGGGGGAGGAGATCGCCATCACCCGTCGGGGGGTGCCGGTCGTGCGGCTCGTGCCCGATCCCGGCGATCGCAATCGGGGGGCTGGGCGCCGCGAGCGGGTGGCCCTGGCGCTGGAGCGGCTGCAGCAACTCCGGACTGGCGTCGTCCTGGAGGGCGACCTGGGGCTGATCGCCCGGGAGGGCCTGGATTGAACCCGGCGATCGCAACCACCCCCTTTGTGCTCGATAACTCCGTGCTCTGCGGCTGGATCCTCGCCAACCAGGCCACTCCTTACAGCGACGCGGTGGCCGGCCTGTTGCCGGTGGTCGATGCCCATGCCCCCTGGCTGCTGCAGCTGGAGTTCACCAATGTGCTGCGCACCGCCTGCCGTCGCGGCACGATTGGAATGGCTGCGGCTCGCGAGATTGTGGATCAGGTGGCCCTGCTGCCGATCCGCATCGATGCTGCCCCTCCCCAACCGGCCGCCCTGCTGAGCCTGGCTTTGCGCTTTCAGCTCACCAGCTACGACGCGGCCTACCTGGAGCTCGCCCTGCGGCTGCAGCTGCCGATCGCCACCCGCGATGACGCACTTGCTGAGGCTGCCTGGGCTGCAGGGGTGGGGGTACTCACCGCCTAGTCGCCCGCAACCTTGGCGCCAGCGGGCGATGGTCGGGACCATGCCGATATGGTGCCGTGGAAGCAGGTGAAGGCCGATCTCGCGCTGGTTTGAGGTCCACAGGCCCGAGCCGTTAGCGGCGATGACAGCAGCGATGGCAAGGCCCAGGCCCAGGCGCTGTAGAGCGACGAGATGGAAGGCTCGATTCAGTTGGCTGGGCGCCGGTGGCCCCCAGGCCAGGACCTGATCGGCCTGGGCCAGGTGGCGGCGCTGTGCTGCTGAGGTTTCGGCTGAATGGGCCGTGCTGAAGGCTGGTGGAAGCAAGCCGGCGCGGCCCTGGCCCCAACCTTCACTTGAACCTGAAGACCAGCAGCAGGGATGGACGCTTTTGAAATTGCCTACCCCCCCCTAAAATTATTTAAAAAAATATATTTTTACCGGTATCTCCAGAACTCTGGGCAGATAACAAACCAGTTTTCCAAATCCAGATGCTTACCCTTTCCCGCTTCTCAAGTCCATCCCTCAGCGCCAAGCGCCGCACCTCCAATCCCGACCATCGCCGCTGGGCATCGCTGGCCAAGCCAGGCCTTGGCGTTGCCTTAGCGATGGGGGTGCTTACCGCCGGCCAGGCCCAGGCCTTAACAATCTCCATTTACAATTTATTTAGCTTCGGCAGCAGTAAATATCGTACTTATCTTGCCGACCAACCCATAAGTTGGACACAAGCACGGAACTATACTCTCAGCCTAGGTGGGGGCTATGACCTTGTTTCTATAAATAGCTCAGAAGAAAACACAGCAATTTTCAACCAAATAGTCCCAACACTTAACGGTACATTGTGGAGAACAGGTACCTTGTGTTGTGGTGGAGGGGAATACTTGACCGGTCCGTGGATTGGGCTGTTTCAACCGCCTGGCAGCACAGAACCTGCAGGCAACTGGCAGTGGGTTGATGGCACATCATTAACTTCTAATGGCTACTCTAATTGGCTTCCCGGAATGCCAAACAATTCGCTGTGAGGAGATAATTTTGGCAACATCTTGGCATTTTCATCACTTTATCAGTGGGGCTGGAATGACGCTATTGACAACGCTGTCATAGAGTTTAATGGAACGGGGCCGGTACTCGCGTTCGTCGTCGAGGATGAAACGAATTTCGCCCCCGCTCCCCTGCCAATCTTCGGCGCCGCTGCTGCCTTCGGCTTCAGCCGCAAGCTGAGGAAGCGGATCAAAGGCAGCACCAACCCCGTACCCAACAGCTACAGCCTCTGATCCGATACCTGGCACCTTTCGCGTCTGCCAGGGCCTGAGCGGTCTTGGGCGATTGGCCTTGTTGAATCCCTAGCCAGCGATCGGATTTAAGCCACCGCTGGCTATCAATTAACCAACAGGTTACGTCTATTTATCGCATAGTTTATTCGTATCTTTATCTCCTTTGCCGTCTGCTACCACAGTTCTCAAAGGTCAAGGTGATTACAATAGCAGCCTCTCTTGCCAGTCGCTGGCCTAGCCCCATTGGCCCGCTTGGGCGTCTCGCTCAGCTGCTGTTTTTGCCCAGATCAACGCCGATTGGCTGCTCTCAGGGCCCCTTGTACTCGAAGGGATTGAATACTGCCACACCGAAACCGTCGAAGTCCTTGACGTTGCGTGTGACAACGGTGAGCCCGTGCGCCAGGGCGATGGCGGCAATCATGGCGTCTTCGTAGAGCGTGTCGGAGCGGCAGTGCATCAGCTGGGCCCAGGCGCTGGCCTTGGCGCCATCCTGTTCGCGCGTGATTTCGATGCCGGCCTGGATTTCGCCCAGGCTCACCGAGACGAGCTGCAGATTGGCGTTGTCGACGGCTTGGAGCCAGGCGAGCACGGCGCCATGGGGCCTGGGCTTGCGCAGCTCGGAGATGACGTTGGTGTCAAGCAGATACACCCTTGCCTCCCAACTCAACAACGGCCCGTCGCCGCGCCATGCCGCGCTTTGGTGCCAGGGCTTCAATGCGGGGCTCCGCTGTCAGCAGCAACGCCTTGAGGGAGGACCGCGAACGGGCCTGGCCCCTGCGCCATTCCTCAATCGGCACCAGCACAGCCGTTTCGATGCCACGACGAGACACCAGCTGCGGCCCCTCTCGCTGGCAGGCATCGAGCAGCTCACTGAAGCGCGCCTTGGCGTGCTGCACGGGCCAGACCTCCATGACCAAATCCCTCAACCCTGGCCATCAGCGTGATCAGCTGGATCGAGGTACTGGTGGGCTGCCGCGGGGGTGAAAGCGACCGAGTGGAAGCCTGGCTGGACATCTTTCCCCGCTTGCCGATCGACGACCCCAACGCCCTGGAATCGGTACGGCACCGGCAACGCCATGGCCTCAAGATTCCAGACGCGATCATCCTGGCCACCGCCCGCTGCGCCGCTCTCAAGCTCGCCACCCGCAACAGCCGCGATTTACCGCTCACGTTGGGCGGGGTGCCGCATCCTTACCAGCTCTGATAGCTGGTGAGGATCAACCCGCCCAGATCTCCTCCAGATTCACCGCCAACCCGGGGAAGTGGGGATCTCCCTCAAGGCGACTGGCCGCTTCCAGCCGCCGGGGCTGGGCCGAGGGACCGGCCAGAGGATCGGCCAGCGGTTCCCAGACCTCTACCGCACGCTCCGCCGGAATCAACAGCCAGCCGAGGCGGGCGCCGTTGCGCTGGTAGGCGGCCATTTTTTGGCGCAGGGCGGTGAGGCCGCGGGGGCCTTCATCGCTGGGACTTGCCAATTCAACGACTAAATCAGGGCAGAGAGGAGCGAACCCGCAGCGCTCGGCGTCGCTGAGGGCCTGCCAGCGATCGAGGGCCACCAGGGAGGCATCGGGGCTGAGTACGGAGTTGTCAGGCAAGCGGTACCCGGTGGAGCTGTCGAAAGACTTCCAGCTGCCATTGCCGCGAGCCCAGGTATAGATCTGAAAAGAGAGTTCGGCGTTGCGGGCGCCCGTTTCACTGCCAGTGGGTGTCATCAGGATCAGGGAACCATCGGCGGCCAGCTCCAGCACCGCCTCGGGATTGGCCTGGCACAGCTCAGCAAATTGCTCGGGAGTGAAGCGCAGGCCAACGCAGAGCGAGGCCGGCAGGTTGAATGACTCCGGCAGACCTTCGTCCGCTTCCTGGCCGGACGGAATCTCCAGGGGACGAGGTGGAGCGAGCATGGGCCCGGCGCGGGTGCAGGGTTTCAGGCTAAGGGCGATCGGCTTAGGTGGCCGAGGCTGCCTTTTGATGGGGGCGGCGAACCGTCCGCTCGCTCGCCCAATGGCAACGCAGGAGCAGCTGCGCAGCTGCTCACAGCACGCTCTGAACCGCTGCCAACAGGAGGGTGGCCAGGGCTTCGCCACTGCGCATGGCCCCCTCCACCCGCCCGAAGCCGGGACCCTCGATGAAGTCGCCGCAAAAACCGACGCGGCTTTGGCGGCAGAGGGCGAGGGCCTGGGGCAGACCCGGATGCTGGGGAAAGGCGGCCCCCCAACGCATCAGCTGGCTATCCACCCCGGGCCAGGGTGAATCCCCTGGGGGCAGGGGTGCCAGAGGTTCTGGAATCCAGGCCGCCAGGGCCCCCTGCAGCCCGCGCTCCAAGGCGGCGATCACCTCCGCCTCCCGTTGTTGCGCTGGCGTGCTGCCCAGATGCTTGGCGATCGACGAGCGAGAGCCATAGACGTTGAGATGCTCGCCGGCAAAGGTGCCGGTGGAGTGGGCCACCACCGCACAACGGCCGTCCTCAAGGGGCTGAATGGCGACGCGCCGCAACCCCCAGCGCTGCTGGGCCGCCGTATCAAAACTGAGCAGCCGGAAGGGCAGGGCCAGCCATGGGGCGGCGGCGTTGGCCGGCACCACCATCAACAGGTTGCTGCGGGCCTCAGCGCGAATCGAGGCGATCGCCGCCAGGCTGTGGGCCAGCTCTGGATCGGCCCGTTCGGCTGCCCCTTCCGCCAGGGGCAGGGTCTGCCAACCGAGCACCAGCCGGCTGCGGGGATGGGCCAACAGGGTGCTGCCCAGCACCAACCAGTCCGCTTCCGCCAGCAGCTCTTTGGCGCTATCGAGCAGTTGCCACCGGCCTTCGCTGCTGGTCTCCAGGTGGCGCACCAGGATGCCGTAATGGGCGTCGATGGCGCCGTCGGCCAGGGCCAGCAAACCGCGGCAGAGCTGTTCCATGCCCAGGCGACCGCGATAGAGACGGCCCTGGCAAAAGGGATCTTCCAGCCGGCCCGTCAGGCCGCCATCTTTATCCAGACAGGCCAGGGTTCCCTGCCAGGGCTCGATCCAGCCACCGGCCAGCAACGACGCCAGCAGGGCGGGATCGGGGCTGGCGCTGATGTTGAACAGGGGGGCGCCGTGGTCGATGCGCAGGTGGCTGTCCTGGCGGGAGCGGCGGGTAGCGGTGCGGCCCCCGGGTCCGCGGCCGCTTTCCCACAGGCTGATGCGATCCGCTGGCCAACCCTGGCGCCGCAGACTGGCCACCAAGGCACAGCCGCCGACTCCGGCTCCGATCACGGCGAGGTGGGGTGCATCGGCCCTGGGCCTGGGCAAGCCGCTCATCAAAACCCTTGGGATCACCCCAGCTTGACGCAAGGGGAGGCAGTTGGCCGCAAATTGATCGAGACCTTCTTACCGGAGGCGCTCCGGCGTGATGCCATGCCGGAGCGGAAGGTTTCCAGTGTCACGTAACATTTGCTACAAGCGTCGGCACTAAATGCTGCCCAGGCGCAGCGGGCCTTTTGCCTAAGTTCTAGGCAAGATGTGCGTTATGCCCCGTTGGTCCTTTTCCGCCACTTCTCCAGGCGCAATTTCCGGATCTTGCTGCCAGCTGCCGTGCTGCTTGGCGGCGGCGCCCAGCTGCTGGCGCTAGTCCAGGGGGCCCAGAGCCAAACGCGGTTAGGCAACCAACCACGGGAAGTGAACGTCTATTCCGGACGTCATTACAACACCGACAAGCGCCTCTATCAGCGCTTCACCCAGCAGACAGGCATCAAGGTGAACCTGCTGGAGGGCAAGGACGACGAGCTGATCCAGCGCCTGCGCAGTGAAGGCAGCAACGCCAAGGCCGATGTGCTGGTGTTGGTGGATGCGGCTCGCCTCTACCGGGCCCAGCAGGCAAACCTGTTCCAGCCGATCAGCTCCAGCCAACTGACCAGTGCCGTGCCCGCCAACCTGCGGGACTCCCGGGGCCGTTGGTACGCCCTCACCCGCCGCGCCCGTCCGGTGATCGTCAATGCGGCGCTGGTGAAACCCAGCTTGATCCGCACCTATGCCGACCTGGCGCGGCCGGAACTGAAGGGTAAGTTGTGCCTGCGCGATCGGGCCAACGTCTACAACCAGTCGTTGGTGGCAGATCAGTTGATTCAGCGTGGCCAGGCCGCTACGACAACTTGGTTGAAGGGCATGGTGGCCAATGTCAAGCAGCCCTACTTCTCCTCCGACACGCCAATCGCCCGCGCCGTTGGCCGGGGCGAATGCGGTGCCGCCATGGTGAACCACTACTACCTGGCCCGCTTGTTGGCTGCTGGCAGTAGCGCCGCCGACCAGGCCGCCGCCGCCAAGGTGACCGTGGTGTGGCCCAAGCCCACCCATGTGAATGTCTCCGCCGGGGGGGTCACCCGCTATGCCCGCAACCCGCAGCATGGCCAAAAGCTGCTGGAATTTCTGGTCTCCCCCAGCTCTGGGGAGGGCTATGCAGCAGCCAATAATGAATATCCGCTGCGGGGCTGGGGTAACAACCCGATCCTCAAGCGTTTCGGCAGCTTCACTGCCGCTGCGGTGAGCATCGAGCAAATGGGTAAGCGCAATGCCGAGGCCGTGCAGCTGATGGTTCAGGCTGGCTGGCAGTAGGTGTGCCTGAGTTTGAGCGGTAGAGCAACAGCGGCGGCTAGACCCGCGATCGGCAGGACTGGGCTGGTGCTGCTGGTGCTGCTGATTGGGCTGCTGGCGGTAGCGCCCCTGGTGGCCCTGCTGCGGGATGCGCTGTTCAGTGTTGAACCGGGCGCTGCCGGTCCTGCCGGCCTTGGTGTCGATGCTGCGGCCCAAATTCGCGGCACGCTGCTGTTGGTTGCGGGGGAGGGCGTGCTGGGCACCGTGCTGGGCACGGCCACTGGCTGGCTCACGGCCGTCTGTCGCTTCCCGGGCCGCCGCTGGCTGCGGATGGCCCAGTTGTTGCCATTGGCTTGCCCCGCTTATTTGTTGGCGGCCAGCTTGATCGATTGGGGTAGCCAGAACGGCATCCACATTTATGGATTCTGGTGGGCGGTGCTGCTGCTGAGCCTGGCGAATTACACCTATGTGTTTTTGCTGAGCACCGAGAGTTTTTCAACCAGTGGCCGCCAGCTGCTGGAGGCGTGCCGCAGCTTGGGGGTGGGGCCCTGGCAGAGTTTTTGGCGGGTGGCGTTGCCGCTGGCGGCCCCCTCGATCGGCGCCGGCGTGGCCCTCAGTGCCATGGAGGTGGTGAATGAATTGGGGGCGGTGCGATTGCTGGGGGTGCCGAGCCTGTCGGCGGGAATTTTGAATCGCTGGCAAATCGATGGCGACCCCCGCGGGGCGGCCCTGTTGGCGCTCGCCGCCCTGGCGATCGTGGTGCTGCTGCTGGCGGCCGAACGGGCCCTGCGGCGCCGCAGCCGCCGCTGGAACCTGGGTACTGGCAGCGCCAATTGCCATGTTTGGCCGCTGGCGGGCTGGCGCGCCGCCGCCGCCATTGGCATCACCCTGCTGCCACCACTGGCCTGCCTGTTGATTCCGGGCCTGTGGATTTTGCAGGGCTGGCAGGCGATGGCGGCGGAACCGCTGGGCGAATTACTGGCCCTGGCGGGCCGCAGCTTTGGCTTGGCGCTGTTGGTGACAGCGATCACGGCCTGTTGCGCCCTGCTGCTGGCGATCAGCCGCCGCTGGAGTGAGGGGCCTGTGGTGAATCAATTCAGCTTTATGGCCGGCCTGGGCTATGGCATTCCGGGCAGTGTGCTGGCCCTGGGCTTGCTGCTGGTGGGGGGGCCGTTGCAGCTGAATCCAGTGCTGCTGTTGGTGTGGGGCTATGGGGTGCGGTTCATGGCCGTATCCAAGCAGGGTCTCGATGCCGCCCTGGAGCGGATCCCGGCGAGCATCGACGAATCGGCCACCAGCCTGGGCTGCAGCTGGTGGCAGACCCTGGGCCGCATCCATCTGCCGCTGTTGCGGGGGCCACTGTTGGTGGGATTGTTGTTGGTATTTGTGGATGTGATCAAGGAATTGCCGATCACGATGTCGCTAAGGCCCTTTGATTTCGACACCCTGGCGGTGCGGGTGTTTCAGTACGCCAGCGATGAGCGGGTGGGGTATGCGATGGCGCCGGCCCTGCTGATCATCGGCTTTGGTTTAGTGGCAGCGATCGCCTTGATCCCCTCCTTGGAGGAGCGCAGTTGAGCATGAACGTCGAAAACAACGCCCCCCACCTCCAGCTGCGGGACGTCTGGCAGAGCTATGGCGCCGGTAATGGTTGGACATTGCGCCAGATCGATCTGACGCTGCAGCGGGGTGAGTTGGTGGGTTTGCTGGGGCCTTCGGGGTGCGGCAAGACCACCCTGCTGCGGCTGGTGGCGGGCTTCGAGCGGCCGCAGCGGGGGTCGGTGTGGATGGGAGGCCGTCAGGTGGCCGGGCCCGAGCAGTGGTTGCCGGCGGAACGGCGGGGGGTGGGCATGGTGTTTCAGGACTACGCCCTGTTCCCCCACCTTGATGCCTGGCAAAACGCCTGCTTTGGCTTGCGGCGCGGCCACGATCTGAACCGGGTGCGCTGGTTGCTGGAACTACTGGGTCTGGAGGGCCTGGAGCGCCGTTATCCGCACGAGCTATCGGGCGGCCAGCGGCAGCGCTTGGCCCTGGCCCGGGCATTGGCACCCCAGCCCGAGGTGGTGCTGCTGGATGAACCCTTCTCCAATCTGGATGTGGAGGTGCGACTGCGATTGCGCAGCGAGCTGCCGCGGGTGCTGAGCAGCGTTGGCGCCAGTGGCCTGATCGTCACCCACGACCCGGAGGAGGCGCTGGCCATCTGCGACCGAGTGGCGGTAATGCGGGATGGCGTAATGCATCAAATCGCGCCACCACGGCAGCTGGTGCAACAACCGGCCACGGCCTTCGTGGGCCGTTTCTTGTTGCAGGCAAACCTGCTGAGCGCCAGCCTGGAGGCCGGTCAATTAGTAACACCCCTGGGCATCATTCCCGCCGGAAAATGGCGCTGGGCAGGGGAAGGCGAGCACGGAAATGGCTTGCATCAAGCTGGCCAGCCCCTGGAGCCGCTGGAAGTGATGTTGCGCCAGGAGGATCTGCAGCTGGAAAGCCAACCGCAGGGCGAATGGCAATTGGTCGGCCGCGAGTTTCTCGGCTCCACCTGGCTGGCCCTGCTGGAATGCCGGGGCCAGCGCCTGCGGCTGAAGTTACCGCTCGACCATCCCTGTGAGCTGGGTATGAATTGCCGGGTAACGGTGCGGCATCAGGCTGTTGCCACCCTGTTTGGGTCGGTTGAGGTGGGGGGTTTAGGTAGTGGTGGGTGTTTTACAGAACCCGAGCACAAAGTCATGCACAAAAAGGTCACCACTCGTTAGTGAACCTATTGATTTAGGGCCAACTTAAACAAGAAAACCCTCCCAAGCGATGATGGGATCAACTTCCGCAGCCCCAAGTGGTCGCCAGCGACAAGCTCTTCTTCTGGTTGTTCCAGGAGCGCACTGAACGCCTTCTGCCCCTGGTCACCAGCCTGCTGGCTGACATGAAAGGCTACACCTTTACTGCGCCGGTGATCAAAGAGCGGGAGGTACGGCCTGCTCCTGATGCCGGAGCAGCAGCTACCCACCTACTCCGCTGCCATCCGCCAACAGACCGCCGCCACTCCCCTCGCAGCCGAAATCGATGACGTGATTGCCGCTATACTGCTATCAAGATTTAACGGTCGCTCCATCACCGACGTCTGCGCCATGGGTGGGATCACGCTCGACGATTTCACCAGAAGCGTGGCCTACCGCGAGATATACGGTCTGGGTCAACAGGCGGAAGCCGCCTCTATGACCCTGCGCCTGCTGCAACGCCGTTGCGGCCCCCTTTCCACCGCCCAACAAACCCAAATCCAGGCGCTGCCACTGGCAGAGCTGGAGGCCTTGGCCGAGGCGCTGCTTGATTTCCGAGGGGCCGCGGATCTCACGGCTTGGCTCTCTCAGCGGCAGGGCTGAAGCCGGCCTAG
>JBKDVK010000002.1:0-7616 GCA_046338875.1 Cyanobacteriota bacterium | reverse complement strand
TCCGACATTGAACCGTGGGGCAGGCCAATCGGGGAACTTAGCTGAGCGCCTTTCCAGGGCCCCACAAGAGCCGGACAAAATGAATGCCATGGCCCCCTGCGGAACCCGCACGATTTTGCGACGCTCCGCCCCAGGCCGGCTGCTGCTCCGGCTGCAGAACCATCAGCGCCAGCTGTGCCGCCGATCCCGGGAGTTGATCCCCCTGCTGGCCTTGCTGCCCTTGCTGTCGTCCTGCCAGGGTCCCCGCCAAACCCTGCATGTGCTGGTGGTCCCGATCGCCCGGATGGAATGGCTTCGGGACGACTACCGCAACGAGCAAGAATGGGAGCCCCTGCGACGGGAGTTTCGCAAGATCCATCCGGAGGTGGATCTGCAGATCTCGGTGGGATCAGAGTCCAAAATCAAGGAATACCTGAGCCTGGGACGCAGCCGGGGCCTGGGGCCTGATCTGCTTTTGGTGCAGGCCCCGGTGGCCATGGCCTTGCTGGATGGGGCGCTGGTGCAGCCCCTGCCTGAACAGCCTGAGGTGCGCCGCAGCCTGGCGCTGGTGGAACCCAATGACTTGAAGCGGGTGACCGGCCCCCGGGGGGTGGCGGGTCTGCCGATGTTCAGCGAAATCACCCTGGCCTGTTTCGATCGCCGGCGCCTGCCCCAGGCCCCCACCAGCCTCGATGAATTGCTGGCAGTGGCCGCTTCCGGCAAGCCGATCGGCTTGGCGGTCGAACCCACCAGTTTGTGGTGGACCGCCGGTGCCATGGGGGCCCAGGGGGCTTTGGCACCGATCTTCACGGGGAACCCCCGTGCCGTCGGCAGCAGCGAAGCCAGCGACCGCTCCGCCCTCGAAACCTGGCTGATGTGGTTGCGCCAAACAACTCTCCAGAGCCGGGTCGACCTGGCCGGCGGTCCCCAGGATTTGACGGTGGGGCTAGAGAGCGGTCGCCTGGCCTGGATTCCCTGCTACAGCCTCACGTTGCGCCGGCTGGAGCGCACCATGGGTGCCCATCTGGGGGTAGCCCCGCTCCCCAGCGGCCCTGGAGGGTTGCCTACGCCCTCAAGCACCCTGAGGATCTGGTCATTGGGGGTGGATTCCTCGCCCCGCCAACGGCGGCTGGCCCTCTCCTTGATGGAACTGAGCCTCAATCCTCTGGTGCAGCGGCAACTCACCCTGGGCACCAAGATGGTGCTGCCGGCCAATCGCTTTGTGCCCATTCCAGTGGCCAGTTCTGGAAAGCTGGCGGCAATCGAACAGGCCCAGAGCCAGTTCACCCAGACCTCCAGCCTTTTGGTGACCCCGTACTCCGCCGATCGGGTCAAGCAAGTGTTGCCCACCATTGAAGCCGTGTTGTCCCAGGTGTTGGTGGGCGTGATGACACCGCGGCAGGGCAGTGAAGCCCTGATGCGCCTCTACCCCAAGCGCTGATGCCGCTGTTTCTCTCGGAGCTGCAGGGCTGGCTGGCCTTTCTGCAACGGTCTCCGGTGCTGCTGCAGCTGCTGCTGGTCGGTGGCCTGCTGCTGGCCCTGTTGCGACTGCGGCGCACCCGGCCCAGGCGCCGCTGGCAACGATTCTGGACCCTGCCGCTGGTGGTGCCCCTGCTGGTGGGGCAGGCGCTGATCTGGTTGGGGCTGGTGGGCCTGGGCCAGCGGGCCGGTTTGGTGCTGTTGCTGGGGCAATTCAGCCTGGCCTGGGGGCTGTTGCAGCTGGTGGAAAAACAAGTGATGGCCCGTTGGCTGCCCCGCCAATGGCACGAGCTGGGGATCAGCAGGCTGCTGCGACCTCTGTACCTGATCGCTGTCGTGACGATCTTGCTGGATGCCCTGGGCAGTCTCCAGGATCTGGCGGCAGTACCCCTGGGGGTGTGGTTCGGCGGAGCCATCACCCTGGGCAATCTGGCCAGCGTGCTTTTGGTGTTGTACGTGCTGCTGGTGGGTTTGCCGCTGCCGGCGGCCGGCATCAGTCTGCTGGTGCAGCGCAGCCTGGACCTCAGTGAAGGCAGTCGCCGGGCCCTGGAGCAGATTCTGCGCTATCTGATCTTCACCCTGGGGGTGATCTGGGCCATGGCCCGCCTCGGCTTCAACCAGACCGGGGTGCTGGCGATCGCCGGCGGCTTGTCGGTGGGGCTGGGCTTCGGCATTAAGGAGGTTTTCTCCAACATCGTCAGTGGCCTGTGGCTGCTGATTGAGGGGTCCGTGCGCCCCGGGGAGGTGTTGATGCACGATGGTCAGGTCTGTGAGGTGCGGCGGCTGGGGCCCAGGGCCACCACCCTTTGGCGCGGCAGCGATAACGCCGAGCTGGTGGTGCCCAACCAGACCTTCTTCGTCACCGCCACCACCACTTACACCGGCACGGACCGGATGCGTCGCTGTTCGCTGCCCCTCGGCGTGGGCCGCAGCCAATCGCCCGAGGCGATCCTGGCTTTGTTGCCCACCATCGCCACGACCCATCCAGCCGTGCTCGCCGCTCCGGCGCCCATGGCGCGTCTGATCGAGTTCGGCAGCGAACGCTATGGCTACAACCTGGAGTTTTCGATCAACGATCCCCTCAAAGCCGAAGTGGTGATGGCGGAACTGCGGCTGGCTATCTGCCAACGCTTCCAGGAGCTGGGGATGGACCCCCCCAGTTGAGGCCACATGTTCAGTCTTTGGATGGGCTTTGGAGAGCGGCGACAAGTCGGCGGAACTCCCGTTCCTGGCCCAGCACCCTGGCTTCTTCGACGGCACTGGGCAGGAGCTTGGCCAGCTCGGGAGAGAGGCCGCCAGCCGGATAGGGGCCTTCGTCAGCCAGTTGGCGAAAGCGTCGCAGGGCGGAGACGGGGCGAACCAGCAGGCAGACCAACAGGGCCAGGGCACTGCCCATCAGATAGTCGATCCAGCGGGTGGGGATGTACCAATCGGCCAGCACGCCGTAGCCGACAAAGGTGACGCCGCTGGAGATCAGGGCCGTGCGCAAGTGGGAGTCCAGGCCGACGGCCAACACCAGGGCGGTGGTGCCCCCCATGACCAGGGCCACTGCCACACTGTTGAGCCCGATCGTGTTGAACACCAGCCAGGGCATCAACACCCCCAGGCTGACGCCCACCATGCGGTCCCTGACCCGGCCCAGGGTGGCCCCAAGACTGTCGTTGAGCAGCAACACCACCCCGAAATAGAGATATTTGGGGTTTTCGGCCCCCAAGCCCAGGCCGATGGCCAGGGCCAGGCAAGAAACCACCAGCTTGCGCCAGAAAAAGGGATCGCTGAAGCGTTGCGTCAGGTTGCGCGGTGCCATCTTCACCTCAGCGTGGGGCGGCCCGGCATCGGTTGACAGACGCAGGGCCGCCTGCAGGCTCGCGCCGCTCAGCAGGCCAATGATCACCGCCAGCAGCTTCTGCCAGGCCCCCAGCCAGGTGGCATTGGTACCCAGCAGGGGCAGCACCGCCAACACCGCCAGCAGATTGCGGACCAGCATGAGCTTGTCGGGCAGGGCCTGGCCCAGGATCTGGGCAGAAGCGGTGACCACGGCGAACTGCCAAACCGTGGGTCCCTGCACCAGGGGCTTGATCAGGGTGCCCAGGCTCAGGCCGATGGTCACCACCACCGGCAGCAGCACGAACACGGCCGGCGGCCAGCGATCAAAGCGGGGACGCACGATCAGGGCCGCCACGACGACGCCGTAGGGGCTGGCCCCGCCCAGCCCGAAGCTTTCGCAGATCACCCATGTCAGGGCACTGGCCAGGCCCACCACGATCACCAGCCTGAGGTTCTGGGCCGGCGGTTGGGCCCCTGCCGCAATTGCCCCATGCCTCTGTTCAGAGCCGGAGGCATGATCCTTGTCGCCTGAGGAGCTCAAGGGCGCCGCGCCTGGCTCTGCAGCAGTCCGACCAGCAGGCTGATCACTAACAAGGCCACCCAAAACCACAACCGAGGCGGTTCGGTGCGGCTGCACAGAAACAACAGCAGCAGGCTGAACCAGGGCCAGGGCTGCAGCCAGGGAGCGAGCAGGGCCTGGCGGTGTTGACGACTCAACAGGGAGGGTTTCATGGGCGTGATCCGGTCAGCCAGCGCCAAAATGGCAGCAAGTAATTCAAGGGTGGCCTGGTTTCCACCTCAGCTTTCACTTCGGCTGGGATGCGTTGGGCCAGGGGGCGATCGGGCCCGGTGCCCCGGGTCCAGGCCAGTCCCGTCGGGGTGGGGGCCGCCTCCAACTGCACCACCGCCAAGACCAGGGGGGCCCCGACCCGGCCCGGCAGCTGGCTGGTCAGGTCGCCCCCATCCCCGAATGAGCGCTGGCGGGCGCTAGCCATCAAGTTGGCGGCCTCCTCCTGGCTGCCCACCTCCATGGCCACATCGGCCACATCCACACTGTCGGCCGAGAGGCTGACGATCCGGCCGGGCACCAGGCCATAGCGTTGCTCGGCGCTGCCGAAACTGTCGCGGCTGAGCAGCTGGGGGTTGAGGCGGACTTCGTCGCCCGCCTTGAGGCGACTGGCATCAGCCGAGGTGAACAACACGATCGCCATGCGCTCGCCACGGCGGCTGGGCAAGCCGATGCTCCCCAGCTTCTGGCCGGGCAGCACGGGTTGACCGGGTAGTACCGCCAAATCGAGAATCCGGCCCTCAGAGGAACTGAACACCTCCTGGGCCACGGTTTCGCTGGCCAGGGCCGCGCGCTGCACCTTGAGTTCGGCCCCCTGGGCCACCAGCGCCGCGCGTTGGGCGGTCAATTCGGACTGGCGGGCATCCAAGGCGCTGAGGTCGGCCCGATTGCGCAGATAGAGATCCTGGGCCGCCACCCAGAGCGGGCTGTAGCGGGCGACAACGTCATCGCGACGCAAGGTCTCGAGGGCCTTGAGTTGCTGCAACACCGGCTTGTTGGTGGTGACGATCTGCCGGCGGCGCTGATCCAGGGAGGTGAGCTGTTGATCCAGGGCCTGGCCCTGGGCTCGAAGCACCTCAAACTGACGATCGATGGCCCGCTGGCGGACTTGCCGCAGTTGGGGGGTGGTGGCTGGACCGCCGGCGCTGCCGGGGGCGCTCTGGCCGACCTGGCTGAGGGTGAGCAGCAATTGGCCGGGGCTCACCTGGTCACCGACCTGCACGTTCAGCCGCTGAACCTCGCCGGCGCCCCGGGCGTAGATGCCGCGGCGCTCCCCTGGCGGTGCCATCAGCCCCATGCCCCGCACCACAACGGGAATCGAGGGTCGGCTGGCCCAGATCAGGCTGAGGCCGGCCACCAACAGCACTGGCGCGGCCCTGTAGAGACGGGATAGGGGGGAGAGCGCTGCTTCCGCCATGGTCCCTTCTGACTGGTTGGAGCTTAGGTGAAGGAAAAGTACGCGCTCTAATGTCTTGGCGGCGAGCCGGCCTCCTTCCCGAACTGCCTCAGCGATGACGCCATTGTTCCCGCCAAGCAGGCTTTGTCATGGCGACGTGAATCATTCAGGACGGGGCCGCAGCGGCTTGATCTGGGCGGCGCTGCTGGGCCTGGTGGGGGGCAATCTGGTCCTGAGTTGGACGCCCTCCCCCGGCCAGGCCGCCCAGCCGCCGACACCGTCGACACCGACACCGAAACCGGCGCCGTCCCAGATCCAGACCCAGACCCAGACACCAACCCCACAGCTAAATCTCGGTTTGAACCAGGTGCTGGAGCAGGGGATGGCGATCTCCCGCAAGCTGGTGCGGGCCGATCGCCAGCTGGCCCGCGATCGGGCCTTGACAGCGTTGAACCGGGCGATGTTGTGGCCCGAATTGCATTTGGTCGGACTGGGCAGCTACACCCAGGTTGGGACTTCGGTGAATCTGCTCACCAACATGCCCACCCTCGGCGACATCACGTTGTCGTTGCAGCAGAACGACTACGCCGTGTTGCGCAACACCTTTGGAAATGCCGGTGTGCTGCTGGATTTCAACCTTCTGCCCCTGGGCCAGCTGGCCCAGCTCGCCGCTAGCCGTTCCCAGGAGGCCGCCAGCCGCGTCTCCCGCAACGAAAGCGAACGGGCGGCGCGTTTTGAACTGATCAGCACCTACCGCCAACTGCAATTGAATCAGGCCCTGGTGCCGGTCTGGCAGGCCGCCCTGGAGGCGTCCACGGCCATTGACGCCGACGTCCAGGCCATCCACAGCAACGGACTGGCCGCCAAGATTGATTTGATGCGCGCCCGCGCCCTTCGCCAGACGGATCTGCAGGGGTTGGCGGAAGTGCAGGCCCAGCTGCTGGCCCAACGGGAACAACTGGCCACCTTGCTGGAATTGCCGCCGGGGACTCCCCTGGTGGCCAGCGATCCGATCGTTCCCCAACCCCAATGGCCCCTCAATCTCAAGGACAGCCTGGAACGGGCCTTGCAGGGGCGCCCCCTGCTGGAGGCCCTGCAACTCCAGCAGCAGGCCCAGCGCAAACAGGCCCGGGCGGCGCGGGCCATGCTCTATCCCTCCCTCAAACTGGTGGCGGGGGCTGGATATAGCGGCAACCAACTAAGTGTGCCCGTGCTGCAGCAGGGGGGGCGGATCAATGGACCGATTCCGGTGCAACTGCCCACCCTGGAGCAGAGCGCCGGCGGCTCGGGATCGTTTTACGACTGGGGAGCGGCCCTGCTGCTGCGCCAACCGCTCTGGGATGGTGGCCGCGCGTTCGCCAGCGCCGCTGTGGCCGAACGGCAGGGGGATCTGTTGCAAGCCGATGAGGAGTTGAGCCGTCAACAAATTCGCCAGGATGTCACCCGGGCCTGGTCCTCGCTGCAGGGCTCGGCTGCCGCCATTGCCGCCGCCGGCGAGGTCGTCCAGGCCGAGCAACGGGCCCTGGGGGATGCCCGGCTGCGCTACCAGGCCCAAGTGGATCCTCTTACCGAAGTGCTGCTGGTGCAGCGCAATTTGCAGGCCTCCAGGGCCTCGCTGCTGACCGTGCTGACACGTCAGGCGCTGGATTGGGCCCTACTGGAGCGGGAGACTGGCGTAGGGAGAGGAAGCCGAGGGCCTGATTCTTGACAATGTTGGCCGAAGCAGTTTATTGCCGATTCCGGTGATATTGCCAGTGGAGATAGGTACTACTGCCTGGTACTCCCGAATTGTCAAATTCGAAATTGACTACGATAATAATTCACACTAGTTTTGAGTATAAATTCGTGGCAGCGTTTATATTAAATTAATCCGCCCTCCCTCAAGCCCTCTCCCAAGCCAAATTCTCAAATTGCCGCTTCAATCCTGCCGCGAATGCAAGCGGCTACTGAAGCCCAGCAAGTCGAATCCACTGAACAGGAAACTAACCCCCACAAGCAGTCCGATCACAGAAAGCATGCCGGCCGGGCCCATCGTCAGGATTAGGAAACCAAGAGCCAAAGTTACGAGGCCATTGGCGAGTCCCCAACCCCAGCCTCGCCTTGCCCGATTGGTGAGCGAAACGAAGGCTGTCACGGCACCTTCGGCCAGGAAAACCAGGCCAATCGCCGAAGCCAGTGCCTTGATCTGCATCGCAGCAGGCACCGCACCCGATTTGAACTGAATCACCATCCAAATGCCCGTTACTAGCAACAGGGTCGAGACCACAAGACGCCAGAAGCAGTACCAGCGCCCAAGCCGTTTGGCCCGCATAAAGATGTCGATCCAGCCCAAGATACCCGCCAGCAGAAAGGCAATGGCCACCATCA
>JBKDVK010000001.1:0-3200 GCA_046338875.1 Cyanobacteriota bacterium | reverse complement strand
CGCATAACCTGACTCCCTTGCAGCGGGTGGAGGGGTTAACCCTGTTGGCCGCCGCCGCCTATTGCGGTCCCAGCCGTCTGATCGATCATGTCTTTCTCATGAGTCGCGCCCCGATCGTTGCCATCGATGGTCCCGCCGGGGCTGGCAAGAGCACCGCGACCCGGGCCCTGGCTCACAGGCTCGGCCTCCTTTACCTCGACACGGGTGCCATGTACCGGGCCCTCACCTGGTGGGTGCGGGAGCAGGGGGTGGACCCTGCTGATGCCGCGGCCATCGCCCCCCTCCTGCAGGATCTCGACCTACGCCTGCTCGGCGGCGTCGATGGCGAGCAGCAGGTCCTGATCAACGGCCACGACGTGAGCACGGCGATTCGCAGCCCGGAGGTCACCGCCCTGGTGTCCACCGTTGCCGCCCATGGCTGTGTGCGGGAGGCTCTCACCTCCCAGCAGCGGGCGATGGGGGCGCAGGGTGGCCTAGTGGCGGAGGGGCGCGACATCGGCACCGCCGTGTTCCCAGAGGCCGAGTGCAAGGTGTTCCTCACCGCCACGGTGGCGGCGCGGGCCCGGCGTCGGGCCCTGGATCTGGAGCAGCGGGGCTTTTCGGTGCCGCCCCTGGCCGAGCTTGAGGCGGCGATCGCCGAACGGGATCGCCTCGATTCCAGCCGGGAGGTGGCGCCCCTGCTCCAGGCGGAGGATGCCGCCGTGGTGATCACCGATGGGCTCACGATCGACGAGGTGATCGCGGTTCTGGAGGATCACTTCCGGGCGCGGGTGCCCGAGGACGCCTGGCCCGGGCCAGCCGCTGCTGGCGAAGGAAACGATCTCCTGGGTTGAGGCGACCGCCGGCTCGGGACCACGGCCCCTCCGCCTTCCGCCCAGCTCCGCCTCGATGGGGTGACCCTCAGCCCTGACGCCGCTCCTGCAATAGGTCTTCCAGCAGGCCGGCGCAGGCATCTTCGAGCAGGTCAAGCACCCGTTCGAATCCGTCTTCCCCCCCGTAATAGGGATCGGGCACCTCGGCGGAACGGAGCCGGCGGCAATGGTCGATGAGGGGGCTGATCCGGGCCTTGCCAGGTGTCTGGCGTTCCAGCCGTTGCACCGCAGCCAGGTTGTCGGCATCCATGGTGAGGATGTGGTCGAAGCGCTGCAGGTCGGCGGCCTCGATCTGCCGGGCCCGGCTCGGAAGGTGGATGCCACGCCGTTCGGCGGCGGCGATCATGCGGCGATCAGCCCGATGGCCCACGTGCCAGCCACCCGTGCCGGCTGAATCCACCGCGAAACAGTCCTCCAGTCCTGCCTCAGCCAGCAGGTGCAGGAACACCCCCTCAGCGGCAGGAGAGCGGCAGATGTTGCCCATGCAAACAAACAGCACCCGGGTCGGTGGGGCCTGACCGCCGCAGGGTCCGCTCTGGTTGTTTGGTGTGGGCATGCTTGGCAGTGGGGGATTCCTGGCTCAGGCGGCAGGGCCGAGGCGCCCGAGGGCCTGGTTAGCCCGCAGCGGCACCACCGTGGTGTCCTGATCGGGATCGCTGAGCAGGGTAAGGGTCTGGAGGGCGCGCGCCCTGATCTCCCCCTCGGAACTCCCGCTCTCGGGCACGAGATCAAGGGCCAGCGATTCCAGGCCCACCACCACCGCGTAGCGCACCACCCATTCCCCATCAGCCGACGCCGCCTCCAGGGCCGTCAGGGACCGTTCCAGCACCTCGCACCGCTCCTGCTCTGGCAGGGCGCCACTGCGCAGCTGGCCCAGGCCGCGGGCGGCGGCCCGGCGCACGCTGGGGCCGATGTCGCCGCCGAGGGCCTGCTCCAGCAGCTCCAGACCGCGCACATCGCCGATCCCCGCCAGGGCCCGCACCGCCCAGGCCCGGGCCCCGTAGTTGTGGGCATCGAGGTTGTCGAGCAGGGGGGCCACCGCGGCCTCACCACAGGCGATCAAGCCGTCCACGGCGGCCACGGCGGCACCGGGATTGTTGAAACCCAGCACCTGCACCAGGGCGGCGATGGCGGCCGGGGCCGGTGGATCACCGCCAGCCAGATGGCTGGCCAGGCAGGTTGTGGCGTCCAGCAGCGCGGTGGCGGTGTCGGCCTGCTCCACCGCCTGGATCAGGGGGGTCACACTGGCGAAGGGATCGGTCAACGAGGGATCGGTCATCGGAAACGAGGACATCGGCCGGCCTCAGAGCAGAGCATCCATGGCGCCGAGCAGGGCCTCCAGGCCGGGCTCGCCGCTGCCCTGCTCCACCAGGCCCCGTAGGGCGATCAGCTTGAGGCTGTTCTCCGCCAGGGTGGCGCTGATGGGCTCGAGGGCGGGACGCCAGCCCACGGCGCCCAGGTCCATCAGGGCGGCCCGGCGCACCTGCAGTTGGGGATGCTCCAGCAGCTCCACCAGCACCTCACCCCAGCGGACCTCGGCGGTGAGCTGCAGCAGGGCCCGGGCGGCAGCACTGCGAACCAGCGGACGGTCATGGCCGGTGAACGGCTCGATCACCCCCACCACCGCAGGATCGGCCACGCCGATCGCGCCCAGGGCCTCGATCAGGGCCTCGCAGGGTTCCTGGAGCTTGGGGCTGTTGGTCATGGGCGCTCCGGCGCCGGCCAGACCACTGGCCAGGCGGGCGCAGATCGGTTCCACCGCCTCAAGGGCCCCCAGTTCGCCCAGGGCCCGGGCCGCGGCCTCCCGCAGACCGTCGTCGTCGTCTTCAAGGGCGGCCAGGAGGTCGGGCACCGCACCGCCATCCCCCAACTTGCCCAGGGCCCGGGCCGCGTTGCGGGCCACGGCGTTGTGCTCCACACCAGCGCCGGGATCCCGCGGCTGGCGTTGGCGCAGGGCGGAGCGCAGCAGGGGGACGGTGTCGGGGTGCCGGCTGCGCATCCGCCCCAGCCACCAGGCGGCGTAGTACTGCAGCGACTGATCGTCGGTCTGTCGAAGGCGCTGCAGTGCTTCGTCCTCCTTGATCGGTTCGCCTGCTGCGGTGATCCCCAAATCTGGATCGATGGTTCCAGCCATGGCCCGCACGGTGCCGGAGAGGGAATCTGATGTTGGCATTGCGTCAAGTCCTCCCCGGCTGGCGCCGCCTGCCTTGCCTCGGAGAAACCGGAGCTGGAACACGCTTGTGTCGGCCCCTCGTGTTCCGTCGCAACTCCGATCGCGTGAGGGTGTGGATCGATACTCCGTCCGAAGTCGTGGCGCAATTCCATGGC